>NZ_LT964739.1:994771-1303359 GCF_900240265.1 Galactobacillus timonensis
ATTCATGTGATGCATGAAGCGATCTTCAATGCGATGCATACGATCTGAGGGATACAGCTATGGCAATCTTTAATTCCAATGCAGATTCTATCCTGGAAACGATCCGGATGATCGAACAGGAACATCTCGATATCCGTACCGTGACCATGGGCATTTCTCTGCTTGACTGTGCAGACAGCGACATTGACGTCAGCTGCCGCAAGGTATACGAAAAGATTACGACGAAGGCAAAGAACCTGGTCCGTACGGCGGACGCTATTTCCAGAGAGTACGGTATCCCCATCGTCAATAAACGTATTTCGGTGACGCCGGTTTCGCTGCTGGTTTCCGTCAGCGGCGGTGACCCGGTGAAATATGCGCTGACGCTGGATCGGGCGGCAAAAGATCTTGGCATCAATTTTATCGGCGGCTACAGTGCCCTTGTCCAGAAGGGCATGACGCCGGGTGATGAGGCTTTGATTGCCTCCATTCCCGAAGCACTGGCACAGACGGAATATGTATGTTCCAGCGTCAATATTGGTTCGACCCGCGCCGGCATCAATATGGATGCAGTAAAGCAGATGGGGCAGGTTGTAAAAAAAAGCGCCGAATTAACGGCAGACAAAAACTGCAGCGGTCCGGCGAAGCTTGTCGTCTTCTGCAATGCGGTGGAAGATAATCCGTTTATGGCCGGTGCATTCCATGGTATATCGGAGACGGACTGCGTTATTCATACGGGTGTTTCGGGGCCGGGTGTGATTCTGCAGGCGATTCAACAGGCCGGTCCTCATTGCTCGATGAATGAGATTGCGGAAGTCATTAAGAAGACTGCCTTCAAGATTACCCGGATGGGGCAGCTGGTCGGTACTGAGGCGGCACGCCGCCTTGGGGTTCCGTTCGGTATTGTGGATCTTTCGCTGGCGCCGACGCCTGCGCAGGGGGATTCGATTGCCCAGGTGCTGGAAGCGATGGGACTGGAAGAAGTTGGTGGGCCGGGAACGACGGCGTGCCTTGCGATGCTCAATGATGCCGTAAAAAAAGGCGGCGTCATGGCAAGTTCCTCCGTCGGCGGGCTGTCCGGCGCATTCATTCCGGTGTCGGAGGATGCCGGCATGATTGCGGCCGCAAAGAGTGGTGGCTTATGCATTGAGAAGCTGGAGGCGATGACTGCCGTCTGCTCCGTTGGCCTTGATATGATCGTGGTTCCGGGAGATACGACTGCTGAAACTATTTCCGGCATTATCGCGGATGAAGCAGCCATCGGCATGATCAATACGAAGACGACAGCGGTCCGTGTCATCCCTGCCATCGGTAAGAAGGTGGGTGAGGAACTGGAATTCGGAGGTCTGCTTGGAACAGGACCGGTGATGGCGGTAAAGAAGTCGTCGCCGAAGGTCATGATTGATCGCGGAGGCCACATTCCTTCACCAATCAACAGCCTGAAGAATTAAACAAAAAAGCCGTGCTTTGAAAGAGGTTGCTGACAAAGTAGGGGTTGAAAACTTAATCACTGATGAAAATCCTGGCCAGTATCAGAACCGGCCAGGATTTTTCTGCCTTTCGGAAGAGTAAGTGAGAAAAAGAGAGGATTATTCCTTATCTGGTGCCCCCTTAACGCTTGTTTCCAGTGTTTTTATCCTCTTCAGGTTCACAAGAAAAATCGATACTGCTGCCTGTATCGTCATTCCGTTCATTCCGCACGCATGGGCATTTCCATAATCGAGGGTCTGCTTCAGTTCCGCATTTTTAGCCTCGATCTTGTATCGCTCAGCATATAGTTCTCTGAATTCATCTGACTTCATGTAATCCATCTGAGCAATATGCGTATCTGATTTGATCTTTACCGAGTAGGTTTTTGACTTCGCGCCTTCCTTGTAACAGCCGTTTCGCAAAGGACAGTTTCTGCATTTCTCTACATCGAAGAAATAGGTAACTACTTTTGTATCAGAACCATTCGCTGCTTTCTCCTGACCGCCTTTGCTTTTTCTGACTGCCATATGTCCTGCCGGGCATACATACATCCCGGCATCCTTGTTGAACTCAAACTCTTTCTCCCGGCTTCCATGTAGAACATTCTCACTCAGCTTTGATGCCAGCTTGATTCCTTTTTCTGAGGTGTATTCAATATTGTCTTTCTCGGAATATGCACCATCACCAATCAGAGCGTCCACGGTTACTCCTGCGTCTTCTGCTTTCTCAATCAGATCTGCAGCCTGCTTGCCGTCATGTTTCTCTCCGGTTGTCACTGCCGCACTCACAATGACTCTGTCCGTGGTCATGGCAATATGCGTCTTATACCCGAAGAAGGAAGTGTCTGCAGTTTTGTGCCCCACTTTCGCATCCGGATCTCTGGAGAATTCAAACTGTTCACTCGTGTCTTCCACTCCTTCTTTCAGGTAATTGAGACGTTCCTGGATATCCGGTATCTTCTGAAGCCGTTCATCTGAAGCGATCAGATCCAGCAATTCCTTGCAGTATTCGATTTCATCCTCCAGAAGACCGCTGCTTTCCCGCTTCTTCGGCATTCTGCCCTTCATGGTTTCATCCGCTGCATATACAGACTTTCTCAGTTCCTTTGCCCGCCTGATCAGTTCCTCACGCGGAGAAATATGCTGGTAGAGTGCATTGGTATGAGTGGAATCGACGATGATCTTTTCATGATCATGAATGACTCCTTTCTTCTTCCCGATTTCAACAGTCTTGCCAATCAGCACATCCAGCAGGTCGGTATCCTTGAGTCTGGTTCTGCGGAATTTGGTAAGCAGGCTCGGATCAATGAATTCAGTTTCCTCAGGCCTATAGCCCAGAAAGTATTTCATTTCCATATCATACCGGACTCTTTCAATCAGATCACGATCACTGAGCTTGCGTGCGGTCTTAAGAAGCAGATATTTGAACAGCAGTACCGGATCAGCTGCAGTTCTGCCCATACAGTCGCTGTAGTTCTTCTGAACTTCTTTTGCAACAAAAGAGAAGTCAATCGTTTCGTTCATCTGACGCCAGAAGTTATCTCTAGGGATCAGAATATCGTAGAGCCCGTTATAAGAGCCAAGATCCAACTGGGGCATATCAATCATTCTTAGCATAAAGACACCTCCGGAGTATAGTTATATTATACGCCATGCATGCATGCGTTTCAATCAAAACATGAAGAAAAAGCGCATAATCGACGCATTTCTGCAGATTACGCGCTTATCATTGTGAATCATAAATCCACACTCGGGTCATTCAGAGGTTAAATGTTAAAGCAAAATCGGTTATTCGATAACCGTACTTTTTCAGCAGTCTCGCTTTGAAACGGCTTTTTCAATAGGATCGAGGAATCGGAGTTAATTGCTGAACAAATCGCTGTGCGATCCTGTACGTGACAATGTCAACACAAGTACATTATTGTCGATACAGTAAATCAGAAGCCAGTCTGGAAGAATGTGACATTCCCGATAGCCTGTCCAATTTCCGGTCAGCTCATGATCATAATTATTTTCCGGTAAAGGCTCGCCCATAGCGAGCAGGGCTACGACATCCTCAAGCATTTCAATTTTCAAACCACAACAGATTAGACGCGGGAGCCCCTGACTTCAGTCAAGGGGAGGAAGCGGCACAAAGCGCATAATGAAGCTATTTTTCATGCCTTGCGGTTTGTTTTCATACGACGTTTCTTTTATAATTTAGTTATGAAACGAACTAAAGATGAAGATACCTATATTCGGAAGGATGGTTTGGTTTACAAAAACCAGTTTCATATCATTTTCTGCCCGAAATACCGCAGACCTGTATTAACTCCTCCCATTGATGCCAGGCTTAAAGAGCTGCTGTATGAAAAGGCAGAAGATCTTGGCGTTGAGATTCTGGCCCTGGAAGTTATGCCGGACCATGTGCATATGTTCCTTTCCATGGATCCGCGCATTCTTCCTCATTACGTGATCAAGCACATGAAGGGATATTCTTCCCATGTATTAAGAGAAGAGTTTCCAAAACTGAAGACGTGCCTTCCATGTTTATGGACCAGAAACTACTTTTTATGTACTGTCGGACACATTAACGAAGCTACCGTACGCAAATATATTGAAGATCAGAAGAGTCATTAAGGAGCGCAATGAAGAAATGCAAAACTCCCTCTTACATTGCAGAATATGAACTCAAGCCTGCAAAAACAGGTGGTTTTGCCGTACTTCATCATGCGGAAAATGCGGCTGTCTCCGTTTATAATCTTTGCCTGAAAGAGGGCTTGAAGCGCATGCATAAAGTGATCAATGATCCGGAATATACAGCGCTCTGCAGAGAATACAAATACAGGAAACAGAGGACTGAGAAGACAGATGATCGCAGAAAGCAGTTCGCTGCCGTTTATGACTGGCACTCCTATTCTGAGTACAGCATGCATGCGTATGTCGCATCTCTGCATCCGAAGTACTGCACGCTCGGGATTGATGAATGTCAGAAACTGGCAACCCGTGCATTCCGCGCCATTGAAAAAGTGCGTACCCATCAGGCAGGAAAAGTGAGATTTCTCTCTCACGCAAAAGGCACTTCTTTTGAGGGAAAGTCCTATAAATCCGTGCTGCATTTCAATCGTTCCAAAATGGTGGTATGCCTTGGCAGGGGGAATGAATACGAAATCATTATTCCCCGGGATGATCCGTATCGAATGCAGTGCCTTAAGGATCGGGTGAAATATGTTCGCATTCTGAAGCGCATCATCCGTGGGAAAGAACGCTGGTATGCACAGCTTGTGATGGAAGGAACTCCGCCCATGAAAAATCTGAAGTTCGGGGAAGGAACCCAGGGACTGGATGAAGGCACTTCAACCATTGCCTCAGTAACAGACGATTCCGCTCTGCTGGTGGAGCTGGCGCCGGAATGTAAGCCAAATGAAGCGAAGATGAAACGAATGCAGAGAGCGATGGACCGCTCCCGAAGAGCCATGAACCCGGAGAACTACAATCCCTGCGGAACGATCAAAAAAGGCCGGCACGAATGGAAGGCTTCCCGCCGTTACAGAAAACTGAAACAGAAGTATGCAGAACTCAGCCGTAAGCAGCAGGTATATCGGAAGCAGAGTCATTGCATACTGGCAAAGCTGCTGATTGCCAGGGGATCCGATATTCGGGTGGAAAGGATGAGCGTGAAAGGTCTTGCCAGACGTTCAAAGAAACAGGCCATAAACTCAAAGAACGGGCGCATTCGCAGTAAAAAGCGATACGGGAAAACAATTCAACGCCGGGCGCCTGCCCTGCTCATCAGCATCATTGATCAAAAACTTCATCAGACAGGAAAATCCATTCTGTATGTGGATACCTGGAAGGTGAAGGCATCGCAATACAACCCGCTGGACGGGACATATAAACAGAAGGACTTAAAAGACCGGATGATCCTTCTTGGCAAAGACGCATCCGGTCAGGATATTATTGTGCAGAGAGATCTGCTCAGCGCATATCTGATTCAGCATACGAACGCAGACGGCATGCATATCAATGAAAGGTCTGCATATGACGATTTTCAGAATTTCAAATCAAATCAGGATGCGGAAGTTGACCGCCTTCATAAGACTGGACAGCTGTCCTGGTATATCAATTGATATAAGATTCAAGCGCCGTAGTGACTACGCCGGCGTAACAGCGCAAGGCACAAGTGCATGACAGGTCATCTCCTTTCAGGAGACGGCCGGGTCAGAGCAGCACATTCCATACGGAACAGCCTGCGCAATGTTTGGGAATGATCTATCTGAAGCGTGTGCATTACCCTTGGTAATGTGAACATACTGGACCATAGTGTTTTCCAGAACCCCCTGGGTTCAGCCATGGGGAGTAGTCAGGTTTGATCGAACGCTTGTAGTCTTTCTTAAAAGATGTCGTGTATTTGACGATATACTTTGTCTTCCTCATTTTTTTAAATCGGTAAACAATTCGTCAAGGTCATTGTATCCTTTTACGGACGTATCCTTTGCGATCTTTTTGGCTTCGAGCATAGCCGCAATCGTTTCCTTGTTGGGATTGTCGATTTTTACTGCAAATGGGATACCGCCTTCACGAAGTGACTCGCGAATAAAGATGTTAATCGCAGTCGTCAGGCTCATACCCAGTTCGTTAAATAGAGCATCAGCTTCTGCTTTTACGTCTGAATCCATTCGGATACTGATGTTTGTTGTATTTGCACTCATTTCATCGCCCTCCCTATTTCGCTTATAAAATATATGAATTGCACATGAAATGCAATTAAATGCACGAAAATATAATTATTATTGCTCATATTTCGTTACTTTTTAGCGATAGAATCGGTTTCACCAATTTTCCTCAAGCCGGTGAATCTAGAAACATGCAAAATGTTTTCCACAACTTTTCTGAATGAATCGACTCAATACAGCCCGCATAACGTGTTCCATTTCTGTGGAGTGTTTATTATCACTTCATTGGGTGTGGAATCGTCTCATACAGGCTGTTTTCTGTGCTTCTTCAATCAAAATAGCAGGACAAAAGTTACGCAGTCGTTAGATTACCTCACTGTTTCTGACCACCGATCGTGCTTGTGAGATAGATGGTCCAGAAGGAGTCCGGTGCATATGTTACCCATAGCTGATAGGCGGGATCATCCTTGTTAAGTGTCATCTGTTTTCCAGAGAAATATTCTTCATTGGCGGTGACGGCAAGGTCCTCCATCGCCTTTTTTTCATCTTCACTGAGATTCAAGCGTTTCAGAACCTCGTCTACCTGAGAAAGGGTATTGGCATCGAAGCGCTGCTTGCTTTCTTCTTTGCGAATACCCAGCTCCCTGTTTTCATAATGCCAGTTATTTCCGGAGACGGTGAGTATGCCGTACTGCAGCGGATAGACGCTGAGCGACTCTGTAATGATCTGGGTCATACCGTCTTCTTCACTGGTGTGCTGTAAGTGGGCGTGCCCGCTCAGACAGAGCGAAAGGTTATATTTCTTGAACAGCTTTTTCACTTCGTCGCTGTTATTGATGACAAAGCCTCTGGAAAAAAGATCACTGGGAGGAAGAACATTCTGATGTGTGACAGGAATGACTGTGGCACCTCCTTCCGCCGCCTGTTTTAGAACATCTTCTGCAAATGCCAGTGTTTCTTTCGAAAGTTCTCCGGGATCTGCCTCTGTATTCGCATCCAGGAACAAGAGCCACAGATTGTCTGTCACATGCGTGCAGTAGCTGAAGGAAGAAGGATCGCGTGCGGGCGCATCGTCATAGCCGAAGGCTCCCATCAGGGAGGTAAACTCGGATTGTGAGATGTCTTCTACCGGATAATAGTCGGCCCCATCATATCCATAGGCATAGGGGTAATCGATATCGTGATTGCCCGGGATAACCAGAACAGGAATGCCGTTTTCTTCCAGCGCAGTGAACTTGTCCTTCAGCTCGTTGAGTGAAATCAACTCTCCATTGAAGGTCAGATCGCCGCTGATAATAAGGGCATCGGGCTTCTCTTCCTTCGCCTTTTTCATCAGCGTGTCGACGATTTCTTCACTGTATTCTGTAACCTTACTGTCGCCGGCGGCCATGACAGCCTGGAAACGTTCCCCATTGTCCGTTAACGAAGGAGAAAGATAATGAAGATCGGTTGCGACCATCAGTTTTACGGGCGAAGATTCAGGCTCATTTGTCTCGCCGGACGATACGGCGGATGTAGAGGAACATCCTGTTAACAGGGACAGGATGAGGAGGGATGCAATGAACTTCTTATTCATGCTGGTATCCTAGCATATCTCAACAGAAAACACCGGCCCTCGTGCAAGGCCGGTGCTTAGAAGAAAGATTGGAATCAATGCATCACATTAATCCAATCAGGGAAGAGATCAGGGCAATGGCGATCGTAACCAGAATCAGAACGACCGGACTGACCTGTTTCTTCTTAAGGAAGTAGAGCATCAGAAGCGTATATGCCATCGGCAGAAGGTTCGGGAAAATCGTATCGAGGAACGCCTCCTGAACCGAGACCGAAATGTTGTCACCAATCGAGATGACCGGTTTCAGATTGATGCTCACGTAGTTCGCGATCAGGGCGCCAACGACCGTGACACCGAGAATCGTAGCAGAGTTCGAAATGATTTCCGATTCTTCCTGGAGCTTTGTAAAGGACTTGAGACCCAGATTATAGCCGAGGTGTGTCCAGTTAATCCGAAGCAGCCAGATGACCAGATAGCAGGCAAAGAAGATGATCGGACCAAGGACGGATCCCTGCGCGGCGAAGCTGCAGGAAATACCGGCGATAATCGGCAGCAGCGTAAACCAGAAGATGGCGTCACCGATACCGGCAATCGGACCGAAGAGAGCGACCTTCAGACCTTTGATGACGGAGCGGTCCTCGTGTTTCTCTTCCAGAGAGATGAGAAGACCCATTAAGAAGCCGACAAGGTTCGGATGCGTATTGATGAACTCCATGTTGTCGGTCATTGCGGCCTTCAGACCTTCCGGATCATCTTTGTAGATCTTTTCGAGGGCCGGCAGCTGGGCATCAAGGAAGCCGCCGGCCTGCATACGCTCATAGTTGAAGGAAGCCTGAAGAAGCGAAGAACGGATACCAAGCTTCGTAATATCCTTATCGGTTAAGACACGATTGGTTTCTTTAGATTCCGACATTTTCGTCTCCTCCATTTCCGGTTCCGGCCGCGTGTTTCACGGCATCTTCAACTTCGATCTTGCGCTGCTTTGCACTGTAGAAGTCATACAGAGCGAAGGCAGTACCCATCAGAGCGACCGGCAGCAGGTTGTTCATATCGATGAAGCATGCGGCAAGGAAGCCGGCGATAAAGTAAGGAATATACTTCGTCTTCATCATGACATTCAGCAGCATCGCAAATCCGATTGCCGGTAACATGCCTCCGGCTACCGTCAGACCGTTGACGACCCAGGCAGGCATCGCATTGACGAATGCGCTCATAGCTTCCTGCGCCACAAAGACGCAGAGGAACACGATGATACCGTAGGCGATGGCAACGCCGCCGGTCATCAGGAAGTTCATGCGCTTAACCTTTGCTGTATCACCGGTTTCGCAGGCCTTGTCCATCGGTGCCATGAGGAAGGAATAGCCCGAATAGAAGGCGAGAATCACATACTGCATCAGGAACGAGAACGGCAGACACAGACCCAGCGCCGCCTCCGGCGTAACGTTTGTCGTATAGGCAATGACCGTACACATAACGCCGGCAAGAATCGGGTTAGGAGGCTGGGTGCCGCCTGCAGGCGTAAGACCTGCAAACGCAAGCTCCGTGATCGCACCGGTTGCCAACCCGAGTGGTAAGTTGCCAAGGATTGCGCCGGTAATGGTAGAAACGATCAGCGGACGGAAAATGAAGAATGCTTCGAGCCAGAAGTCGATGCCGAAGATCATTGCCGCAATGGCAATCAGCAGGCCCTGACCAAGTGTGATGGACATAGTCTGTCCCCCTTTCTAACAATTAACAAGTCGTATTCGCATCAACGAATACTTTTTCAGTGCCAGGCACATCCTGGCAGTAAACAGTAGAGCCGTGCGACGCCAGAAATTTCAGATTCTCAAGATCCTGATCGTCGACGTAAACCTTCTTTGTCAGCTCCCGTTTTCCCTGGGAAAAATGCATGTTTCCGACATTGACTTCCTTCAGATGGACGCCGATTTCGGCCAGTCGGCGTGCATCTGCCGGTGTCTTTACGACGACGAAGATCCGCTGACTGGGTGCGGCCTTCTCGATGATGTCGGCCGTATGCTGAAGTGTCCAGAAACGGATTCCGGCACCACTGGCTTTGGCAGTGACGGCCATTAGCGACTGCTGCAGTTCGTTGGAAGCGACCGCATCGTCGGCGACGATGATCAGATTGGCATTCAGTGTCTTCGTCCATGTGACACCAACCTGTCCATGCACAAGACGATTGTCAATTCTGGTGAGTAGGATGTTATCCCCTTTCATTGTGATTACTTCCTTTCACCCTGAATTCTAGCAAAAAGTGTGCCTGAAAAAACATGAAATAAAAAAATCCGCATATTTCAGCGGATATTTTCGATGTAATTATAAATGTAGACAATTTCCGAATCGGGGATTTCGACACTGTAAGCATATTTTGCGACAGTAAATGCTCTTCGCACCACATTCACAAAATCCGCATGGTCCTTCAGAAACTGTGTCGGCGGCTGCACTGGCTCTGCCTGCTGGCGCAAGATCAGACGCTCAATGAGGCAGGCAATATGGACATAGAGACCGATCCGGTTTTCCACCGGCAGACTGATGTGCATTCCCTGCTCAATTTCGCTGACAATATCTTCGACGTCTTTCAGCACCTTTTCGGCATTGAGAATGGTGAGATTGGTCACCAGATTGTTCAACGTAAAGTTATTGACAATGGTGCTGGAGAACCGGGCAATTTCCTGCTCACTCAGCAGCGGTTTCATCAGCTGCGACAGGCGGCTCAGATTGTGCTCCAGGGCCAGATCCTCAATGGAAACAAACTGAATCCCCGGCAGCCTGGCGTCCAGCGTCCCCAGCACAAAGAGCACATTGTACTTTTGAAACAGAGGGTCCCCGGTACCGTTGATGCGCAGCGAATTGTAATCGCAAGGTATGATTTTTGCCTCGATCGGCTTAGGAAGACTGCTTTCAAAAAGGGCAATGATCTTGTTGGTCGCACCCTGTCCCGTAGAGCATACGGTCAGAATGGCCATCTCTTTCTGGCGGCCGGAAATATATCTGTACTGAACAGTTGATTTCGGGGCTGTCTCAGAGAGGATCGTATCAATGGCATCACCGTTCATGAGACGTGAGCCGATCTCAAGTGCCAGCTTCGTATTCACATTGTTGATGACGCCGACATTGATCGACGGCTCCAGATGCAGGCCGGTATAAAGCTCTTCGAGCGACCCCATATCCACCAGCAGAAGCAGATTCCGGAAATGTTTTTTACGCAGCAGGGACCGGTTCAGAATCTCCGCCGTCTTCAGGGAACTTTGATTCAGCTCCAGATCAATTGCGCTGAAGACCGGCTTACCAAGCATACGGTTCACGGTATTAGCGATGGAAGAAGCCGTCGAAAAGCCGTGACACAGAATGTAGGCGGCGGTCTCGCTGCTGTCTTCCTCGGGGTATTCGCTGATCACCATCATAAACAGGAGGATGCACATCGTATCCAGCTGAATATCCAGGTTCATGGAAACGTTCTGGGCGATTTCGCGCGCCATCCTGTATTCCAGAGGGTACCGCGAAGCCAGCGTATCACTCAGCTGCTGAATGGAGTCGCGGTGCGCCGCATCCCATTGATGAACCGATGCCTGGCAGCGGAAGTATTCGGCCAGAATACCGGACAAAAGATAAATGCCGTTGTTGGAAATCTTCAGTACAGTACGGTTCATGGCGATGGATGCAATCTTATCCATCATCTTAGTCAGAAAGTCCTCGGAAATAGAGACATCAGGCCGATTGGTTAAAAACTCCTCACAGGCCCGGTCAATCTGATCCTGAAACTCCTGGGTAATGTAATCGGACGGCGCCTTTTCAAAGTGGTCCAGCAGAAGCCGGTATACATTGAGCAGCGGCTCCGGGCGCTGCTGCGTCAGGCGCGGCATCGTCATCGGCAGAAGAGTATCTTTCTGATTGGGCCGGATATTCAGCGAAGCCGGACTTGCCAGACGCATCACATCGTCAGGCAGATGATATTCAAAGACCTGCAGCGGCTGATTATGGTCCTGACTCTGCAGAAAGGCATTGGCACAGGATACTTTGACCGTATTGATGAGCCCGCCGATATTGCCGGGGATGTCAACATTCATCAGGATCTGAAACGCTGGGTAGGAAAGCTCAATCTCCTGCCCGATTTCTTTCGCCTCATTCTGGAACAGATAGCAAAGCAGCGCGTTTTTCTCATCCTGGCCGCGCTCGGCCAGGGAGGGTAGAACAATCAGTACCGGAATTCTTCGCAGCAGCGTCTTGAGCAGCACATGTTCCGGGGCCTCGGTAGTCGCAAAGACGAGGCGGCACTGGGAATGGTACCAGTGCTCATTATCACCCAGCCGGTGATAGACGCCTTTGTCCATGAAAAGAAACAGCTTCTCCTGGCATTCTGCTTTGAGGGCGTGCACCTCATCCAGGAACAACATCCCCCCATCGGCCAGATCCAACAGCCCCGGCCGGTCTTTGTCAGCCCCGGTAAAGGCTCCTTTACAATAACCGAAGAGATTCGCAGTCAGCAGCTCCGGATTATTGGCATATTCGCTGCAGTTGACGGTAACCATGTGACGGTCTTTGGCAATTAGATTTTTGCGGACCGCATAGTCAAACATTGTCCTTGCCAGCAGCGACTTTCCGGTCCCGGTCGGACCGGTCAATAGAACCGGCAGACCGTTGGGAGGATAGGAAACAGCGGCCTTACACTGTTCGATCGCATGATACAAGGATCCATTGGCACCGATCAGCGACTGAAAATCGAATCCGCGCCGGTTCAGCTGCTCAAAGGAATCGTAAGCGACACGGTCAATGTCATAGCCCTTCGTACGCAGAGCAGCGACACTCAGATAATAGACGGGACGCGTATTGATTTTGACTGCCTGACGCTGCTGACACAGTTGATTGAGATATTCGGAGGCGGCGTTGCGGCTGAGGGAAGTCTGCTGCGCCAGCCATGCGGTTGTAAACTCGCTGCGCGGTCCCGGCTCATACTGCGCCGTCATTCTGGTAAGCAGATCTTTGATTTTATCTTTCATAAGATTCTCCAACCCCACTATATCGGATTTTTCGATCGAGTAGAATAAGGTCAATGCCGGTCACAATAAAACCAGTCCCAATGCCGAAGCCTGAACTGCGTCAGAAACTGCAGCTGTCACCAGCTTTTTTCAATGCGCTCAAAATACTGGAAATGAACGGGGAACAGATGCAGACCATGCTTGAGCAGCAGGCTGCCAGTAACCCGTTCATCTGCCTGCGTGACAGCAGGAACCTGTCAGTTGATGCCGAGCGCATGGTACAGGAAGAGGATCCGCGGCAGGATCTTCTCCGCCAGGTTCATGAGGCGGATTGTGACCAGAGGATCGGTACCTGGATCATTGACAGTCTGGACAGTCATGGCTGGTTTACAATACCGGTCAAAAAAGCAGCCAAAGATCTCCGTGTATCCATGAAAGAAGTGAAAGCGGTACTGCAGATCATCCAGACGTTTGAGCCGGCAGGCGTAGGCGCTGTTTCGCTGGAAGACTGCCTTCTTCTGCAGATTCAACGTAATCACGGTTCAAAGAATCTATGCAAAGCGGCTGGCTGCCTGGATCTCTTTGCCAGAGGCCAGTTTCAAAAAGCGGCCTCTGTCATCAGCTGCTCAAAGCAGGAGGCGGTCGCCTTGTTCCATCAGATCCAGAAGCTGAATCCGTATCCGGTGCATCTTGGCAATCCTGATGCGATGACGCTCTTTCCCGATGTGACCGTCCATATGGAACATGGGGAACTGACCTATTCTCTTTATGCCTGGGAAGAAAGCTTTACGGTATCCGACGGTGCATTGCCACAGGAAAGCGCTGCCCGTCAGCTACAGAAACTGTGCCGGGCAAGGACGGTCATGTTACAGCGGATTGTTGATGTTGTGCTGAATCATCAGCAGGAATACTTTGCCCACGGAGCTTTAAGGCCATTGACCTGCAGCACCATTGCCAAAGAATTAAACGTCAGCGTATCGACCGTGACCCGGGCACTGGCCCATAAAGCATTCGAATTTGATGACCAGCTACACCCGTTCAGCGATCTGCTTTCGCCGGACGCAGGAGGAGATACGGCCCAGAAGGAAATCATGAACGAGATCCGCCAGCTCATTCAGCAGGAAGATCCGGCGCATCCTTACAGTGACCAGAAACTGTGCGATTTACTTCAGGAGCGCGGTATTCATATTTCCAAACGCACCGTGACCAAGTATCGTATGACGATGCATATTCTTTCCTATTCGAAGCGGCGGAAATACTGAGCATCGAGGTCGTTGATTTCTTCGCGTGCTGTACCGGGAATATCCTGGGCATAGAAGCGGATGCCCTGCGCCATCAGATGCTGCAGAAGACGGGCATCGCTGTCGTTGATATAAACTTTTCGGGTCAACGGTTTTTTGCCGCGCTCATAATGCAGGTTGCCAAGATTCACTTCCCGCAGCGCAACGCCCTGATCTACAATGCGGGCAAGTTCTTCGATATTGCGCACAACGAGAAAGACGCGCCGCTCATCCGCCGTATGACGCAGAGCGTCCGGAAATGCGCCGATCGAAAATACTTTCAGCTGAATGTTCATCGGATCAATAATGGCCCGCATCAGGCGCTGCTGCAGCGTATCTTCTGCCGCCGCATCGTCGGCCACGACAATAACCTCAGGTCGGATAAACGCCGCCCAGGTGACGCCCACCTGACCGTGCACCAGGCGGTTATCGATGCGTACGGCAAGAATGTTTCTTCCATCCATAGTCAATAACATTGTACTGCTGGAGGATCATCAGGAACGCACAAGAAAACCGGAGACATGCTCCGGCTTCTTCTGCGTATGTGTCTAAGGATGGTGATGCCTGTGCCTGATCAGGCATTGGCTCCCTGAGGATGATCCTCAGGCTTTACGGCCTGGGCAGAGGCTAACAAAGCTGCTGCACTCTCCGGTGACGGAGCATCGGGGAGTTTGACCGCATCTTCCGGATCCATGTCTTTGTGCTCCAGGATCTTCATGAACTCGTCGCCGGTAATCGTTTCCTTCTTGTAGAGATAGGTGGCGATCCGATCGAGGTCGCTGCGATGATCTTCGAGCAGCTTCCTGGCCTTGGCGTGTTCCTTCTTCACCAGTTCAACAACCTTCTGGTCGATACCGGCAGCGGTCGTCTCGGAGCAGGAGAGACTCGTGTCCTGACCAAGATACTGGTTGTTCACGGTTTCCATCGCTACCATGTCGAACTCATCCGACATACCGTAGCGGGTAATCATGGAGCGGGCCAGCTGCGTCGCCTTTTCGATATCGTTGGATGCGCCGGTGGAGATGGTGCCGAAGACAACCTCCTCCGCCGCCCGGCCGCCGGTCAGGGTCGCAATCTGATTCTGCAGCTCTTCCTTTGTGTAGAGATAGTGATTTCCTTCTTCAACCTGCATCGTGTAGCCCAGGGCTCCGGAGGTGCGGGGAATGATTGTAATCTTCTGAACAGGTGCACTGTGACTCTGCAGCGCAGCGACCAGCGCATGTCCAACTTCATGGTAGGCGACCGTCTTCTTCTCTTCGTCGGTCAGAATTGCATTCTTCTTCTGATAGCCGGCAATGACGGTTTCAATCGACTCTTCCAGATCCGCCTGCGTCACCGTGTCACGGCCCTCGCGGACAGCCTTCAGAGCACCTTCGTTGATGATGTTGGCCAGCTCAGCGCCGGAGGCACCGGAAGCCATTCTTGCGATAACGCTGTAGTCAATGTTCGGATCCGTCTTGACCTTCTTGGCATGAACCTTGAGGATTGCCTCACGGCCCTGCAGATCCGGCAGTTCCACTGGAATACGGCGGTCAAACCGTCCCGGACGCAGCAGCGCCGGATCCAGAGATTCCGGACGGTTCGTTGCCGCGAGAATAATGACGCCGCTGTTGGATTCGAAACCATCCATCTCGGTCAACAGCTGGTTGAGAGTCTGTTCACGCTCATCGTTGCCGCCATAGTTGCCGGAGATACGCTTTCCGCCGATGGCATCGATTTCATCGATGAAGACAATGCACGGCGCCTTTTCCTTGGCCTGCTTGAAGAGGTCACGGACCTTGGAGGCCCCCATGCCGACGAACATTTCAACAAATTCCGAACCGCTCATGGAGAAGAACGGAACATTCGCCTCACCGGCGACAGCCTTCGCAAGCATCGTCTTGCCGGTTCCAGGAGGACCTACCAGCAGAATGCCCTTCGGCATCGAGGCACCGATCTTCTTGTAGGCACTTGGATCATGCAGGTACTTGACGATTTCCTGCAGCGATTCCTTCGCCTCATCTTCGCCCGCAACATCCGAGAAACGGATCCCGTTCTGTGACTTGACATAGACGCGGGCATTGGATTTGCCGACGTTGAAGATCATGGAGTCGGCACCTTTTCCACCGCCCATCATTCGGCGCAGCAGGAACTGCCACAGCCAGTAGAACAGGACCAGCGGCAGCACCCATGTCAGAAGGAACTCGACGAACGGAGACTGCTGCTCAACAATCTCAGACGAGAAGGTGGCACCGGAATCCGTCAGACGCTGCACCAGATCCGGATCGTTCATGACGCCGGTCCGGTACACCTGCTCATCGTTTCCTTTGAGGGTGAACAGAATCTGGTTGTCTTCCACTTTCACTTCACTGATCTTCTGATCGTTGGTTTCCTGAATGAAGGTGCTGTAATCCACTTCCTGGATCGTCCTCTCATTCATCGCCGGCACCGCGATCAGGTTCAGCAGAGCCAGAACAAGAAGAACAACCGCATAGTAGTAGAGAGTGGGCTTTTTCCTCTTGTTCGGATCTTCGATATCATTCATATAAAACACCGCCTTTCTGGTGTGCCACTAGTTTAGCACACTGGCCATCAGAGTGCTAAAACAATTGAATTTCACATGAAAATTCCATAATTAATGATTCTGAAGCACTTCGACAGATTTGCGAAGCGTGTCCGCCTCACCGACATTTCCCGGGAAAATGATATAGGGAATGCCCGGGAAACGGCTGTCAGGATCCGTCTGCCACACCGGAATGCCCGGCTGAATCTGGCCAAGAACCAGAGCCCGCTTCACGCCAAGCGCCTTCACACCGACATCGGCAGAGGTGATGCCGCCCTTGGCGATCACAAAGGCCGGCGTAATGGAGAGATCACGGACCAGGCGCTGGACACCGTCACTGATTTTGACGGAGCGGATGAGAGCCGACTCCTTCGTATCATCCGGCAGGGACAGCAGGGCACGCTCCGTATAGGCGACGGCCGTTTTTCCGCCGGCAATGATCGCCTCCTCTTCTTTGAGGCAGCGTTCCACTTCCTTGTTGAAAGCATCTTCACCGGCAAGTACGGTGCTCGATTTGAATTCTACCGGAACAATATTGGGCAGCTTCAGAAGCTCCTTCAACTGCGACGTGGTTTTCTCTGTATGACTGCCGACAACAATGATGCCGCCGTTAGTGGAAGAAGAGTGAATCATGTCATCGCGGCTCAACAGAGGCTTGTCGCTGATGCCGCCGATCACTTTGACAAAACTTGCAGCGGTGCGGTACAGGAAATGTTTTCCCTGTTTCAAAGCATGACACAGGGCGATGCAGAACACTTCGAGATCACAATAATCCACCGCATTGACGACGACCTTGTTGAAGGAATGGACATGCATCAGCTGCTGCTCGATTGTTCCGATTCTCCATGTACGAAGATCATCGAGAGAGATACAGACAACATCCTTTGCCGGATATCTTCCGCCCGTCTTTTCTTCGATATAGGCAGGAAGATCGGAATGCGTATAGCCGAAGGTCGGATCCTTTGCAAACTCTGTCTCTGCCGATGGAACAAGTTTGTCGCCGTATTTAATGTAATGCGTATTGCGAATTGTGAAGCGGCCGCCCTCCTTGAAGAAGGGAATCAGAATTTCGCCGTCAACGCGGATGCCGTTTTTCTCCATTCCTTCCCTGAGAATTTCGGTTTCCAGAGGAAAGTGTCCGCGCAGCGTCGAATCGCTGCGGGAGATGAAAGAATAGGACGGGTGATTGGGTATTTCATTTGCAGCCGTTTGGGCATTGGCGAGGATCTCACGATGAATACGCGTCGTCTCATCCTCTGTCATGCCGCGGCTGTTGGTCAGAATATAGAAAATGCGGCTGTCTTCTTCGAGTCCCTGACGGATCGAGTCAACGTCCCAGTGCGTATAGACATGGACGTCATGAACCGTCTGAACGCCGGTGGGATCATCGTCGAGGACGATGAACTTTTCATGATCGGATGATAATGCCGCCTGCAGAAGGACGTCGAGCTTTCGCTCATCCGCGAAAGGAAAGGAAGAGAGAACAGAAGCAGATATGGTTTCTTCGGACATTGTTTGCCTCCTGGCTCCATTTTAGCAAAGCCCGCCGAGGGGAGAACGGCGCACGGTATAATATCGAGAAGACAGGGAAGGATGAGGAGGGAAGATGGCACGGGACGAAGATGAGAAGCTGAAATGGAAGCTGCTGGAAACGAAGCATCCAGTCCATAATCAGTGGCTGGATCTGAGGGAAGAAACCTACCGGATGCCGGATGGAAGTACGGCCGGCCCCTTCTTTACATTTTCAAAGAAGAGCTACGTCGTCATCGTGGCATTGAATGAAGCGGGGCAGTACATCTGTGTCCGCCAGTACCGCCAGGGCATTGGCAAGGTGACGGTCGAATTTCCGGCCGGAGCCATTGAAACGACGGTGCGTCATCCGGATCGTGAAACGGCGTTTGCGGCCGCAAAACGTGAGCTGCAGGAGGAGACGGGCTGCGTCAGTGAGCGGTGGCAGTTTCTGGAGGAGATCGCTTCGCTGCCGACATCGAACGATGACTATGCCTATCTGTATCTGGCAAGGGATTGTCACCACGTCAGTGATCAGAAGCTTGATGCGACGGAATTTCTGGATTACGAGACACATACGGCGGAAGAGATCCGGGCAATGATTACAGACGGAACTTTTCCGCAGCCTGTGCATGCCCTTGCCTGGTACATGGCAAAGGAAGCACTCAACAGAACAAAGGAATAAACAGGAGAAGGAATATGCTGGAAGATCTGAAGAGACGGGTCATGAACGTTGCCAAAAGGGCACAGGCAGACGGTCTGTGCAAGCATAAGTCGGGCAACTTTTCGGCCCGCGACAAACAGAGCGGACTCATCGTCATGACACCGAGCGGAGTTGATCGCGATGAGCTGCAGGTGCGGGACATGGTGGTGATGAATATGGATGCGGAGGTGATCGAGAATCCGACGGGCCTCAAACCGACAAGCGAAGCATTGATGCACCTGAAGATCTATGCTGCGCGTCCCGATGTGATGGCAATCGCCCATACGCATTCGATGTATGCGACGGTATTTGCGGTGTTGAACAAACCTGTGCCCGCCATTGTGTATGAGCTGTTCAACCTCAACTGCAAAAACGGCTATATTCCGGTGGCACCGTATGGACGTCCCGGGACACAGGCCCTTGCCGACTCGGTCCTTGAGCCGTTGAAGGATGCGGATGCGGCTCTGATGAAGGCTCACGGCTGTGTCGCCGTCGATGAGAATTCCATTGAAGGCGCCTATCTGAAAGTCAGCTATGTCGAAGAGATCGCGGAACTTTACTACCATACGCTGACGGTGAATGGTGGAAAGGAACCGGAAGTCCTGGGAGCGGAAGAGCTGCAGAAGTGGGCCTACCCGGATGAAATCAGGTTTCCGAAGACGGAGAAACAGTCATGATCCGTGCTGTTCTCTTTGATCTGGACGGACTTTTGTTTGATACGGAGACGCTGTTTCTTAAGACTGTTGAGCAGCTGATGCAGCAGCGCGGCATGACAGTATCGGAAGATGTGCTCAAGACAATGATCGGCACCGATGAGAAACAGGTACTGAAGCTGGAACAGCAGTATCCGGGCATTCAGGAAGTGATGAAGCAGTACATGGACAATCGCCTCTTCTACTTTGATCAGATGTTCAAGGAAAAGGGCAGCGCGGACAAGAAGGGTCTTGCGGAGGCGGTTTCCTATCTTGAGAAACATCATCTTCCCTATGCCATTGCGACCGGCTCCTATTATCAGGACATCCGTCATTTTATGGCTCATTCAGGATGTGAGCTGCATCCGGAAGTGCTGGTATCGTCGCGTGACGAACATCTGCCGGGCAAGCCGAGCCATGCGGTATTTGACGTCGCCGCCAGTAAGCTGAACGTACGCAATCGTGATGCGCTGGTTGTGGAGGATGGAAAGTACGGCATCGTGGCGGCGAAGCGGGGCGGCTTCCCTTCGGCGTTCATTCAGGATCACATTGTTCCGGATGAAGAGATGAGGGCGTCTCTGCAGTATCGGATATCGGATCTTTCGCAGCTTGGAACGTTGATTGACGACATTAACAAGCGTCACAATGGTGAAAAGTATCTGGGCTGAACAGGATTCCGTAACCTCAGTGTGCGGCCAAAGGCACTGGCGGCAGAGTTCTGAAAAATCTATACTGATTGCATGGCGGATCTTACAAAACGGGCGCTGGAACAGGCGCTGAAGGACGAGCTGAAGAAGAAGCCCTTCGATGATATTACAGTGACGGATCTGGCGCGTGACTGCGGCATCAACCGTATGACGTTTTACTACCATTTTCACGATATCTATGATCTCGTGGAGTGGGCGCTGGTGGAGGATGCCCGCAAGGCACTCGGCAATAACCGTACCTATGAGACATGGGAACAGGGCTTTCGTGAAATATTCCGCTACTGTCTTCGCAATAAGGAGTTCATCTGCAACGTCTACCATTCCGTGAACCATGAGCCGATCTACCGCTATCTGACGGAAGTTGCCTATGAGCTGGTCGAAGGAGTTGTCAAGGAAGAGGCGGCAGGCATGGATGTCAGCTGCCAGGATCAGAAGTTCATCGCGGACTTCTACAAATATGCCTTTGTCGGCATCGTTCTGGACTGGGTCGAGCATGACATGGTGGAGGATCCGCAGCAGATCATGACGCGTCTGGTCATATTGACGAAAAACAATATTCCGACGGCGCTGAAGAATTTCGCTTCTACTTCAAAACCGGCGAAGTGATAAAAATTTGTACAAACAATGGCGCGTGCAGTTTGTGCGCCTTTTTTCTATTATGAAATCAGGAAGAATCCAGTCCTGATTGAGCTGTCATGAGCATATGAATCTACAATTGTAAGGTCAGGATTACCTGGGTGTATTCCTGGCCTTTCCTGCGTATAGGCATATACCGGAAAGGTCTGGGTAAAAGTAAGGACGCCGGTTTTTTTAAGCTATCGAACGATAAGCCAGTTACTTAAAACGTCCTGCTTCCCTTTTGTGATATAGCCAGCTTAATCAAAATGTGCAGCCGGAAGTATTCAGGCATGCCGTATCTAATCCAGAAAAATCAGCTGTCGCAAAGGTTCAGGGAAGCTTTACCGCAGACATTTATGNAAAACGTCCTGCTTCCCTTTTGTGATATAGCCAGCTTAATCAAAATGTGCAGCCGGAAGTATTCAGGCATGCCGTATCTAATCCAGAAAAATCAGCTGTCGCAAAGGTTCAGGGAAGCTTTACCGCAGACATTTATGCCAGAGGAGGCTCTTTTATGGACGGACCAATTATCACGGTAGATGTCTCAAAAGGCAACTGCCACTATCAGCCGTGGCTGACAGCAGGCCATTCCCTGCGGAAGCCGAAAGTGCTGAACGATACGAAAGATGGCTTTGAAGCATTGTCTGAAACCATTGAGATGGTGAAGGAGAAGAGCGAAGCTGATACAGTCCCGGTAGTATTCGAGGCGACCGGCGTCTACCATCGCTGTCTCCAGAAGTATCTTGATGATATAGGAAATCCTTACATTGTCGTTCCGCCACTGCTGTCTGCAGCTTATCGGAAGACGAACCTTCATGGCAATAAGACAGACAATGCGGATTGTGCTCATATCGCCAAAGTGTATTACCAGGAAGAACATATGCAGTGCCACCAGAATGAATCGGATACATATGCACGTCTGCGGGCAAAGAATCGCATGTATGAGAGCGAATTGAAGATCCTGCGTCAGCGGAAATGCACGTTCCGGGCAATGCTGGATGTGATCTATCCGCGCATGGATAAGTGCTTCAAAGGGCATGCAAGCCTTTACGATTCGGTTCCGATGGAAGTGCTGAAGAAATATCCGCATCCATCATTACTTCTCAGGCACAGGGAGGAAACCATTGTGAAAGCGATCCAGAAGCCCGCAGGTCATAAGAAAGGCTTCACTGAAAATATCGTTCACAAGATGTATCAGTGTGCAGAGAAATGTTATTCCGGCGTGGATGCGGACAGTGTGGAAGTACAGCAGTTTCCTCAGATGATCAATGAACTCATGGAGCAGATGGAGCTCTGCAATACATACCTTGAGGAACTGATCGAAGATGCCAGTAAGCTTCCTTCTTTTGCGAT
This sequence comes from Galactobacillus timonensis, assembly GCF_900240265.1. Lineage (NCBI taxonomy): Bacteria > Bacillati > Bacillota > Erysipelotrichia > Erysipelotrichales > Erysipelotrichaceae > Galactobacillus > Galactobacillus timonensis. The sequence goes on from NZ_LT964739.1 coordinate 1,016,813, forward strand.
TCTGCTCAGTATTCCTGGAATTGGCAGGAACATCGCGGCACGGATCATCGCGGAAATCGGCGATGTCACCCGGTTCAGGAACGCGCGAGGCATCGTAGCATATGCAGGACTGAATCCGAAAATCAATCAGTCAGGTGAGAAGGATGGGACCCACCTGGCTATATCCAAGAAAGGAAACAGACATCTGAGGTGTCTTCTTTATCTGGCAGTCACGTGCAACTACAGGCTGAAAAAGGGAGATTCTATCTATCAGTTCAACCAAAAGAAAAGGCAGCAGGCTACCTCACCATTGAAGCCCAAAGCTGCCAATATCGCTGCGGCGGATAAACTATTGGTAGTAATTTATTCGCTTATGAAGAACGGCTCAACTTTCCGTTCCTAAGCAGATTATAGAACGAATTTTCAAAACCGGGGAGACTGTCTCCTCTTTTCGTGGTGGCCGATCAGAAAAATTCTGAAGCTTATGAATTTATCGAAGCAATCTCCAAAAAAGGGCTTGATTTAAGTTATCAAATTTCTGTTGGCTAAGTTAATGGGTAGAGGCGCCTGATCAAACAAATGAAGAAGAGGAGACAACAGAGATATGTACTATTCCAGCGGTAATTATGAAGCGTTTGCGCCGGCAGTGAAGCCGGAAGGCATTGACAATAAGCGGGCATGGATCGTCGGCACCGGTCTTGGCGGACTTTCGGCGGCGTGCTTCCTGGTCCGCGACGCCCAGATGCCGGGCGATCATATTACGCTCTTTGAACATCTGCCGAGAGCCGGCGGATCGTGCGATGGCTTCTATGATCAGAGCCGCGGCTATATCATGCGCGGCGGCAGAGAGATGGACAACCACTTCGAATGTATGTGGGATCTGTTCCGCTCGATTCCTTCGATCGACAATCCGGGAGAGACGATCTTCTCGGAATACTACAAGCTCAATAAGGCGGATCCTAACTATTCCCTGTGCCGCGTCACGGAAAAGCAGGGCCAGGATGCGCATACCGACAAGAAATACGGTATGAACCAGAAGGCGACGATGGAGCTGCTGAAGCTGTTCATGAGCACCGATGAAGAACTGGCGGACAAGACGATTGACGATGTGTTCGACGAGGACTTCTACAAGACCAACTTCTGGATCTACTGGCAGACGATGTTTGCCTTTGAGAAGTGGCACAGCGCCCTTGAGATGAAGCTGTATCTGCAGCGTTACATTCATCATATCGATGGTCTGCCGGATCTGAGTGCACTCCGTTTCACGCGCTACAACCAGTATGAGTCGATGATTAAGCCGATGCTCAAGTATCTGACGGATCACGGCGTCAAGATTGAATACGATACGACGGTCACCGATATCAAGGTTGACTGCGGCCCGGATCGCAAGGTCGCCAAGAAGATCGTTTATACGCAGGGCGGCGAAGAGAAGACAATCGACCTGACGGAAGATGATCTGGTGTTTGTGACCAACGGCTGCCAGGGCGATAATACGGCTTATGGCGATCAGACCCATGCGCCGGTTGTCACCTGCAAGAACGGAGAGGGCCCGTCCATTCAGCTTTGGAAGAAGCTGGCGGCACAGGATGACGCCTTCGGTCATCCGGACAAGTTCTTCCCGAGCATCGAGGAGACAAGCTGGGAGTCGTGGACCGTTGATACGGCGGATCCTGAGGTCCTTGCGGCAATCGAGAAGATCTGCCACCGCGATCCGCTTTCCGGAAAGGTTGTTACGGGCGGCATCGTGACGGCAAAGGATTCCAGCTGGCTGTTGAGCTGGACGATCAACCGTCAGGGTCAGTTCACGGATCAGAAGAAGGATCACTGCCTCATCTGGGTCTATGGTCTGAATTGCTGGCATGACAATGGTGACTTTGTGAAGAAGCCGATGTATCAGTGCACGGGCGAAGAGCTGTGCGCCGAGTGGCTGTACCACATCGGCATCCCTGAAAACAGGATCATGGAACTGGCGGGCAGCGCATGCAACACCACTGCATGCATGATGCCGTATGTGACGTCGTTCTTTGAGCCGCGCAAGGCCGGAGACCGTCCGCTGGTTGTTCCGAAGGGATCGGTAAATCTTGCGTTCCTGGGCCAGTATGCAGAAACGCCGCGTGACACGGTATTTACGACGGAGTATTCGATCCGTACAGGCATGGAGGCGGTCTATACGCTGTGCAACGTGGACCGCGGTGTACCTGAGGTATGGGGATCGGTTTACGATGTCCGTGACCTGATCAAGGCGACGGTGAAGCTTGGCGATGGCAAGAAGCTGACCGAGATGGAACTCGGCTTCAAACAGCGCATAGCACTGAATGAAGCTCTGAAGAAGATCAGAGGTACCGAAGTCGAGAAGCTGCTCAAGGACTGCGGCGCAATCTGAAACAATCTGAAAAAAGCAGAATAAGAATAACAAACCCTTTCGCTGAAATACGGCGGAAGGGTTTTTCGATGAAGGAAGGCCGCAGTAAAATCAGAAAAGAGAATGGGAGAACACTATGGATTATTATCTGTACGGTGATGCGAAGAATGCGTGGTGCAGCGGGTTCGGGAAGCTTGGCTTTGGTTTGATGCGTCTTCCCCGGAAGGATGAAAACACCATTGACGTCGAAGAGACAAAGAAAATGGTGGATCACTTCATGGCGGCAGGGATGCACTATTTTGACACGGCGTGGGCCTATGATGGCTCCGAGGACGCGATTCGTCAGGCACTGGTGGAACGCTATCCGCGCGACCGCTTCTTCCTGGTCGATAAACTGAACGCAAGAATGGCCAAAGATGAGGCTGAGGCAAAGGATGAGATCAACGTGAGCCTGAAGCGGGCAGGTGTATCGTACTTTGATCTTTACTTCCTGCATGCGATCCAAGATGGTAATATCGATTTTTATAACAGATACGGTCTGTGGGATTATGTGAAGCAGCTGAAGGCGGAGGGGAAGATCCGCCATATCGGCTTCTCGTTCCACGGGTCGCCAGAGCTGCTGGAAAATCTTCTCGATGCGCATCCGGAAGTTGAACTTGTTCAGCTGCAGATCAACTATGCGGACTGGGAGAATCCGAAGGTGCAGTCGCGGGCAAACCTCGCTGTCTGCCAGAAGCACCATATTCCGGTCACCATCATGGAGCCGGTGAAGGGTGGTTTGCTGGCAAGTCCTCCGGAAGCGATCCGGGATCTGTTCAGAAAATCGGATCCTGCCATGTCCTGTGCGTCGTGGGCAATCCGCTTTTCGGCGTCGCAGGAGGGTGTGCTGACGGTGCTGTCAGGCATGAGTTCCGTTGCGCAGATGGAAGACAATCTTTCGTATATGAAAGATTTCCAGCCACTCAAGGAGAAGGAGATGCAGGTGATTCAGGAGGCCCGCGATATTCTTGCGAAGGCGGATCAGATTGCCTGTACGGGGTGTCATTACTGTATGCCGGGCTGTCCGGTCGGGATGCGGATTCCGGATATCTTTACGGCGATGAACCTGTATAAGATGTACGGGAATCTGGAGCAGGCGAAGAAGCGGTATCAGCATGCGGTCAAGGATGCGTCGCCCGCTTCGGCATGCCTGCATTGCGGTCAGTGTGAAGGGGCATGTCCACAGAGTCTTCCGATCATCTCGTATCTGGAAGAAGCGGCGCAGACTCTGGAATAAGAGAAGAGGGACTGATGATGAGAAAAATGAGAAGGTTTAAGCAGCAGCTGGAGGACAGCGATGCGTTGAATGTGCTTAAAAACGGGCATCGAGGTGTCCTTTCTCTGCTGGGCGATGAGGGTTATCCGTATGGGGTCCCGGTGGATTATCTGGTTGGGGATGATGGTCACATTTATATCCATTGTGCCGGCGCCGGTCATAAGATCGATGCGCTGAAGAAGTGCGACAAGGTGTGTTTCACGGTGATCGAGGATCAGCTGCGGCAGCCGGATGATTTTGCGCTGTACGTGAAAAGTGTCATCGTCTTCGGCCGTATCCGTATGGTTGAGGACCGCAGCGTGATTTTGAAGAATGTCATGGCGCTGGCGGAACACATCTATCCGGAGCAGATTGAGAGCTATTACAGGGCGGATCTTGCAAGAAGCGGAAATATTGTTCAGATGCTTGAGATTACGCCGGAATATGTGACGGGCAAGAAGGTTCACGAGCAGTAATTCCGTTATTTCTGTCATCAAATACGCAGAAAAAAGGTCACAACCGTAAATTCATACTATTTTCGTCAGGAAAGATAATCAAATTCTGTTCAATACGGCCTCACAAGCCCATAAAGAAATGTCAGGTATGCAGGAAGAATCATATGGAGAGGCGCATGTTTCAAGGGCTTTGGATGTACAGGAATCTGAATTTCTCCGCTTCATCTTCAACAGTCTGCAGCTGCATTTGTTTCCCACATAATCTGAATATGATCTTCAGCGAATTTGACCAGGCACTTAAATCAGACAAATCTCAACTGCAAACAATTTGACTTTGGAGCTTCAAATAATTTGCCGTTCCACAGGATGGAATAATCCGTCAGGAAGAGCGAAAGGGGGAATGGGAAAAGCCAACAGCAGCAGAGATTGAAGCGGCAGAATGGTTGCATGATTATCTCGGTGGAGACATCACCATTCTTACGCCACGAGGGAATGTGGCACAGGGTCAGAAGACAGCGGATTATTCATTCAGAGGTCTTCTGTTCGATAGGAAGACGGGAACCGTATCACTTAAAACAAGCCTTGAAGAAGGATTAGAGCAGACATTTACACCTACATGGGTGCTAGAGGGAGAAAAGCCGGTCAGGCAAAAAGTAGGCGGTTTGCTGATTGAATTTAATCCCGCGCCGGAGGCGGAAATGAAAAAGACAGCAAAGCTTCTAGATGATATATCGTCGAAGATTCACCAGAACCAAAACACTGCTCCGATCACAGTCATTATCAAAACAGGGAACCGCAAGTTAGCAATTTATCGCGTAGAGAAAATAAAAAAATGAGAAGTATTATCACGTCCTCCTAGTCAAGCTCTCACGGGCAAGACCGGAATATGGCAAGGGCGAATAACTTCTCGACACTCACTATATAGCATCACCAACCAAAAAGTTCAAGCAGCAGATGAGCTCGCCAGCAGGCGGGCTTTTTACGTCCCGGGCATGACGTTAAAAGGCTCATGACACGGAAGCAGCAGGATCGAGGCCAGTGAAAAACCTGTACTCGCTCGTGCCCATACAGAAGAGCTGCGGATGGCCAGTGCAAAACCTGTACAGACGGAGCCAGAAAAAGGAGGAAATATGGATAACGACGACAACGTAACAAACACCGAAGAAACAACCGCGAATCAGACCACTGTGGCCACAGAAACCGGCAACGGTACAAATGACCAAGGGAATCCGGAAGTAAGCAAGAACGGGCAGGATGGGGGGGGCAATAACGAGGAAGCTGGAGAGCAGCACTACACACTCGATGAAATCCTGAAGGCAGATCCTGCAATCAAGGCCGAGTACGACCGGAAGATGCAGGCGGCAATCGCTAAACACGATGCGCGACTGGCACGCGGAAACAGCAACGGTGTCCAGCAGGAAGTCGGGTGGAAACAGGAAGGAAAAAAGTCATGATCAGCGACAGCGACTTCCAGAAAATGCTGGATTCAGTAAAAAAATAAGAAATACGTCAATAACCTGCTCGCATGCCACGGGATCATGAGCATACACGGGTACATTCGGTAAGGGAGCGAAAGCTCCTTTTTCCGATTGGATTCGCAGTTTTACGCACTAAAATAGTGCCATTATAGTGCCACAAAATAAGAAAACCGCATTGGTATGCGGTTTCTCATACTATGGTCGGAATAACGGGATTCGAACCCGTGACCTCATCGTCCCTAACGATGCGCGCTACCAAGCTGCGCTATATTCCGAGTGCCGTTCCATCTTATCGCAGGGAAAGATAAAATTCAAACAATGGCGCCCCCGGCGGGAATCGAACCCACAACTAACCCTTAGGAGGGGTTTGTAATATCCGTTTTACTACGGGGGCACTGCCCTGCCATTATACCGTCATTTTGAATGAGAGGCGGAAGGAAACGATCCGGACACAAATTCCGTTCCTGTTATTAACCCGATACTTTCGAAAAAAGTGGTGTGAGAAAGATTTTACAAATTTAAAGAAACGTCGATTGAAAAGGATTTTTGATTGATTCCGGCCTTTTCTGTTCCGTAGAATGGGAATGGTAACTGAAAGGGAGATCACGAATGGAGAACTACAAGATTGTGACCGACGCTTGCTCGGACATTATCCCGGAATATGCGGACAAGGAAGGGATCCTTGTCATCCCGATGGAAGTCGCCATGACGGATGGCTATAAATTTAAGGCTACCTATGACAATTCGGAATTTCCGCTGGATGACTTTTATAAAAAGGTCGAGAGCGGTGTGATGTCTTCTACTACCGCAATTACGCCGCAGACTTATCTGGATTTTTTCCGCCCGCTTCTGAAGGAAGGGTTTGATATTCTCTACAACTGCTTCACATCCGGCATGTCTTCGACCTACAACAATTCGCTGCTTGCGCAGCAGCAGCTCCAGGAAGAGTTCCCGGATCACAAGCTGATCATCGTTGATTCGCGCGGTGCGACCGGAGGAATGGGCTATCAGAGCTATTTCGCTGCCCTGAACCGTGATGAGGGTATGTCGATTGAAGACAACGCTCAGTGGCTTGAAGATACGAAGCTCCATATCAACTATACGTGGACTGTTTCGGATCTTAACCATCTGCGCCGGGGCGGACGTCTTTCCAACATTGCGGCCTTTGCCGGTACGCTGCTGCAGCTGAAGCCGGTCGGCGATATCGATAACGAGGGACGTCTCGTTGGTATGGGTACGGCCCGCGGGCGCAAGTCTTCCTTGAAGCGGCTTGCGGATATTATGGCGGCGCGCATCGATACGTCGGTGGATAAACCGGTTCTGATCTGCCATTGCGCATGCCCGGAAGATGCCGAGGAACTGAAGCAGAGAGTACTGGAAACCGGCAAGACGAAGAACGTCATCATCGGCCGTGTGGGACCGGTCGTTGGTACACATCTTGGCCCCAGCGGCATTACGCTCTACTATTTCTGCGATCATCGCGGCGGCCTCAAATAACAGAAGTCATCCATGCAGGCAGATACGTTCTGCCTGTTTTGACAAAATGAAATGCAATCTCGAATAATGAATTGCAATCTCAAACAGGTCAAATATTTGGCAAAAATGTGAATTGCAATCTCAAATGGATTTTGCACTTAAAAACTGTTCAGCCTAATCAGCCGAACAGTTTTTTCTTACTTGATTTTATGAAACGATTATGACTCGTTGCTTCCTTGGCCGTTGAATATCTTTTTTAGACGGCTTTTCTGTATGACTGTCAGCGATACCGCGCATTGAACAAAAGTATCAATACCCCATTCTTTCTGCGCAGCAAACCTTCTGAGAACGGGAATATCTTCTTTTTTGTATGATCTCCCATTGATGTAATGCAGGAACGCAGCCATGTCAGCGTCAATAGCATTCAGATCATATGGTGTGTATGTGTAGGAAACTACTGTTCCCATAACGTTCATCAGATGAACGTGCGTGTCTTTCTTCCGGTATATGGTTGCAATTTCCACCGTCTCCGGCTGAATATTGGAAGCACCTATATGGTATCTGTAGCTGTCATTGATGTAATATCCGGATGCCGTTCCTTTTCTGTGAAGAAAGATCTGGTCTATTGCATCATCCGGCAGAATGACAGCATCGCGCAGAAAATAATATCCATTTGTGATTCGCACAAGATATCCGGTTGTTTCAAACTTTCTCATACTGCAATTCATTGTTCTGCGGGAGACGCCGATATTCTTGTGGTCAATGTCACTTACAATAATGACTTTATTCTGACAATTCTTTTTGAGATATTGCAGTATACGATCCTGTATCAGAATGGAATCTACGGAAATTGTTCCATATGCTGTATCATAAACGCCCAGGAGAGCTTTCAGACGCTGCACACAGGTTTCTGAAATCCTTGCGGCCGTACCAAGCAGATCTGCTGGGTTCCATTTTCTTCCGTGAATGTATTGCGCAAGGAAAGGATAATCAGCTGCTCGCTCATCGTTGTTTGTACAGATGTAATTCAGCAGGGCAATCTGCTCATAGTTCTCATCATTTACAGGGAGAATCGTTCCCTTATAAAACACAGCTGTATCACGGATGTCTGCCTTATACAGGCCGCCCGGGTAACTTCTTCGATTTGTGGCAATTGTAGTCGCTGCCGGCATAGTATCTGACATGCCCATTGTGTAGCGGTACGATTCTCCTGTGTAATACCCGATATGATGGCCATCTTTTTCCAGAAACAACTTTCTGATGATAGTTTCGGTAGAAATATCGTTGTAATGCTCGCTGAACAGATAGGCACCCTCTGTAATGCGGACAAGCGTGTGATTCGTACAGAGCTGCCTGAATGCGGCATAGAACTGCAGATTCACAAAAGGAAGACCCTTTTGATCGACATCCTTGACAATAATTACGTCATCCGGGGCATACTGTCTTCTTAATGCCGCAAGAAGTATATCAGTGTTTTCTGGCCGCTTTTCTTTCTTCGGTCTGCTGCGGGGCTGCCGAACTTTGTTTTTATAACATGGTTTGTGTTTTTCATAGCCATGATCATCGATGAACCTTGCAATTACCGCTTTCTGCTCAGCACTCAGCATGTTAAGAACGGTATTGATTTCTGTTTGGTTAATATTCTTTTCCATATAGCTATACAGGCTGTCCCAGTATTTATGTCGGACAACAGAAAGTACCGCATCAAGGAATGCAATAACAGAAAGATGTTCTGATGGCAGAGGAATCAGAGGCATATGGAGGCGCACATTCCTGTTATCAATACGCCTTACTTTGCCATGGCTTCTCTCTGTTGCAATTGTATAGATTGTCGGTTTTTCATTGACGATGCCGGTAATATACAAATAACTGTCACCTCGATAATAACCAATGGTTTCACCATTTCTGCTGAAGTAGAAGCCGCCGATAATCATTTCAGGCGTCGGAGATTTTCCTGCAAATGTGTACACGCCCTTAAAAAGCTCTGTGATCATTCCTTTTTTCAACAGATGCTTCATGCCACTGGCAAATGAACTATCAGACAAGCCGAGTTCTCTCCATGAAATATCCTCACGAACGATGATGCCTGTAGTTCCGAAAAGTTCAATCATGAGGTTATACATCATCTGTGTTGTGCAGTATTTTGCAGGTTTTACGCGGATATGGATGATGCCATCACCTATAGCCGGCACTTCAGGCGGGATCATATGGAGCGCTGCAAGAAGAAAGGCTCCGCTGAATATGGCAAGCAGTTTATCAAGCTGTCTCCGGCAGGAACTGCTGATCAGATGCAAGTATTCCGAAAATGTATTACGATTCCATCCTTTGCCATAAAGATATGCGGCAAGAAAACCATAATTTTTCTGACGGCCATTATCCTGCCTGGCAATGTAGTTAAGCAATGCTGCTATCTCGTAATTGGTATCATTGACAGTAAAAGGGACTCCGCAAGCAAACAGGGTGGTGTTTAGTACAGTGGTTTTGTGCAGACTCGTGCAGCTTTCAAACACATTACTGGCAAGCTTTGAAATTTCCGGTGCTTTTTTTGATAGACCTATCTGGAATTCATAGCTTTCGTCAATCAGATAGCCAATATGATGACCTGCGCGTACTATAAAAATTTCACGTATTGCTTCGCTGTCATCCCATTGCTCGTCCCCATAGCAGTAAACACGATAGGCAACAGCTCGAATGAATCCGCAGCGTGTCAATGCTCTGATCGCATCCTGAAATTGCTTGGTTTCCTTTTCTTTGAATAATTCGCGGCTGAAGATCAGACGGCCTCTGGGATAAGTCTTTATGATCAGCGTTTTCAATTTACTTGGATTTGTTGCTATTTCAATATCAAGTCTCTTTTTCCTGCCGTCCATTGGAAGCAGTTCCGATTTTGTTGGCCTGCGGATCTCTTGAAGAATCATCGCGGATGCCAGTTCCTTTTCATCTCCCGTGATGTTATTCCTGATGCGATAGACATCTCTTCGATGACCAGGAACACATGTATAAATACCAGAAGTCATTTTTGCAACAAGGCTGGGAAATTGATTATCCGCAGTGACTTTGATGCAATATGGGCATCTGTGTCCATGGGTAAATGAATCCGGAGCCATCATAAATGTCCGGCCACAGGTATTATGTGTAAATTCAACCCTTGTTTTGCCATTAACGAATGTACCAGTCATGGAATATTCATCTCCGGTCAATTCACGGATTCTTCGCACATAGATTTCCCTGTTCGAATTTTCGTCAGATGAAAAGCGGAGCGCTTTATATGGATGGCAAATCGGGCAGTATGGGCTCCGAAGAAATACATATGCACTATCAATATTGAATGTATGTCCGCATTCAACGCCATGAACCCTTGCGGGTTCCCTGAATCCATTGTATGTCACAAGAGAAAAACCCGCATTCTTGAAACGCTTCACTGCTTCCTTCTCCAGCACCCGTGTTTCGCATTTACAACGGCTGCCATTATACAGAAAGTTCACTGGCGTGATTTTTACATCGTTTCCGCATGCTTTGTGATGAAAAATCACGGGACTTGACAAGCGTTGAAAATCGCTTTTCAAAACATAATCAGGAGAAACCTTTGCACAAAGAAAACGGAACATTTCCTGCTCAGATTTCTTTGAGCAGGCGGGACATCTCCAGCCTGCAAGGAAAGCATGCGGAGTTGTCTGGAATACGGTTCCACATTTTTGATGACGAAGGGTAATGCCATTACTATGATAATCACCCAGCAGCTCATATCCATGCACTTTATCAAAAAACATATTTTTAGTGATATCATCTGTGACAAGTGCAGTAGGAATATCGCTTCCAAAGAGAAAAGAATACAGGGCAATGCATTCCACAATGTTATAGGATTGATAAACTGCTCTTTTGACGGCACTTGATACACTGCTTTTGAAATACCGGTTGTATTCAGCGGGAATTGCTTCTGATACGCGATTGTATCCGTCTTTCATCGATACGTTTTGATAATATTGTGCCAGCATCTTTGATTTCATGAGAGAAGCAATCTGCTCGGCAGAACAATCAGGTGCTTTACGGAAAAAGGCATTTACTGTATCGGCATATTGAATATCGGCATCCGTTATTTCATCTGTTCCGGTGAAATCACTGATTGAAAGGTCTCTTTTCCGGGGCATAAATTTTTCTGCTTCAAGAAGCCGCCGGTGATGCTTCGTACATGCACAGACGCCGGGAACCTGGTGCTCTCTGTGCAGCCACCAGAATCCATACCGTTTTGTTTCTTCCCGAGCACACTCCGGACAGACGCGAAGTGTTGTTTCTTCTGAATGAATATCTCCGATCAAAGCCTGATACTGCGGATAGGCTCCAAATGCATTTTGAATAATCCTGTCCTGCTCGGATTTTCTGGAAAAAGCTGCTATGACAGGGTAGGTTGTATGGTCTTTGAAATATGACAATTGATCTGTGCTTTTTTCGGAAACATTGTTGTAAAGAACAGGAAGAGGCTCATATCCGTCAAATCCAATCTGTTTATTCGGAAGATTAGGACACAGAACATTCAAATAGAACTCATTAATACCCATGCCATTTGCCTGTGCTAGCCGCATTACATAGGAGAAAAGTGTTTCACCAGGCATAATCGGTATGATGACAGGTATCAGCATTACATCTTCCTCCGGGCGATTTCCTCGATCTGACGTTTTCTTTCTTCCATGGTGATCTTGCTGCCGACGATAATGTGGCTGGATGTATTTCCCTTTGCAGAATCAGGCGATGCGTTCTGCTCCGGCACAATTGGAACGGACGCATCTTTGGCAAGAGAGTGCTCAACGGAAATTGCCTCTTTTTCTTCGCTGCGGGCAGGAACCATATCCTTTGTATTGTTGGTGATCCCTTCATGCCGGGATGCTGCACTATCAACGATTGATTCTACTGTTCTGTTCAGGGCGATCTTGTGTTCCTGACGGTATGCTTCGTTCTGCTTGTCCATGATTTTTCCGGCTTTTCTGAGGTATTCGTATCTCTTCCATGTCATGTCACGGTAGCTGTTGTTCTCTGGAATGCTGGCAATGAGTTTCTCACGAACCGGGTGATTATCGTCATCAAGAATGTAGATATAGGATGTGTTCCTTGGGTCAATTCTGATGGCATAATACTGTCGTGTTCTCTGATGCCTGTAGCGGTCTGCATTGACCTGATACAGGTCACATTCATAGTAAAGACCGTTGACACAGAATCCTGGCATATCAGAGGAAATGACTGCTTTTGCAGGTACGCACAGTGTGTATCTGAGCGATTCATCATCCGGAAGCATCCGGGGATAGTTGAAATTATCACAGTAGTATGTCCAGAGTTCTGCCGGAATAGGCCGGACTCCTGCTTCAATCTGTCCTTCAGACTTCAGTTTGCTGACCATGTATTTGGAATTGTGAGAAAGCACGAAGGACAGGACGATCTTTGTATAATCCTCAATGGTCATGACTGCCTGCTTATGGTGTTTGGAATCATAGCGCTTTGTGATTTTTCCGTGCATAATCAGCGGGATTCCTGTTTCCTGATTGATCATATGAAAGATGTGTTCCACTGTACCTTTCATGGAACCGTTCATGACAGGAACCGTATCAATATCAACATTCAGCTCTTCAGCAATCCGGTTGAAATCCTTTGAAATGAAATCAGAACCGTGGTCGACACGGAATTTCAGAGGCTTGTAACCTGTCGGCCACAAACGATCATCTTCAAACGTAATATCATACCTGCTGCACAGTTCATGCTTATTCAGAGCCAGGCTGTAAATGGCGTTTGTCAGACCGACAACAGAGTTGTTATCAAAAGCTATGGAAACGCCCATGATCATGGAAGTCCATACATCAATGATGATATAGACGATAGCACGTCCAACTGCCTGCGATGGATTGGTTCTTGAAACAAGTGCGGCATCGACTTCGCATGCATCGATTTCAAAACAATCACCAGGGCCAATCAGATTCGTCTTTGCTGATCCGGTATGCAGTCTGTGCTGGTTATTCTCTTCAAATGCACTGGTATCAGCAACAGTAAGTGCCTTTTTGGGAGCGTGCTGCCGTACATAATGGTAGAACTGGTTGTAAGTCGGTCTTTGATTGGCTGGAAGAAGAATTCTAACTACAGATCCATCATCAGCGGTAATATCGCTGGAATAGTATTTGTCCAGCATGTAGTGGTAAAGATAATCCCATGTCTGTCCATGAGCGGATCCATCCGGCTTCGTTCTCATGGCAACCATCTGATCAAACAGTTTCAGATCTGTCTCAGTCAATAATTTTCCCTGATCTAAGCCATATGCTGATTTCCGCCCGGGCTTTCTGACTCTTGTCTTTACTGCTGGTGCGGCTTTCTTGTAGCGTCCATCGATCAGAGCGGCATCTGACAATCCGCCCTGAAGATACAGACGTGTGATTTTCCATACAGTTGACTTGGCAGCATCGTGCTGTTCGGCAATTTTTACAAATTCATCTTTCTTTTGCTTGCCAACCAGATTGAGAAAGGTTGGCCCGTAAGCTTTTGATATATCTTCAGCAATGGATTTATCGGATAGAAACTTTTCTCGTGTACGTGGCGAAAGTTTGCGAGGTGAAATGATTGTTATATCATCAGCACTTACCTCAAGTGTTTTATCTGACAGCCGATCCATGATGGTTTTTACTGTGATGGATTTGATCTGCAGAGAGGAGACGTTCATCTTCACGATGACTGCAATATCCCCGTTATGAAAGATCACCCGCCACTGTTCTCCTGTTTTCGGGTCTGTCAGAATATCTCTGACCATAATTTTCTCGTTCATACAAGCTCCTCCTTCCTCAGCTTTTCAAATGCTTCTCCATTCGGCACGAATGCCGATTCCAGTTCTTTTATTGGGAGCTGACAGACATTCATATCCGTCAGAATCCGTTTATGTGCAATCAGATGCAGCACCATGTCCCTGCGGGAATGCACATCATCCAGACTGTAATATTTCATGACAAGCCGCAGATTCTTTGCAGTATTCGCAGGAATGTCTGTTTTGAAGACAACATAGTAGGGAATTTTCTGTGACTCGTAGTATTTCTTCTCAATAAACAGCTTTTCATCTGTTCTTCTGTCGTCAATTTCCGACTGATCCGGCTTCACCGATACAGCAAACTGACGTCCGTCATTCAGATCGACCAGGAAGTCTGTTGTCATCACGATGTTCTTTCCTGCGTGTGCCGGATGCCGCAAACCATAGTATTCTGCAATAGCTTCTGTGTCCGTCAGCGGCAGGGGATACTGTTCACGGATATCCGCAACGTTGTCCTGCCATTGAAGGCAGAGATAGATATTCAGCTCTCCCTGTGACAGCAGACTGACAGTTCTGCCGGCTTTTGCGTCGTGATAATTAACGGTAGTTGACAGGCCGTGGATCTCTCTTGGCAGAATCCATGGCTTGTACGTTCTGCCATGTCCTTCGCCACGATGCTGTTTCCGCCGTGTTTCATCAGAGATCTGTCTCATGCGTCAGCCTTTCCAAGAATGCTCCCGATGTTGTCTCTTGTCGCAAGAATCTCGTCCTGCATGGCGTCGGAATCAGGACGTCGTTTCTTTCCTTCCTGCTTTGCGGCTGCCTTTGCGTCATTATGCTCAAGCCTCTGCTGTACGGCTGTCACAGCTTCATCTTCTGTGATTGATGCATTTTCGGGAAGCATGACAATATCGTTGAATACCTTTTCTACTTTGGCAGCAGTGTATTTATCGGAAAGCTTCTTTACGACATTCCGCTTCATTTCGATGAGCTGAATATTCCGGCTGTCCTTTGATGCTTCAGACATCCGCTTCTTTGTCTCGTCCTGCTTTTCGTTTTGTTCCACGGAATTCAGCAACGGGAAGTTTGCCTGAATAGCCTTTTCAGTTTTTGCATCCTTGTACTTTTCCTTTGCCCGGGCTTCTTTGAATACATCCACATGACGGTTCTTTGCTGTATTCCTGATGAAGTCAGCGTTGATCATCTGAACGCCACTGCCTGCATTGATCGCATCCAGCTGGACATACTTTGCCAGCTTTACCATGGTTCCAAGCCTTCCGCCTGTAATTTCATAGGAGGCATCCAGTGCTTCCTGCGAGATATCAATCGGAATGTCAGTCCAGCTGTAGGAAAACAGATTTGCCATGAACAGATCAAACAGTTCACGGTCATTGCAATATCCATTGGCGTTGATGTAGGTAGAGAACCGGCGGGCGGTATGACGCTCGCTGAACAGGTCGTAGAAGGCATCATCTGTGCCAATGACAGACATGGCCACATTCGTATTGTTTTCCAGGGTGAGAAGAGAAGTAACGGAAGATGAAGAGGTGGAATGCCTGCTCATCTGCTGGATTTCATCGAAGATGATCATGCCGATGCCGAACAGATCAATCAGCTGTGCACAGTAGGCGACCTTGTCTCCGATCATCTTCTTCTTGGCCATCTTTGCCTGATATACAGGGTTGATGTTGCCGAGCGCCAGGTCGATCTGTGCAGCAATCGCATCATAGATGTTCTTGAAACTCGATTCGTGAGGGCAGACAACAACGAGATAGACAATCTGAGGAAAATGGTAATCCGATGATGGATGATGCATGATTACCTGCGGGTAGTGGCTGAGCGTCATATTTACACAGGAAGTCTTGCCGCAGCCGGAAGTGCCGAGCATAGAAATTCCTTCGATGGAATCTGACATGTTCCTGGCGGTCATCTTGTGATGCATGATCTGATCCTGATTCCCCATGACGTAGTGCACGTCAATTCCTTCATCGTAGATCAGCTTTCTGCGGCGATAGGAAGTCACAATCGCATTATGGAATTCCCGCTCGAAGTCGCCATGGAAGGAAAGAGGAAAGCGGATATCTGAAAGCTGTTCCACTGCTTCTTCCTTGTCGTACTTGTCCATGGCCGCAATCTGCTCATCCGTCGGCAGAGGAATTGCCCTATTGTTAGCGACCACAAGCTGTTCCGGTGTCAGGAAGCGGGGAAGCGCCTCCACATAGGGATTGCCTGGTGCAATGTTTGACCGGATATATTTGGCATCCACAATTGTATCGGCATCAAGGCTGCCGCCTATAAGGTACTGATTGCCGCCTTTGGGTACATCCGTGGCATATTGATATTTGAAATCAAATTTCATATTCCTCCTTCATAAGCACTTATTGCATTCCGCCATCCAGTTTCTGATAATTAGCACATTATGTGCTACTTATGTGTGCTTACATAATAGAGTATAAATTGTGATTGTCAAACATATCAACATGATATTTTTAATAAAACATGCAAATTGCAACTAAAGTGTTTATGTTCATAAACTTATGGGGTATGATATACACATGGAAACTGTACGATTGATCTGGATATATTCCGGAGGTCAACTCGTGCCGTTCAAAGTCGATCAAGCACGCACTGATCTGCTTGGACAGCCCGATTTAGACGTTCTGGCGGATAAAGGCGATGATTCTGTTTACTATACAAAACTGCGCAATGATGTAAGGAGAAACTGTCCTGTCTGCGGCTCTGAGCGGGTAATCCTTCACGCCACAGATACAAGAAAAGTTCTGGACGTTTTGCAACTTTCGGATGGTCAGAAGCAGTTTGTTACCGTCTATGTATACTTTTCGAGGTATATGTGCAGGAACAGCGCCTGCAAGACAACATTTACAGCTCCGATGAACTTTGTCTGGTACAACACACTGGTTTCCAAAAGGCTCGCTGCATATGCCCTGGACTGTGCCATGCACATGCCGATGCTGAATGCTTCGGAAGCTGTCAAGGGAACAATCACCCGTGAGGGAATCAACAAGCTGCTCAAACGCTGGATTGCAGCAAATGATGAAGCCAGATCCAGAGTGCTTCCTGAATTTCTCGGTATTCATGTCATTGGCATCAAAGGCATTGCAAGAACGCTGATTACTGATGCTGCGCACAACGCCGTGCTTACCATTCTGCCGGATACCTATGATGAAACACTGCGTGAATACTTTGCGGATAAAGACGCCCGGCTAGTGAAGAAGGTTATGACGGATTACCACAGCTCCTTCCGGATCATAGCAGAATCAATGTTCCCGGATGCGGTTAAGATGCTGTATCTGCCGGATATTCCCGATAAGCTGAAGGACATTGCCCACATACAGGATAAAGATACTGATATATACAAGCTGCAGAGAAGCAGCACAGCGGATGAACTGATGAACCGCTGCTCGGATATTGACTCCTTCGACCGCTGGGTATCCAGCCTTAAAGGCGATACTGATTCCGAAAAAATGGTTAAAGCAGATGCCTACTATATCAGAGCTTATATAGGAAACAGACGTTTTCTTGGAGAAGGTTATGTCAACTTACTGGCAAGATTTACAGCCCAGGGAGAACGCACGTACAAGTGTCAGTATCCGGCAATCCGGGCACGGCTGTTGTATGGAAGACTGACAGAACCGCTGTCACGCAACAAGGATGTAACGGAATCAGCAACACCGCTGAAGGCTGCTGTGGAATATCTTGAAAATTACGATAAGGAAAACGAGGGTAAAGTATGACGACATCAGATGAAAAGATTCAGGAAGTTGGCAAAAATATACAGGAAAAGTCAACGGTAATATGGAACGCCGCAAACAGTCTTTACGGTGCATTCAAGCCGCATGAATACGGCCTTGTGATTCTCCCAATGGCCGTGATCAAGCGTTTCCATGACTGTCTGCTGCTGACACATGATGCGGTAGTGGAGCTCAGCAGGAAACTGGATGCGCAGGGCATCGTCGTAAAGGACGGCTTCCTGAAGAAGGCTTCCGGGTATCAGTTCTACAACACCAGTAAGTTCACCTTCCAGACGCTGATCGCTGATCCGGAAAATATCGAAGCCAACTTCAAGGATTATCTGAACGGTTTCTCTGACAATGTCTCGGACATTCTCTCCCGCATGAACTTCTATCAGCAGATTGATCGTATGGTAGAGGCAGGACTTCTCTTCCAGGTCATTTCTGATTTCTCTTCCGAAAAGGCAGACATGGATCCCCGGAAAATCAGCGCTGTTGACTTCGGCTATATTTTTGAGGATCTCGTACGTAGATTTTCCGAGTCCTACGATGAGGAAGCAGGAGCCCACTTCACTTCCCGTGACATCGTGTATCTGATGTGCGACCTGCTCGTTGATGGTGAAGATTTTAAAGATGGCATCAAGAAGACGATCTATGACCAGACGATGGGCACCTCCCAGATGCTTACCTGCATGGAGGAACGGTTGAAGCAGCTCGACAGCAATGCTGATGTTACGGTATTCGGTCAGGAGCTGAATCCGTTTACCTTCGGCGTAGCCAAAGCAGACATGCTGATCAGAGGCGGTGATCCGGACAACATGCAGTTTGGCGATACACTCAGTGATGACAAATTCAAGGGCTATCAGTTCGACTACTGCATCTCCAATCCGCCCTTCGGCATTGACTGGAAGCGTGAAGCAAAGTCCGTTGAAGCCGAAGCAAAGATGGGAGATGCAGGAAGGTTTGGAGCCGGTCTTCCTTCCAAAAGCGACGGTCAGATGTTGTTCCTGCAGAATGGCATTGCAAAGCTGAAGGAAGATGGGCGCATGGCCATCATTCAGAACGGCTCTTCCCTGTTTACGGGCGATGCCGGAAGCGGCCCGTCTGAGATCAGACGCAGAATCATTGAGAATGACTGGCTGGATGCAATCGTCCAGCTGCCGAACGATGCCTTCATGAACACTGGTATTGCAACCTATATCTGGCTGATTTCAAAGGAAAAGCCGATGAACAGACGTGGAAAGGTTCAACTGATTGATGCCAGCAAGTGCTATGAGCCGCGCCGCAAGAGCATTGGTTCCAAGCGTGTTGACATCACGGATGCATGCCGCGACATGATTGTGGAAGCTTACGGTGCATTTGAGAACAGGGATTACAAGGCAGTGACCGAGTCAGGGAATGAGATTGTATGCAAGTCGAAGATCATGGATTCTGTGGATCTTGGCTACTACAAAGTCACGGTGGAGAGCCCGATGCTGAACGGAGACGGCAAGCCGATCCTGAAGAAGGGAAAGATGGTTCCAGATACTGACAAGCGGGATACAGAGACAATTCCGCTGGATGAAGATATTGATGCTTACATTGCCAGAGAAGTGAAGCCGTACAATCCTGACTGCTGGGTGGATGAGAGCAAGACAAAGATCGGGTATGAGATTCCCTTTACCCGTGTCTTCTACGAATATAAGCAGCTGGAGCCTGCGGATCAGATTGCAGAGCGGATTAAACAGCGTGAGAAAGTGCAGATGGAAAAGCTGCAGAAGCTGTTTGGAGATGAGTGACATGACAGAAATGAAGGACAGCGGATTTGCTTGGACAGGCAGCATACCAAAGAACTGGAAAATGGAACGCCTTCAATGGCATCTAGATGAGATAAATGAGAAGAATGATCCAGTTAAAACAGAAAGAATATTATCGCTCACTAATAAACTTGGCGTAATTCCATATGAAGATAAGGGCGATCAAGGAAATAAAGCTAAAACAGACGTGAGTCAGTACAAAATTGCTTATTCAAATACTATTGTTGCCAATAGTATGAATATTTTGATTGGGTCTGTAGGAATTTCAAAATATTACGGATGTGTAAGCCCTGTTTATTATGTTTTTAGAGCAAAAAAAGGCTCAAATCTCAAATTTGTAAACTATATACTGCAATGCCCGCAATTTCAAAAGGAACTGAGAAAATATGCAAATGGAATCCTTGAAATAAGGTTGAGATTATCTTCAGCTGATATCCTTAAGCGCCCGGTTCCTTTTCCTGATTTAGAAACACAGAATCAAATTGTTGACTATTTGGATTATAAATGTGCAGATATTGATTCTGCTGTTTCTGAAGCAAAAGCCAGCATTGAAGACTATAAGGTTCTGAGGCAGTCAATCATCACGCATGCTGTGACAAAGGGACTGAATCCAGACGCAATTATGGCAGAATATAACAATCTTTTTTATAGAAATATTCCTAGCAATTGGCATATTGTTAAAATTTCCAATGTGCTTGCTGGAATTAAAGATGGTGAACATGGAACGGTAGAGAGAGTTGAAAATGGGGAACTGTATCTTAGCGCTAAGAATATGTCAGACGCAGGTGTAACCATTGGTAATAACGAAAGTAAAATATCACATGCAGATTATAAAAAAATAACAGCACACGGTTTTCCTCAAAAAGGAGATGTGCTGCTTTGCTGCGTTGGTGCGACGATCGGCAAGTGCTGTATTTATCCGTTCGATAACACGTATGCCTTTCAAAGAAGTGTTGCTTTTCTCAGAGTGAACGACAGCATGACTAATGGTTATCTGAGATACTGTCTTCAGTCCACACCAATAAAAGAGCAAGAATCATTACTGATAAATAAATCAGCTATAGGCGGACTATACATCGGATCAATATTGAAAATGATGATACCGTATCCGCCAATTGACGAACAAAAAAAGATCACGGATTACTTGGATAAAAAATGTAAAGAAATCAATGAAATAATAAGCAACAAACAACTTATCATTTCAGACCTTGAATCTTATAAGAGGTCTCTCATCTATGAGTGCGTCACTGGAAAGCGGGAGGTGCCAAATGCCTGATACAGAAAAACAGTTTGAATCTGATATTGAATCTTTTCTCATCTCCCCGCAAGGCGGATGGCAGAAAGCAGATGATTCTGGCTATAAGAAGTCCATTGATATGGCTCTTGATCTGGATACGCTCATTGATTTCGTATCGAAGTCTCAGCCAGTGGAATGGTCTCGCTTCGTCAAAAGCGCAGGCCGTGATCCGAAGCAGAAGTTCTATGAAATTTTTGAAGATGCAGTCCGTACAGACGGCCTGATTGCCGTTCTGAGGCATGGTTTCAAGTACCGTGGAATTCTCTTCCGCGTCTGCTATTTCAAGCCGGAATCAACGCTTAATGAGCTTGCTGCAAAGCATTACAAACAGAATATTTGCCAGTGCATCAGGCAGTGGCATTACTCTGCCGAGAACAGCAACAGTGTCGACATGATGCTTGCTGTCAATGGTATTCCTGTAGTTGCCATTGAGCTGAAGAATCAGCTTACCGGCCAGTCTGTGGATAACGCCAAGCAGCAGTGGATGACTGACCGTGACCCAAGAGAGAAGTGCTTCAAGCTGAATCACCGCATCCTGGCCTTCTTCTGTGCTGATCTCTACCAGGTATGGATGACCACAGAGCTGAAGAAGGAAGCAACTTTCTTCATGCCGTTCAACCAGGGATCCAATGGCCCGGGTGTTGACGGTGGTGCTGGCAATCCTCCGAGTAAGGACAGCGATTATGCCACTTCCTACTTCTGGAAGAATGTTCTGCAGAAGGATTCCATGCTGGATATCCTGCAGAAGTTCATCTCCTATGATGTGAAGCGTGAAGAAGTCATGAACCATGACACCGGGGAGATAAAGGAAAAGGTCTCAAAGCGTGTCATTTTCCCGAGGTATCATCAGCTGGATGTGGTCAGGAAGCTGATTGCGGACGTGAAGGAGAACGGCACCGGAAAGAGCTATCTGATTCAGCACAGTGCCGGTTCCGGCAAGTCCAATTCCATTGCATGGACTGCATACCGCCTGGCATCTCTGCATAACAATCAGAATGAGCCGGTATTCACGTCTGTCATTATCGTCACCGACAGACGGCTTCTGGATGCTCAGTTGCAAGATACGATCCGCGGTTTTGATCATACACTCGGCTCTGTTGTAACCATTGATGAGAAGAAGAACTCTCAGGATCTGCTGCAGGCTGTCAATGACGGAAGAAGAATCATTGTAACTACTCTCCAGAAGTTCCCTGTCATCTATAAGGAAGTAAAAGAAACATCAGGCAAGACATTTGCCGTCATCATTGACGAAGCTCATTCCTCTCAGACCGGCAAGGCTGCTGCCAAACTGAAATATGCTCTGGCAGACAAGGAAGACGCTCTGAAGGAATATGCTGAGATTGAAGGAGAAGCAGAAGCATCTGAGGAAGATCGTGATGACCGTATGGTACAGGAACTGATCTCACAGGGCAAACATAAGAACATTTCTTACTTTGCCTTCACTGCTACACCGAAGGCTTCAACGCTTGAACTTTTCGGTACACCAACACCGGATGGCAGATATGTCCCGTTCCATGTATATTCCATGCGTCAGGCAATTGAAGAGCATTTCATCATGGATGTTCTGCAGAACTACATGACTTATAAGATGTGCTATGAGATTGCAAAGAACATTCCGGATAATCCGAATGTTCCCACCAGTAAGGCGCTGAAGGTAATCCGCCGCTTTGAAGAGCTGCACCCTCACAACCTGCAGCAGAAAGCGCAGATCATCGTTGAAACATATCGTACTGTGACAAAACCTTCCATTGGCGGCAAGGGCAAGATGATGGTGGTTACAGAATCCCGCCTGGCAGCAGTCCGCTACTACCATGAAATCAAGGCATACATTGATGCCAAGGGATATGATGACAAGATTTTCGTTGCTTTCTCCGGCTCTCTGAAGGATCCGGATGAAGTCAATGGGCCTGAATACACGGAATCCGGCATGAATGTTGATTCCCAGGGACATCATGTAACAGAGTCTCAGACCCGCAGTGTATTCCATGATGAAGGAAATATCCTGATCGTAGCTGAAAAGTATCAGACCGGATTCGATGAGCCTCTGCTGCACACTATGATCGTTGACAAGAAACTGAGAGATGTGAAGGCTGTGCAGACTTTGTCTCGCCTGAACCGCATTTATCCTGGAAAGACGGATACCTTCATCCTGGACTTCAAGAACACTGTAGAAGATATCAAGGAAGCCTTCGAACCGTTCTATAAGACCACAGAGCTTGAGAAGGAAACAGATGTTAACAAGATCTACCAGGTTCAGAAGGAACTGAGAGCATTCAATCTTTATGATGATATTGATGTAAAGAAAGTCACGGATATCTATCTTGGTGAAAAACGTATCAGCAGCATCCAGGGCAAGATTACCAACGCATTGCTGCCAGTCGCACAGAGATACAACGCCATTGATGATGTTACAAAGCGGATTACGTTCCGCAAGACCGTTAAGGCATTTGTACGGTATTATAACTTCATTACGCAGTTGAGCCGCATGTTTGACAAGGATCTGCACAAGGAATACATCTTCTGCAGCTACCTGTACAGGCTGCTTCCACCGGAGCCAACAACACCATTTGACCTCGGTGAGAAGGTAAAGCTGGAATACTATCACCTGGAGAAGACATTCGAAGGCGCCATTATGCTGGATGGAACAGCACCAATGATTGCACCGCCGACATTGAATCCAACTGGCGGAGAAGCTGAAAAGAAGTCCCCGCTGGATGATGTCATTGATGAGATCAACAAGGAATATAAGGGCAACTTCACGGATGCAGACAAAGTTATTGTCAAATCTCTGCATGACAAGCTGGTGAAGGATCCTAAGGTTCAGGCTTCTGCTCGTCAGGATGGAGAGAAGATGTTTACCAACAGCATCTTCCCGAAGGCATTTGAGGATACGGCACAGGCCGCATATATCGAGTCCATGGATTCCTATTCCAGCCTGTTCCAGGATAAGGATAAGTACAATGCCATCATGATGGCACTGGCTGGTGAACTGTTCAGGGAACTTGCCAATGCGCCAAGAACATAAGAAACAGAGTTATAAAACAGCAGGAAGGCCGCATGGAATGTGCGGTCTTTCATTTTGAGCTCCGCACAATCATAATGCCCAATAAAAAAGCTATTTTTAATAAAGAATGTGGCATTCACTAAACGGCATCTGATGACAGATGGTACAGCCGCAAGCAATAAATGAGGTACGCCAGTATGAAGAAAGTACGAAGAATATTGATATCACTGATGCTTGCTGTCAGCATGAATGGTACTGCAGAATCCTGGACATTAGCAGAAGAAACATCAGCACCGACAGAAGCAACTGCAGAGGCAGCGGCAACGGATGATGCAGAAAGCAGCACGGCAGATACCAAAGATACCATCGTTTCTGACACTGATGCCGTCTCGACTGGTACAGATGACGTAAACTCTGAAAATACCGTTAATGACGGTGAAACATCCAATTCTGACGATTCCGTAGATGCGCCCTCTGACGTGAACGGAGGTAATACTGACTCTGAAACTGGATCTTTGAGTGATAATGTCGCTGAGATAGACGGTGCTGTTTCTGCTAGCCAGGCTCAAAAGGCGCAAGCCTCTTTTTCTTCTGTCTCTCTAATGGGTAAAACCGCAACTGCATCAAATACTGTAACATATCGTGACTATGGCAATGTGGTGATAAACGGCTTCCATGGAGAAACCGGAACCCGCACTGATGGTTATGATTTTGAACTGATACTGTCTCAGCGCGATTGGAATCTTTCAAGGACTGCAGGAGTGTCTTTTGCTGTTCCAACAGCAGAAGAAAACGTTCCTGCCGAGTGTCTTCCAAATGGTTATTACTGGGATGGAAGAATCTGGGGACAACAATACCATACAATGATCAACGGGCAAACCAAAACACAGCCAGAATATCGTCTTTGGATGAATTACTATGCCTCGGTAAAAACATATACAATCACATATAACCTTAACGGCGGAACGAATAATGACGAAAATCCGGACACATACAATATTCTATATGGTGTATCACTCAAGCCTGCCACAAAGGATGGCTACTACTTTGTCGGCTGGACAACTGACGAAGCAGGAACAGACTTTGTAACAGGAATCAATGAAGGAAAGGACGCTGTGTTTACCGACGGCAGCGAAAATTTCTCGGAATCTGTTCTTTTTAGCGAACTCGCATCAAGAGAGACAGGAAATGTTGCATTGTACGCCCAATGGGCAGCGCCCGGAACGATGTATACACTGGCACTTGATCCTAATGGCGGAAAGTTCTCGGGCACGCAGGGAACACCTTGCGTAATTTCGCCATACGATAAAGAACATTCACTGGCGCTTGGTGAATCATATTATTGGTCAGTTGATTTTCTGGATGCCATTAAAGCGGGGTATACGTTTGACGGATGGTATTCAGAGCCAGATGGCGGTGAGAAAGTCTACGATCAGGAAGGCCATTGCATAGAAGGAACATATTGGGATATTAATAATAGATATCAATATCCTCATGATCTTACGGTTTATGCGCATTATGTGCCAAATGATTACACAATATTATTTGATCCCAATGGCGGTACTGGAGCAATGAGCAATGAAACCATCACGTATGATACTGAGCAGGCATTAACAGGAAACACTTATACACGGACGAGATATACATTCAAAGGCTGGAATACTGCAGCTGATGGAAGCGGTGTAGCTTATGCTGATGGCGAAGTTATTAAGAATCTTGCTGAGAGTGGAACAGTGACACTGTATGCTCAATGGACTGCAAACCGTTACACCATTACATGGGATGCAAATGGTGGTACTGGCGGCGGAGAAAGCGGATATTCCTACCCCTATTTTGACAGTGTTGATTTTTGGATTCAGAGTTATCCATCAAGGAAGTATTATTCGTTACTCGGCATGTATGACTCTGATGGGAATCAGGTTTATGCATACAGTTATATGTCCGCCGAATCATTGGCAAAATGGAAACAATCAAATGCAGCAGGATGGTATTGCACCGCAGTGAAAGGCAAATACTGGTCAGACAATGACGGTAATGCTACATGGATATATCCCGGCGATGTAACAGCTATTGCAAAGTGGCAGCGCAACACGGGCAATCTGACTATCAGTGAAACTACAACAGGCAATTTTGGTTCCAAGGATAAGTCATTCCCTGTTACCATCACCCTTACCGATCCTGTTGATTCCACTGGTTCTGACCTATCAGCATGGGCATCAGCAAACGGTGCAACGTATTCCAACGGCACCGCCACCCTTACTCTTAACCTTTCCGGCAGCAACTCCAAAACTCTAACTATTCCTTCCGGCTGCACCTATACCGTTTCTCAAGCCGAAGCGCAATACTATACAACCTCCATCGAGAACGCCTCCGGAACCATTCCGGATAACAGCGGCGCTGTGACCGCAACCGTTACAAATACACTCGGCAAGGCTGATCTCACCGTTTCCAAATCTGTTTCCGGCAACTTTGGCTCCAAAGACAGATACTTCAAATTCATCGTTGATCTGAAGAACCTCGGAGTAGACGAAACCTATAGCCTTGATCTGAGCAATGCCTCAGAAAAAACGACGACCAATAACGGCACAAATACTGTCCAGACCAATCCGGCGACATTCACAACGGATGCAAACGGCAACGCCACGGTCACTGTCTGGCTGAAACATGGGGAATCCATCGTATTCAAGGATCTCTACGAAAGCTGTACCTATAACATTACGGAAGATCCGGAGAATTACACGGCAAGCAGCAAAATAACAGCAAACTGAAGAGGCACATTATGAAATTCAGAAGTGTGAACAATACTAAGCGATGGCGACGACATAAGCCGCAATAAAACAACAGCACCGTGGCGAGTGCTAACGTAACCTTAAAAGGTTACATACCTTCGCCAGAAGCTTTATTTGGAATTTCAGGCACCCGCATCCGGTGAACCGGAAGCGAGTACTTGGCTGTGCAGATCCTTTGTTCTTTGAATGGTTGATACGTCGTATCCGGATGATTGGAGAAAGGTAATCGCTGATTCGATTGTGATCTTGTAACCTGGCTTTGGCTTCGGGTTCATAAGTTCGTCGTAATCGGACGGTTTGAATTCTTCACCTGTCTCGATCATGTGGTAGATACAGATAAGCATCATGCGGGCAATCGCGATGATGGCTTTCTTGTGACCTCTGCGCTTCTTGATGCGGGCATACTTGATTCCAAAGTATCCGTCTTTATCTTTAATCGACGCAAGGGCACACTGAACAAGCAGCGGTTTCAGATACTGACCGGCTTTTGTGATACGGGTTGACTTCTTCTTATTCGCAGATTCATTGTTTCCGGGAGTAAGTCCGGCCCAACAGGTAAGTTGTCTTGCATTCTCCCATACTGACATATCCACACCGATTTCTGAGATAATAAGTATGGAAGATAAGAGGCCGATTCCTTTTATCTCCGCGATCTGAAGGAACTGGGGAAAGTACTTGGATGCTCGTTTGGTCATTTCAAGGTAGCAGGCGTTTATGTGCTCATCCAGTTCTTTTATATGAGCACTTGTGGTTTGCATTTTGAATTTCGCATCGGATTCAATCCTGCACCCATTGACGACCTCCATGATCTTGTCTTTGTTCCTGCAGTTCCCATGAATCAATTTTCTGAGCTTCTCTTCATCGACTTTGTCTGAATTCAAGACTTCTTCTGCGACAGCCATAGCGCTCTTACCCATTGGGTCGGAGAAGATATTCTGGAGAGAAAAATTGGAAACGGTGAGACAGTTCTGGTATCTGAGGCTTTCTGAGGACTGCATTGCAATGAGCTTGCGGTAATAGCGTGCGAGCTCCCTCAGTTCCCGGATGTCTTTCGGAGGAATAAAAGAACCCCGGACAAGATCGTGCTTATATAAGTCACAGATCCATTTGGAGTCCTTCTTATCTGTCTTCTTCCCCTTGATTGCCTTTGTGTATTTAGGGTGCGCGAGACAGATAGTCATCTTGTGCTCTTCCAGAACGTTCCATATCGGTATCCAGTATTTGCCAGTGGATTCCATACAGACATCGAGACAGCCAAAAGATTCAAGCCATTTTGCCAAAGATTCAAGATCAGGATTGTTTGTGCCGAACGAATTCTGATGATATTCGGTAAGCATTGTACTTCGATCGGTAATACCGACCGTGGCGACTATCAGCTTACTGTGAACATCAAGTCCGGCGCAGTTGAAGCGAACCACCTGAATAACATCACGTGATGCCATATTCAAAGCCTCCTTTCTTCAGTGGTGGAAAGGAAGGCCTTGACTGTCATCCAAGCGTATCGACTATTGATTGATCAATTATAAGTGTCCAGAGTCTGAGCTCGTACTTATTTGTGCTTGTAAGGATGACAGCTACTTATAAACATGCAGGATCTCTGCAGAAAACGGAGTACCTACTCGCCTCCACGTGCTCTGTAGTGTGCCATTCCTTTACCACTTAAAGAATAGCAGGAAGAAACAGAAAACGTGAAGCATAGTATTGTTAACAACGTATTTGAGACGGCAGCCGAAGGCGTGCCGTCATGGAGGAAAACATGATTATCAGCATTCTTACCGCTGTCTGCCTGGCAGTACTTCCCGTGCTTGCAGAAGGCCGCACAACTGGCACACAGACACTCGGCGGTAATACAACAGCAGCATTCACCAATGAGCTGGATACAGGCACGGTAACGATCAATGTAGCCTGCACCAGTGAACTTGCCGATATATCACAGCTTGGCGATTACGCCGCTATTGTGACGCTTAAGACGCTGGATGGCAGAAGCCTGCATGCGGCCGATACACTCAATGTGAATGGCACAGTCAGCTTCGTATTCACGGATGTTCCTGTCGGAAACTGCACTGCGGAACTCCTGCCAGTATCCAGATACAAGGCGGATTCCTACAGCAAGACATTCACTCTGAGCAAGGACAGCACAGGCAATGCATCTGCCTCAGTCACATTTACCGGAAGCATAACCGACTACAGCCTGGCATCAGATGCAGTGCTGAAACAGCATTAAAGCTTCAGACAGAAAAGGAGGCAGAAATGAATGAGAATCAGAAATCTTGTTATTGGGCTCATGGCAGCATTCAGCATGTACATCATGCCTGTGCTTGCAGAAGGTGAAACAACGGGTACACAGACGCTCGGCGGAAACACCACGGCTGCGTTTACGAATACACTTGAAGGCTCAGTACCAACCGGAATCAACATGGGTCATGCCGGTGCGCTGGTTATAGCATTCATTACGGCAGGGCTTGCAGTTATGCTGCTCAGCCACAGAAAATAAGATTGCAGGCTTCATATTCAAAGCATGCGCATAGCGCGGATTCGGTTCCGGCTGTGCGCTTTTATTGTCCTGGCAGATATGCACTGGCATTTACTGAACAGCAAATATTCCTTTTGGTTTATACTCAAGGTAACAGGCAGCGGTTTGTCAATCATTCTGAATGAGGGAAAAGAATATGGGCGGCAAAGATAAGAAATATGAAGTGAACATAGACATCAGCGTCAATTCCATGCCGGATAATATAAAGAAAGAGATTCAGGACAACATCAATACGGTTGGCAGAGAAGAAACCGATCAGATTCTTCGGGATATCTTCAGCCAGGCAGATATTGCCAAGGATGCTGTTGACATGATCAACCCGGAGACCGTCTATGTTGCAAAGATACCAAAGAACCTGCGGAGGGACTGGCAGAAAGGTGCTCTGCACTGGATGACCAAGAAGGATACGGGTGAATCTGTAGCAGAAATCATGGGACAGGAGCCTGGTGTCAGGGCGCATGCAATAATAGAAGAAGTTGACAAGGCAAAGGCCGCAAGAAGTATGCTTCCGACGCATCTTGCTGCTTATGCACAGCATCAGGAAATCAAACAGATGGCTGAAGTGGTCAACGATGTGCGTGACCGCGTTATCGCTCTGCAAGGTATGTATTATGACAGCATGTATGGTGATTTGATAGGTGCAAGGGACACCCTGGCACAGGTTGAAGTTTCGAGCGATGCTACCCGCCATGGAATCATCAATAATCTGATTCCGAGTCTGAATGGAACCCGCGGAAGGATCATTGAAGCCCTGACCCGGCTATTGAACAACTTCCCGGAAGTGAAGGATTCGGCATTTGGCATTTCAGGCCAGATCGTCAAAGACAAGAATTTCCTGACAGAGACCTTTGAAAATTACAACAGGATTCAGGAGCTGTTCAAATGCTATCTCCTGGCAACACAGCTGCTCGGCTATGCATATGCCATGATTGAAGAGAAAGCATCCTATAAAAAGGTATTCATACCGAATGAGCAGCTTGTGCATCATCCTGCCCTAAAGAATCTGGCAAACTTCGAGATTGCACTCAATGGGAACTTCGACCAGATGTGGTATAAGAATCCGGAGAACTTTCTGGACGGCATCAGGGTCAAAGTCGATATGATTGCTTCGAAGAATGCGGTGGAAATTGAATACACCGGCAAGCAGCTCATTAATGCAATTCATCTGACAAAGGAGAAGGAACCGGAAATTGCAGCAAAGAGGAATGATCAGGAGGAAGATCATGGCGAAGAATAACGAGGAGAAAATTTCCATCAAGAAACAGTTTGTTGCTCTTGATAAAAGCATGAAAGGCGTTAAAAAAGTCGGGCCATATGCAGCGGCGGCAGGAGTCGTTGTACTGACGGCAATAGGCAACAAGGATAATACGGACGGAGGATCGAACGCCTGAAGCAAAGCAAAGCCCATCACTTGGATGGGTTTTATTGTGCCAGTTCTGGAAACTCTTTTTCCGGATTACGGTAACTTGTTTCAGATTGAGTTACAGATTCTGAACAAGAAAACTGCCTGAAAAATTGAATCTGTTTCAGATTGAATTACAGATTTCAGGCAGTTTTTCGCGTTTTGGAGTATTTTCTGTTTCAGCTTGAATTTCAGATTGTCATGTTTTTTCATGGCTGAATGGCGGTGTACAATAGCAGGCAGAGGAACAGTATGACAGACATCGAAAAGACAATCCGCCTCATTGCGGCAGACGTCGACGGTACGCTGGTCCGCGACGACCGCCTCATGACCCGTTTCACGCGCGACACGATCTGCGACCTTCACAGGCACGGCATCCTGTTCGGCATCGCTTCGGGAAGGGACTATCACCAGCTGCTGGAAGACAACCGTCTCTGGAACTTTGATTTTCCCTTTGACTTCGTCATCGGAATGAACGGCGGCCAGGTATATATTGAACGCGAAAAGAAGGCGTACGAATACTATCTTCTTTCCACCTCGACGCTGCAGAAGCTTTTGACGATGATGGCGCCGCTGGACCTCAATCCGAGCATGTACATAGATCCGCCCGATTTCATGGCCCTGCGCGTCGATGAAGGTGAAATGCAAAGCGCCGAGCGCAACCATTCCAATCTGATCATTGCAAAGGATCTCTCCGACTTCTGGCAGAAACCGCATGCCAAAGTGATGTACCGGATCAATGATCCGGAAAAGATGAATCAAGCTGTCGCCTGGGCCGATGCCCATCCATCAGATCTCTGGCATAGCGTCAAAACCCAGACGACGATGCTGGAATTCATGGATCCACATGTCAATAAAGGCATGGGCCTGCAGAAAGTATCCGAGTTGCTCAACGTCCCGCTCACCGGTATTCTTGCTGCAGGAGACATGGATAATGACGTTCCCATGTTAAAGACGGCAGGTTACAGCGTCTGTATGTGCAATGGCTGTGACGAGGGGAAAGAATCTGCCGATGCCGTTACCCGGAGGTCAAATAACGATGATGGTCTTGCGCTGTGGCTTCGAACCGCATTTCCAGATTATCTGAAATCAGACGAATAAACTAAGGCGGCGCAGACATCGGAGTGTTGATTTTCCGGTGTCCGCGCCGTCGGCTTTTTTATTCTCTTTCTATGTTTGATTACTTCTCATCGTCAGGATGCTTGGCGTTGAGATAGGCTTTGACAAAGGAATTAAGAACGACAGAGACAGGTTCATTGCGGTCGAGACAGATGCGGATCACTTCCTTGAAGCGATCGAGACTCATGACTTCGAAGCCGAGACTGCGTTTCGTGTCCGGCTTTTTATGAAAGCGTTCGACGTACTGGAAGTAAAGGTCACTCAGCTCATTGTCGATATCGCCCTCATAGAGAACCAGATCCTCGCGCTGCAGCAGTGGCTCGGGCTCCTGTTTTCCTTCTACCCTGGACGGATCGGCGTTACGATAGCCGTCCTTGAGGCCGACGACAGGGATTGAAATCGTTTCGTCCCGCGCCGAAGGGTCGACGCTCACGATGTCTTCCAGCCTGACGGATTCACGGAAGAAGCCATTGATCAGCTCCAGATTCGTGACACTGTCCACGTCCTTGCGGAAGGCGTCGTTGTTGGCCACGTAGCCTGAACGCTGACTGCCGTCTTTCAGTGTCACCGTAATGAATTCATTAATGAAGGGAAAGATATCTCGGCTGGTCATAGCTCAATCGTGCGGCTCGCCCTGATGGTCCACATGCACAATCGAAGCGTCGAGAAGTTCCCTGACTTTGGCAGCAGCCTGCTCGACTGTCAGGTCTTCGCTGGTGTCGCTTCCGCGCACCTTGAATTCAACCAGATCGTCCGCAGCCTTCTTTCCGACCGTGATGCGGTAAGGAATGCCGATCAGATCCATATCCTTGAACTTGAAGCCTGGACGCGCGTCACGATCATCGAGAATCGTATCGATGCCGTTCTTCTGCAGCGCCTGATACATCGTCTCAGCCAAAGCCGACTGCGTCTCATCCTTCGGTGCAATCAGAACGATCGCTGCCTGGTACGGTGCCATGTCAGCCGGCCATGCGATGCCGTTTTCGTCATTGTACTGTTCGACGATGGCGGCCATTGCCCGGGCCACGCCGACGCC
Organism: Galactobacillus timonensis; assembly: GCF_900240265.1. Lineage (NCBI taxonomy): Bacteria > Bacillati > Bacillota > Erysipelotrichia > Erysipelotrichales > Erysipelotrichaceae > Galactobacillus > Galactobacillus timonensis. Next base: position 1,049,357 of record NZ_LT964739.1, read on the forward strand.
ATAGCTTCCCATCCAGACGTCCTGCAGCTGGTTGTTCTGATCCAGATACTGCAGGTTCATGGCCTTCGAATACTTGGTGCCCAGCTTGAATGTATTGCCAACCTCAATGCCATGGGCGAAGCTGATCTTTCCGCCGCACTTCGGGCAGGTATCGCCCTCCATGATATTGCGAAGATCTCCGTGCCCATCGAGCTTGAAATCCTTCAGGTTTACATTCTGATAGTGATAGTCCGTCTTGTTGGCGCCGACGACGAAGTTCTGCATATAGAGCACTTCCTCATCCGCGATGACTTCGCACTTGATGCCGATCGGGCCCGCAAAGCCGACCTTGGCACCGGTCACTTCTTCGACAGTCGCGGCATCAGCCAGCTCGACGCTCTGGGCGCCATAGAACTTCTGCAGCTTTGTTTCGTTGACTTCACGATCGCCGCGGACCATGACCGCTACCGGCCGACCGTCAATGTTATAGATCAGTGTCTTGACGAACTTCTTTGCCGGCTCATGCAGGAAATCCGTAACTTCTTCGATCGTTCCGCTGTTGGGCGTATGGACCAGGGTCAGCTCCTTTTCCTCTTCCCTGTGATCCGGCTTTTCAGGGACGCAGGGGCATACCTCGATGTTGGAAGAAAGATCATTGTTGCTGCAGAGGACGATCGTATCTTCGCCACGCGGCGAAATGGCCTGGAACTCTTCAGAAAGAAGTCCGCCCATGATGCCGGTATCGGCCTTGACGATGCGGTAGTTGAGATGCAGACGCTCCATGATGTTCTTGTAGGCGTTGTACTGTTTCAGATAGGAGGCGTCGCAGCTCTTTTCATCCACGTCGAAGGTGTACGCATCCTTCATAATGAACTCACGCGTACGGATCAGACCGAAGCGCGGACGCGGCTCATCACGGAACTTCGTCTCCAGCTGATACAGAGAGAAGGGCATGTCCTTGTAGGACTTGATCTTCATCTTGGCGGCCTGGGCGAACAGTTCCTCGTGCGTCGGACCAAGGACATAGCTCTGCTTCTTACGGTCCTTCAGAGAGAACATACTGTCACCAAAGCCTGCCCGGCGGCCCGAAGCTACGTAGATGTCTTCCGGAATGAGGGCCGGCATCAACAGTTCCTGACAGTCGGTGCGGTCCATTTCTTCGCGAAGGATTTCCTCAATGTGCTTCATGACCTTCCATCCCAGCGGCAGCATCATGTAGACGCCGGCGGAACTCTTCTTGATGTAGCCGGCACGTACGAGAAGGTTGGAAGAGACGGAATCTTCGTCCTTCGCATTCTCTTTCAGCGTATAGAAATAACTGTTTTTCAGTCTCATAAAAATTCCCCGTTTTCTGCTCGCAACAAGTATAGCATGATCGTCGCGCGGTTCTTTACTTTGCTTTGGTTTGACTTTAGAATGATGAGAAATTGAAAGAGGAGGGAGATGTTTCATGGCTACTTATTATGAGGAACCGTCGCATACATTCAGCGAATATCTGCTGGTTCCGGGCTTGACCGAAGAAGTGAATACGCCGGCAAATGTTTCACTGAAGACGCCGCTTGTCCGTTTCCGCAAGGGAGAGAAACCTTCGCTGGAACTGAATATTCCGATGGTTTCTGCGGTTATGCAGTCGGTATCTGACGATAAGCTTGCAATTGCGCTGGCAAAAGAAGGCGGCGTATCCTTCATCTACGGATCGCAGTCGATTGCGACCCAGGCAGCCATGGTCGCCCGTGTCAAGAATTATAAGGCAGGCTTCGTTCCGAGCGATTCCAATGTCCGTCCCGATACGACGATTGCCGAGATGCTCGATCTGCTTGCTAAAACAGGTCACAGCACGATGGCGGTTACCGATGATGGTACGGCAAACGGCAGGCTGCTGGGCATGCTGACGAGCCGCGACTATCGCATCGGCCATGTAAATCCGGATCAGACGGTCAGCGAATTCATGACGCCGCGCGAAAAGTTGGTTGTCGGCCATCTGGGCGATGATCTGACGGCATGCAATGACATCATCTGGGAGCACAAGCTGAATCAGCTACCAATCGTGGATGAAAACGATCATCTGCTCTATCTCGTGTTCCGTAAAGACTACGACTCTCACAAGGAATATCCGGACGAGATCCTCGACGATGAGAAGCGCTATGTCGTCGGTGCCGGCATCAATACGCGTGACTATGAGGAACGTGTACCGGCTCTGATCAAGGCGGGCGTCGATATTCTGGTCATCGACTCTTCGGACGGCTATACGGTCTGGCAGAAGAAAACGATTGACTGGATCCGTGCCAAGTACGGCAACTCGGTCAAGATCGGTGCCGGCAACGTCATCGATGAAGACGGCTTCAACTATCTGGCGGAGGCCGGTGCAGACTTCATCAAGATCGGTATCGGCGGCGGTTCCATCTGCATCACCCGTGAAACCAAGGGCATCGGCCGCGGACAGGCGACGGCTGTGCAGGCCGTAGCGAAGGCAAGAGATGAATGGTTCCGCAAGACCGGTGTCTATATTCCGATCTGCTCCGATGGCGGCATCGTCTATGACTATCACATCGTTCTGGCCCTTGCGATGGGCGCGGATTTTGTGATGCTGGGCCGCTACTTTGCACGCTTTGAAGAGGCGCCGGGCCAGAAGCTGATGGTCAACGGTTCCTATGTCAAGGAGTATTGGGGCGAAGGATCGAACCGTGCCCGCAACTGGGGCCGCTATGATCTGGGCCAGGGAAAGAAGCTGACCTTCGAAGAAGGCGTCGATTCCTATGTACCGTATGCCGGCTTCCTCAAGGACAACGTTGACATGACGACGGCCAAGATCAAGTCCACCATGTGCAACTGCGGTGCACTCACCATTCCTCAGCTGCAGCAGAAGGCGCGTCTGACGCTGGTATCGCCGACTTCGATCGTTGAAGGCGGAGCTCACGATGTCATCGTCAAGCATCATGATGAGTACAACTACAACAGCCACTGAACCCTGAAAAAAATAAAGGCGGACGGGAGGGCATCGATGATTCGATGCGCTCCGTTCGCCTTTTCCTGATCTTTTCCCGATACAGCTTCAGTGATGTCCGTAAATATTGACGATGGTTCCGTCCTTCTTCTCAACTTCGACGCAGCACTTGGTTCCAACCGCAGCGATCGCCGCAACGACGAGCGCCCATGGCGCAGCAGCTGCCATCAGAACGCCGCCGATCAGACCGGCATTGACCGGGAAGGATGCCTTCTTTTCTCCGTTGTGCCAGATATTGATCTTGGCAACGTTGCCTTCTTTTACAAGCGCCTTGATTTTCTCAACGATTTCATTTGCGAACTCATTGTTGGTTTCCATCAAAATCACCTTCCTTTTCTATGGAAATTATAGCAGTCCGGTGCAGGCAATGCGCTATACTGAGGCTGGAGACAGATTGTACACCTCATCATTAGTATTTCTTAATCGGAGGTGAATTATGGAACAAAACCTGCTTCGTATCAGCAGCCCTCTGGCTATCATTTACCGGTACCTGGTCGATCATTCCATTTCCAGCGATGATCGGCGCCGGGCCATGGGACTGTTCTCTTCGCACGCGGATGTGGCTGCCGATTTTGCCAATGAGATCGTCATGGACAGAAACCGCACCGGCATCCTGCATTCGTATCTCGACAGGATCTTCCACAAAACAGCACAGTAATCATCAGGGATCAGGCAAAACGGCGGCAGAGGATTCTCTCTCTCGCCGCTTTGATTTTCCAAGGATGTTGTTTTTGTTGTTATTGTTCTTGTTACTGTTACTGCCTGCCGCCGCTTGAAGGATCAACACTGCGCTTTGAACGCTCGTGGATGCGGAACTCATAGGAACCCGTCACTTCCAGCAGAGATCCCTCATCGAGATCAAGCTCTCCGTCCGCTACCGTCCGGATGCGGCCCTGCGCGTCACGGACCTGCAGGGTCGCAGGGCTGGAAGCGGGGCTGACAAAGTAGGTGCCGGGTCTCACATTTTTCGGCACCATATAGATGCCGGGCATCAGCGTCATCGTGTTGTCACTTGAAAGATAGATCAGGCTTGCGTGTGCCGTCTTTTCCTTCGCCACCATCAGTCTGTGCAGCGTATCCCTCATGAAGAACAGATCCGTGTGCGGCGTTTTGTAGGTATAGGAGTGTCCGCGCTCAAGAATGTGGATCGCATTGAGATCCTCGATCGAATGAACGATGTTGGTTCTTCTGTGGACGTTGATGAAATTCTTCGAAAGGAAGTAGAACGCCGCATCGGTCTCATAGATGGTTCCCTTGACTTCGGTGCCGTTTGGAACATCATAGAGATTCGACACATCCTTCTTGGTGATGCCGGCAATCCGCTGTATCACTTCGCGCTGGGGAATCATGGCCGCATCGATGGCGATCGAGGCAGGTACCTGGTTGATCAGGTGTTCTCCGGCGTGAAGAGGAATCGGAGAATCCGGAAAGAACGCCGCCCTGGTTTCATCGACCGAGTGACTTTCCAGATAATCGCTCATGATGACTTCGCGCATCTTCGGGTCCGCAGTCACCAGCAGCTGAAACAGATCGTACTTCACACGCATCCCGTAGGATTCAATCTTCTGACGGCAGCTGCGGCAGATAATATGGCCGTCCGGCAGCGTCTCTGTGTGCGTAAACAATCCCTTATATTCGTTGAAGCAGAAATCGCAGACTTTAGTTGACATGCTGAACTCCTCGCCTTTCCATATTATAATCGCCCTTGTTGAAATGCATCAGAAGGAGAAGAATCATGACTGTTCGCGCTTATCTGTTTGATCTGGACGATACGCTGGGCAACCGGCGCGTCTATGCCTATAAAACCTATGCCCGCCGCCTCGATGATCTGTATCCGGATCTTGATCCCCTGATGCGTGAAGTGATCCTGCAGCACTGTATGATTCTCGATCAGCATGGTGATGTCAATAAAGGCTATGTACGTGACGGCATCCTGAAGAAGTGGAAGATCGACCTGGGTGCTGACTTCAATGACTGGTGGGAATCCGTCCTCTGGCAGCAGATGGTTCTCTTTGATGATGCCATGGATGTCATCCGGGAACTGAAGAGGCGGGGGTATCTGGTCGGCGTCGTCACCAACGGCTCTGCATCCGGACAGAATCATAAGCTTGAAAAGGCCGGTCTCAAGGAGATTCTTGACGACTGGGTCGTCAGCGGCGACATTGGCATCCATAAACCCGATCCCGCCATCTACCGTCTTGCGGCAGACCGCCTTCACGTTGCCTGCGACGAGTGCGTCTTCATTGGCGACCTCTGGCAGACGGATCTTTATGGTGCCTGTCTTGCGGGCATGAAGCCGGTATGGATGAATACCGAAGGCAGCCCCGTCCAGGAATATAAAAAAATACCGCAGATTCGTCGTCTGCGGGAATTGCTGGAACTGAACTTCTGAAGGGTTATTCAGCTTTCTTGGGCATGAATGTAAGGGACAGCTGAAGATCCATTCCCTCCGCCAGACGTGCCAGCGTTTTCAGAGAAGGATTGCCAATGCCGCGCTCAAGCTTACTGATGTCGCTTTGGGCAATGCCGGTCCGGCTGGAGAGTTCCTTCTGTGTCAAACCTGCCGTGCGGCGTGCTCTGAGAAGTTCCCGAATGATGTTGTCTATAATTCCTTTCGTCGATTCCTGTTGTTCTTTCAAGTTCATTTTTGTCTCACCGTTAGATCATAAATACCATAAAGTAAAATCTTTTAAGTACCAGATAAATCTATTTATTTATATCATATCCCAGTGAAAAATCAAGACAATTCGGGGTGCTTGCATGGTCTTCCACAAAGAACGTGAAGTGAAAAATTAAATTCCACTTCAGGGAGTGCTAAGTGGAAGTATGTCTTTCACTAACTTCCAGTTGAATTTACTCTTTCATTCCTCTTGTATCATATTGGTAGGATCGGCGGCTTCTTCTTGAAAGGAGGTTCCTATATGGAAGCCGCCAAAAAACAGTCGCATCTTACGTTCGGTGATCGTCAGATCATTCAGAAAGGCATTGAGAACGGATCAAGCAAGAAAGCTATAGCGGATCTTCTCGGCAAGGATAAGTCTACAATCGGCAAAGAGATTGAGCGGCACAGAGAGCTTGCATACAAGTTCAAGCTGCCTCTGGAATGTGCCGCCTACCCTCACTGCAGATTCAACAGGATCTGTACAACTGACTGTACGGATTTTGTTCAAAAATCCTCATTTGCACCAAGGTGGTGGAAGAACGGGTTGCAGTTCTGATCCAGGGCTATAATGATCGTGTCCTGGAAAGGGGACAGATCAGGAAGTCTCCAGGAGTTGATTAGCGCTGACTTGGCGGTTTCGTTAGTCAACTCCTGGAAACTTCAAACCGCCAAACAAATGAATAATCTCAAGAAGAACCGTCACTTCTGGGGACGGTCTTTGAGAAAGCTTGAATGGGACAAGTACCATGACATTTCAGATTCTCAAAAGCTCATTTCCCATACCATTCACGAATGGTATGATGCCAAACACCCAGAGTTTTCGGCAGATGAAATCAAATTTCTGAATAACAGAAATATTGAATCCTGCCCGCATTGCGGCAGCACGAATTTCATCAAGTATGGTTTTTATAAGAATGGCATGCGCTGTTACCTCTGCCATGATTGCGGGCATAAGTTTTCACCTATTACCAACACAATATTTGATGATCGGAAGATTCCAATCTCCGAATGGATTGAATATCTTCTGTATCTGTTTGAATTTCATTCTGTTAATTCATCTGCCAGGGATAATCGAAACGCCGAAAGCACAGGCAGATACTGGCTGAAAAAGGTATTTTTTGTTCTGAATGGAATTCAGGATAACATTGTGCTCAAAGGGAAAATATACCTTGATGAAATGTTCTTCCCTGTCATAAAGAGAAGAACGATTACGAAAGACGGAAAGAAACTTCGCGGCATATCAAAGAATAAGATTTGTGTTGTCGCAGCACACGACGGGCACGGGACAAACCTCATCATAGTTGAACATGTCTCCAAGCCCTCCCGCAAAAGCACATGGGCGGCGCTCGGGAATCATATACAGCCAGGCTCTGAACTGATTCATGATGGTGACAATTCTCATTCTGTTCTGATCGAGAAACTGGGTCTGTCAGAAGAGATCCATCTCACAAAAGAAACGAAGGGATTGCCTGACGAAAAGAATCCGTTAGACAAGATCAACAACCTTCATGCTCTGGTAAAGCAATACATGCGCATGCATGGAGGATACAACAGAGAAGATCTACAAGACTGGATGAATTTGATCTGGTTCATCCTTTCCAAGCCGGACAACAGGTATGAAAAGATCGACTTATTTCTCAACATGGCGCTAAACGCACCAGGAAAAGTGCGATATCGGGACCGGATGGCTAAAAATGTCAATAAATAAGCATATGAATACCACCCTGGTGCAAATGAGGATTTTTGTTCAATTTACCTGTGCGAGAAGAGACCGCTCTCCCGGGGCTTGCAACGGCTGCGGGAAGTATAGCAGCTGCCGGTTTAACAAGTTCAAATACTATGCCGATCATGCCCACTCTGCTTACCGGGATACTCTCGTGGAATCTCGTTCAGGAGTTAACGCTACAGTCAGTACGATAAGGAAACTTGGTGAACTGATTAAACCCCTGCTTGAGAAAGGACAGTCCGTCTACGCCATTCTGGAAGCACATCCGGAGATTGGCCTGAGCGAAAAGACCGTTTACACCTATATCGAAACCGGTGTGTTTAGAGAAGCCGGCATTACCATCAACTGCCTGGACCTGAAGAAGCAGGTTCGCAGATCACCGCCCAAAAAGCTGAAGTTTAAGCCTCGTCGGGACCTTTCCTATACCAAAGGCCGGACCAGTAAGGAATACGACGAATACATGGCCGCAAACCCCAATGCCAGAGTCGTACAAATGGACACTGTATATAACGATTCCACGAATGGTCCCTTTATTCAGACATTCAAGTTCCTCCGGTACGATCTTCTGCTCTGCCTGTATCATGAAGAGAAAACCGCACTTGATATGCTTGCAGGCATCAATCTCCTTGATGAGATTCTCGGGCATGACTTGTTCAACAGGGAAGTAGAAGTCATTAAGACAGACAGAGGCTCAGAATTTACATGTGCGGACCAGGCCGAAGTCAGATCCGATGGAACACGCAGGACAAGGATGTTCTTCTGTGATCCGATGGCTTCATGGCAGAAAGGATCGATCGAAAACGTTCATCTCCTTCTTCGGGAAATCTGTCCCAAAGGCTGCGATCTTAAGGCAATCGGTCTCATTGACCAGCATGCATGCAATATCATCTCTGAAAACATCAACTCGTACCCAAAAGAAAAGCTGAACGGCAAGTCATCCTTTCAGCTTCTTGAATTTCTCAGCCACCCAACGGCAAAGAAATTCTATGAATTCGGGCTCCATAACATTTCAAATTCGGATGAAGTGATTCTGAAGCCATACGTTCTAAAGAAACGATAATCCAGCGAAAGCCGTCGATCCGCAAGTTGAAATAACCCTTTCACGGCAATGAACTGCTAAAAGTTCATTGACTTTCAACGCGTCTCTTTAGATCTCTTGATACTTTTATTCTGAGGTCCACAAGGCAGAAACGCAAGCAAAAAGCGATGACCGAGAGCGAAATTATGCCCTGTTCATCGCTTCTGTACGACTTATTTCCACTTGCTTTCTAAAGTGGAATTTAACTTTTCACTTGAGCCTTCCACAAAGAATAAAAGAAAAATTTTCATGGAATGTAACAAATTCCATCATGCCCGTCTTTTCGCCTTTATAAAAGGAAGAGAAGCAGGCATGCTATAATCATGCCGATGAGCCAGAATGTACACACGGTAAAAATCAAACGGAACAGCTTTTTGGATACTCTGTCCATTGTTGCAGGTACATTTCTTCTCTGCCTCTCGGTAGAGATGTTCCTGCTCCCGTACAATATTCTTTCAGGCGGTGTCGCCGGCATCAGTGTCGTCCTCTATCCTTTGACGCATATTGATACAACCATGATGGCCAACACCCTGACGATCATTCTGCTGTTTGTCGGCCGGATTTTTCTTGGCCGCGACTTTTTTCTGAAAACGGTTTTGTCCTCATTTCTCTATCCGGTCTTCAACATTTTGCTGCAGCGGATCGTTCCCGTTCCCGAAGTATCCATGACCCTGGCATCGTTCTATGGCGGCTTACTTGGCGGAGCGGGCGTCGGCCTGGTCATGCGGACCGGTGCCTCAACCGGCGGAATGGATGTTCCACCGCTGGTTATCCACCGCTATACCGATATTCCGGTCAGTACGCTTGTCTTTCTGTTTGACGGTCTGACCGTTCTGCTGGGCTGCTTCATCTATAGTCTGGAAGCTGTTCTGATCGGGTTGATCTCGGTCATGGCAAGTTCCGTGGCTCTCAATAAGATTTTGACGATGGGATCGGGCGCCGATGCGCGGCAGGTACAGATCATTTCGGAAAAGTGGGATGCCATTACCAATGTCATTACGCGTGACCTCAACCGCAGTTCCACAATCCTCGACGGGGTCGGAGGCTATACGCGGGAAGAGCGCAAAGTCGTCATGGTGATTGTATCAAAGACGGAGTATTATCAATTGATCGCTACTGTGAAGCAGCTGGATCCGATGGCATTCATTATTACCAGCGAAGTCGCCGATATGCAGGGCGAAGGCTGGACCTATACACTGATTTAACAGAAGCTGCAGGAGGAACCATGCATGATTGAATGCACCCACGTATTTAAAAAGTACAAGAACGGTGTCAATGCGCTTTACGACATCAATATGAATATCGCCCAGGGCGAATTCGTCTACATTATCGGTCCCACGGGATCGGGCAAGTCGACGCTGATCAAGCTGCTCGACGGAGAAGAGATCCCGACCAAGGGCAAGGTGAATGTCGTCGGCATCAATGTCGGCAAACTGCGCCACTCCAAGGTTCCCATTTACCGCCGCAACATCGGCGTCGTCTTTCAGGATTTCCGGCTTCTGCCGACCAAGACGGTGTTCGAGAACATTTCCTATGCCCTCGAAGTGATCGGGATGCGCAAGGATCTGATCCGCCGCCGCGTACGTGAAGTCATGAACCTCGTCGGTCTCGACGATAAGGGCAGCTCGTTCCCCAATCAGCTTTCGGGCGGCCAGCAGCAGCGTGTCGCCATTGCCAGAGCCATTGCCAACCGGCCCAAGGTGCTGATCGCCGATGAGCCTACCGGCAACCTGGATCCGCAGATGTCGGATGAAATCATGGCACTGCTTGAGAAGATCAATGAAGAATACGGTACGACGATCCTCATGGTTACCCATGACATGACCATCGTCAACAAGCACCGGAAGCGTACCATCGTGCTGGAGCACGGACATATTACGGCAGATCTTGCCCAGGGAGGTTATGCGCAGCATGAGTAGCTTTTTCAGACCCCTGAAGGAGGGATTCCACGGCGTCTTCCGCCATGGTGCAATGAGTTTTTCCGCCGCCGTCACGGTGACGATCGCTCTTTCCATCGTTTCCATCTTCCTGATGTTCACCTTCAACATGCAGCAGTTTACGGAAGGCCTGGAACAGTCGGTGCAGATTGCGGTCATGGTCGACTACAACTATGAGTCGGCGGAGCAGGAGGATGCCATTCAGATGGCGATCTCCGAGATCCCCGGCGTCACGAGCATTACCTACCATACGAAGAAGGAAGAGTTCAACTACCTCCTCGATCTGTTCGATGAAAATACCCGGAAGCTGTACGAGACGATGGATTCGGACAACCCGATGCACGATGCTTTCTATGTCGAGATCTCGGACGGCTCGCAGCTGGAAAGCGTCGCCGATCAGATTTCGCAGATTGAAGGCGTCAAGTCCGTCAACTTCGGCGGCAGCTCGGCAACGACGCTGGTACGTGTTCTGCGTACCATCCGCTATGGCGGCGCGGTACTTGCGATTGCGCTGTCATTGCTGGCGGTGGCCCTTATTTCCAATACGATCAAGCTAACGATTTCGGCCCGTGCCGATGAGATCGCGATCATGCGCAATGTCGGCGCAAAGAACAGCTTCATCCGCTCCCCGTTCCTTGTGGAGGGCGTCATTATCGGAGCTATGGGTTCAATCATTCCGATGCTTGGAACCTATTTCGGCTACCGCTATCTGTATCAGTTTACGGGCGGCTATGTGATTTCGCAGATGTTTTCGCTGCTGAATCCGGTGCCCTTTGTGCGTCAGATCAATGTAGCCCTGCTGCTGATCGGTATGGCGGTCGGCTTCCTTGGCTCGTTCTTCTCAGTGACACGCTACCTGCGCTGGAAGCGCTGATGGCCGGAGGATATTGAAGATGAATCTATGGAAAAGAAGCGCAGAAGGAATACTGGCTGGAGTGCTTCTTTTCAGTATGTCAGCTCCGGTCCATGCCGAGGGCGAAGACTTTTCCGATACGAGCTACTGGATGAATCTATGCACCGGCGGCAGCGACCTTTCGCCGGACGACAAGACGTCGTGCCGCGAATTTCTGCAGTATCAGTCGGAGAGCTCCACGTCGCTGCAGAATCAGGTGAGCCAGCTGGAAGATGACATCGCCCAGGCTTCCGAGGATATTGAAGCCTATGCGGCCAAGGCTCAGTACTATCAGGAACAGGCCGCGACGCTCAACGACGACATCGCGGATCTCAATGGTCAGATCGCAGTCAAGGAGAAGCAGATCGAGGCGCTGCAGGCCGATATTGACAAGAATCAGGCGGAAGTTGATGCCGGCGAAGAGAAGATGAAGCAGCGGCTGGAAACGATCCAGCAGACGATGCGTCTCAATCAGTATTTTGACATTCTGATGGGTGCGCGTACCTTTGAGCAGCTGATCCGTCTGATCAACGGTCTCAATGACATCACGGAACATGACAATACGGTCATGGAACAATTGTCCGATCAGATTACCCAGCTCAACAGTGACAAGGCCGAACTGGAGACGCAGAAGGCGTCGCTGGATGCGGACCGTCAGGAACTGGTGGATAAGCAGAATGAACTGCTGGCCTACATGGTGCAGGCGCAGCAGGCGGAGACGGCGATGGAGCAGCAGCTCTCCCTCCTGCAGGAGCAGCGGACGCAGACGCTTGCCAACATTTCCCAGATTCAGGAACAGATGAGCCAGCTGCAGAATGCCCTGAATTCAGTAGCTGCTTCGGCGGGCTGGACCTATCCGATTCCCGGCGCCCATATCAATGCCTATGCGCATACGTGGCACTACGCTTCGGGGGGCATTCATCTGGGTGCAGACTTCGTGGCACCGTTGGGAACGACGGTCGTGGCTCCGGCCAATGGCGTTGTGCTGGCTTCGGCGGATGGCTGTGATTATGGTTATCTTGGCAACGGCTGCGGCGTATCCAACGGCGGCGTCTGGGGCGGCGGCAACCAGATCTATATTCTCTGCGTTGTGAACGGTTCGCTGTACTGTGTGCTGTTTGCGCATCTTCTGAAGGGGACGCCGCTTGCTTCAGGAACGATCGTGACGGCGGGACAGGCGATTGCCCAGGTCGGCTCTTCGGGCAACAGTACCGGTCCTCACAGTCATGTGGAAGTATTCTATCTTGGCAGCGGATCGCTGTTCTCGACGTTCGGTACGACCTGGAACGGCAATCTTTCGTTCGGATGCGGCTGGCATACAAAAGGACTTTCCAATACCTGTGATAATACGGGCGGGAAGGCGCCGTGCCGTGTGCGGCCGGAAGATGTATTCGGAGGTTGAGCATGCCGGAAAAGAAGAAACAGAAGAAAAGCAGAGATTCTATCCGTCTTCCGCTGCTGGTGGCGATTGCGGCGGCGGTTGCGCTTGGCTGGTGTGTCGGATCGATCGTGCCGATCGGTCTGTTTGATCATCTGCGCGAGGATCTGAACGTTTCGACGACCGGATCTTCTTCGACCAAATACGAACAGGTGCTCGACATCATGACGAATGACTGGTTCTTCGCGGATCAGATCGACGATGTTCAGGATCGTCTGGTGGATCAGGCGCTCAGCGGCATGACGACCAATTCCGAAGATCCCCATACTGAATACATGACGAAACAGGAGATCACGGACTTTACGCAGATGATCAACCGTAATCTTGTCGGGATCGGTGTTGAGTTCCGCACGCTGGACAGCGGCATTCATATCATTACGCGTGTTCTTCCCGATTCGCCGGCGGAAAGGGCGGGCGTCGAGGTCAATGACATCATTCATGCGGTCGACGGCAAGGTGGTTGACGGATTGACCTCAACCGAGATTCAGGATCTGGTGCGTGGCGAAGAAGGTACGGATGTTACGATCGACTTCCTGCGCGATGGAAAGACCGTGACATTTACCATGACGCGGGCCGAAGTGTCGTCGACGACGAGCTATACGGTACGTGACGATGGCATCGGCTATCTGCATATTCTGCAGTTCGGCAATACGACGGCCAAGGAAGTACAGGATGCGCTGGATCATTTTCAGGATGCGGGTGTGACCAGAATTCTTATTGATCTGCGTGATAACGGCGGCGGCTATCTGGAGGCGCTGCAGGGGGTGGTTGACTGTTTTCTGGCGAAGGATCAGGTGTTCCTGGTACGTGAGTACAGCGATGGTACGAAACAGGAGATGAAGACCGATGGCGGGACGTATGAAGGTCTTGGCCCGATCGTTCTTCTTGTCAATGAGAATACGGCAAGTGCAGCCGAGGCATTTACGCTGGCGATGAAAGAGGGCCGCGACGATGTGACGATCGTTGGGACAACGACCTATGGCAAGGGTACGGTGCAGGTGACGAAGTATTTTGACGACGGTTCGGCGATCAAGTATACGAATTCGAAGTGGATGAGCCCGTCCGGCGTGTGGGTGAACAACACGGGCATTGCGCCGGATGTGGAAGTGAAGCTGCCGGACATTCTGACATCGACCTATACGGATTTCGGTGAGGATGAAAGCTATGCGCCGGATTCGGTATCGGACCGGGTTGCAGAGATGGAAAAGTGTCTGCAGTATCTTGGCTACGATGTGGATCGTACGGACGGCTATTTCAGTGATGCGGCGGAAGCGGCGCTGCTCCAGTTTGCCAGTGATCATGAGCTGGAGAGTGACGGTACGCTGAATCAGACGATGTACAATGCGCTTTTGACGGATGTGGTGTCGCTGTGGCTGAGTGATGAGACGCGGGATACGCAGCTGATGAAGGGCATTGAACTGCTCAATGGAAGTGAAGATACGGCTGCTGTGAGGCAGAGAAGTGCGAGGTGCTGAATGGATGCGAGTCACCCGTTTGAATTAGTTTCACCGTTTCATCCGACGGGAGATCAGCCGCAGGCGATTGATGCGCTGGTCGAGGGTCTTTCCCAAGGGAAGAAGGAACAGGTACTGGAGGGCGCGACCGGTACGGGCAAGACGTTTACGATGGCCAATGTAATTGCGCGCGTGCAGCGGCCGACGCTGGTGTTTTCCCATAACAAGACGCTGGCTGGTCAGCTGTATTCGGAGTTCAAGGAGCTGTTTCCCCATAATCGGGTGGAGTACTTCGTTTCCAACTTTGACTACTATCAGCCGGAAGCCTACATGCCCAAGACGGATCAGTATATTGAAAAGACGGCGGCGATCAATGAGGAGCTGGACATGTTCCGTGAGTCGGCGCTGAATTCGCTTCTGGAGCGGCGGGACACGATCGTGGTGGCTTCGGTTGCGTGCATCTATGCGGCCAGTGATCCGAAGCAGTACAAGGACATGTTCTTTACGATCCGGGTCGGGGAAGAAATTGAGCGCAATGCGCTGTTAAGAAAATTCATAGATCTGCAATACCGGCGCAATGACGTGGATCAGACGCGCGGTACGCTGCGTGTGCGTGGCGATGTGATTGAGGTGACGCCGAGCTATACCAACGAGTTCAATATCCGGATCGAAATGTTCGGCGATGAAGTGGATAGGATTACGGAAGTGGATCCGACGACGGGGAAGACGCTGCAGGGCTATCAGTTCTACAACATCTTTCCAGCCAGCGGCTATGCGCGCAGTAAGGAGTCGATGAACCGGGCCTGCGATGATATTGAAGCGGAGCTGGAACAGCGGCTGAAGTACTTTCATGACAACGGGAAGGAACTGGAGGCGGAGCGTCTGGAACAGCGGACGCGCTTTGATCTAGAAGCGTTAAGAGAAAACGGCTACTGTGCGGGCATTGAAAACTATTCGATGCACATTGATGGCCGTAAGCCGGGTCAGCGTCCGTGGAATCTGTTCGATTATTTTCCGAAGGATTTTCTGCTGTTTGTGGATGAGTCGCATGTGTCGCTGCCGCAGATCCGCGGCATGTACAACGGTGATCGTCAGCGCAAGGAGGTGCTGGTGAAGTACGGCTTCCGTCTTCCCAGTGCGCTTGACAACCGTCCGATGCGCTTTGAAGAGTTTGAGGGGATGCTGAATCAGGTCATCTACTGTTCGGCGACGCCGGGCGATTATGAGCTGGATCACGTGCATCATCAGGTGGTTGAGCAGATCATTCGTCCTACGGGGCTGCTGGATCCGAAGATTACCGTCAAGCCGACCCATGGGCAGGTGGATGATATCTGTGAGGCAATTGAGAAGCGGATCCAGCGCAATGAGCGGGTTCTCATTACGACGCTGACGGTACGGATGGCAGAAGATCTGACGGAGTATCTGAAGGAGCGTGGATTCAGGGTTTCCTATCTGCACCATGAGACGAAGACGCTGGAGCGTTCGCAGGTGATTCATGATCTGCGGGCGGGCAAGATCGATGTGATCGTGGGCATCAACCTGCTGCGTGAAGGTCTCGATATTCCGGAAGTGTCTCTGGTGTGCATTCTGGATGCGGACAAGGAAGGCTTCCTTCGTTCCGAGCGTTCCCTGGTACAGACGATCGGTCGTGCGGCGCGCAATGCGAACGGTGAAGTTTACATGTACGCGGATGTGATGACGGATTCGATGAAGGCTGCGATCTCGGAGACGAACCGTCGGCGCCGGATTCAGGAGGCGTACAATACGGAGCACGGCATCGTTCCGAAGACCATTTCGAAGCCGATTGAAGAGGCGATCCGTGGCAAGGAGACGCAGGCGATGGCCGCCAGGTACGTGGCCAAGAAGGCGAAGCTTTCGAAGAAGGATCGTGCGACGCTTTTGAACAATATGGAGGCTGAGATGAAGGAGGCTGCTAAGCAGCTGGACTTCGAAAGAGCTGCGGAACTCAGGGATATGCTGTTTGAGCTGCGCGCGGAAGACTAATATCACTTATAAATGGGAAATTTCCGATTTATAATGTAAAAAAGAAGTGGCAGTGACAGGGGGAATGAATGGAAGACGGGAAGAAAGTGGTTCATGCGTACTGGATTCATCATACGAAGCAGGATCCAGCTTCTGTTTCAGGGTTACTCTATCTGCCGGAATGTGATTGTTCTAACTGTCATGGGACGGTAGGTGTTGAGAAACCGGTCTGTCCGTTCTGCGGTGCGATCATGGATGGTGAGGCACAGGGCGATACGGAAGGCGTAGAGGTTGAATCGGTCGGTGAAGGGGAGAACTGATCCCCGGATCCCAGGATTCGCTGAACAGGAATCGGGCAGCCGTGAGGCTGCCTTTTGCGTTACAATAGGCGTCATATACAGATTGAAGGAGAGAACATTATGGATACGCTGCAGCTGCTGAAGGCTCTGGAACAGAATCCGCGTATTTCGACGGCGGATCTGGCGGATGTGTTGAACGCATCCGTGGAACAGGTGGAGGCCGAGAAGGATCATCTTGAGAAGACGCATGTGATCTGCGGCTATCATACGGTGATCAACTGGGACAGGACGAATACGGACCGGGTCAGTGCCATCATCGAAGTCAGCGGGAAGCCGGAGCGGGATGTCGGCTACGATAAGATTGCGCAGCGCATTGCGCGTTTTGATGAAGTTACGTCGCTGTATCTGATGAGTGGGAACAGTGAATTCATGGTGTTCGTTGAAGGTCAGACGATGCGTGAGATTGCGGACTTCGTGGGTCAGAAGCTGGCGCCGATTGACGGTGTCACTTCGACAGTGACGTGCTTTCTGCTGAAGAAGTACAAGGTGGAAGGCGTAATGATGGAGTCGGAGGAGCTGAAGGATGAGCGTCAGCTGATAACGGCATGAGTGATCTTCTGAGTAAATATGCACAGAGTCTGGAGCCTTCGCTGCTCTGGAAGTTCTTTGATCTGGCGCGCAGTACGCCGGATGTTGTTTCACTTTCGGTTGGTGAGCCGGACTTCCCGACGCCATGGCACATCCGCGAGGAAGGCATCTATGCGCTGGAGAAGGGTAGAACCTACTATCCGCCGACGCTTGGCCTGACACAGCTGAGGGAAGGAATTGCGGAGTATTATGCGCGCAGGTTTGGCATTGATGGCTATACGGCGGACAATGTGCTGGTGACAGTCGGTGCCAGTGAGGCAATTGATCTGGCGCTGCGGGTGACGATGGATGCGGGCGACGAGTGCATCGTTCTGGATCCGGGCTATGTGGCGTATGAGCCTCTGGTCAAGATGGTCGGCGGTGTGCCGGTGTATCTGAAGCTGGAGGAGAGCGATGGCTTCAAGGTGAAGCCGCAGCAGCTGGAGGCGCTGATTACTCCGCGTACGAAGGCGATCATTCTCAACTATCCGTCCAATCCGACGGGCGGCGTGATGAGTGAAGAGGATTATGCGGCGATTGTGCCGATCCTTTCGAAGCATCACATTGTGGCAATCTGTGATGAGATCTATCTGGAGCTGACCTACGAAGGTGAGAAGGCTTCGATCGCAAAGTTCCGCGACGTATTGAAGGACCATCTGATCGTGGTCAACGGTTTTTCGAAGGCGTGGTCGATGACGGGCTGGCGGCTTGGCTATGCGCTGGCGGAGCCGGTGATCATCGATGCCATGAACAAGGTTCATCAGTTTTCGGCGATGGGTCCGGCGACGCCATGTCAGTTTGCGGCGATTGAAGCCGTCAACCCGAGATCGGACAAGGACATTGAGACACACTTCGAGTCGTTCAGGGGTAGACGCAACTTTCTGGTGAATCAGCTGAACCGGATGGGGCTGCCGACCGCGATGCCCAAGGGTGCCTTCTATGTGTTCCCCAACATTTCTTCGACGGGGCTTTCAAGCTATGACTTCGCTTCGCGTCTATTGACGGAGGCGCATGTAGTAGTGATTCCGGGCAATGCGTTCGGGCCGGCGGGTGAGGGCTTTGTGCGTATTTCCTACGCCTATTCGCTGGATTCGCTGAAAGAGGCGTGTGTGCGCATTGCAAAATTTCTGGAGCAGTTTCATTAAGTATGGCGGATGAGGAACTGGTAGAAGAGGAAGCGGCGCCGGCGTTAATCGTTTCCAGGGCGGTGCTGCATGTGCTGGATGCGGCCGACAATCAGATTCTTTGCTCGGAGGATACGCTGAATCTGGAGGATCCGTTTCTTGAGGGCTATGTGATGCGTCAGGTGCGCCGGATTCATGGTGGCACCACAGCTTCGAAGGGATATTTTGAAGAAGACAGTCCGGCATTGAAACTGCTGAAGGACTACTTTGAGAAGAAGCGCAACTTTCTCGATGTTTCCTGGGAAATACTGGCACCGCTGAGGGAGTATGCCAGTGCGCATAGCCGCTGTATCGATGTGCTGGTGGCGGACTATCAGAAGGATGGTGTTCCTTACTTCAGCTTCGTTCTGCTGGAGGGTCAGGAAGCATTGATGCATACGGTGCAGGTGAATGAGGCGGGGAAGTCCGTCAATTCGCTGGCGGCGTGCCGTACGATGCCGGCGGTATCGAAGCGGCCGAAGAGTTTTGCGGCAGTCAACCTTCTGAACATGGAAATCCGCTTTGCGGATGAGGGTGACTGGGATGGAACTGCCATGCTCGCAGATAATATTCTTCACTGCACAAAGGAAAAGAGTACGAAGGAGATTCTGCAGAATGTGCAGGAGATTGCCAGTGAAGTTGCCCTGAGCCATGATGAGAATCCGAGCCTGTTACTGTCAAGGGTAAAGCAGGCGGTGAAGGACAACGTGGAAGAGGAAGGCAGCTTTTCTCTGGAGGATGTGGCGGAAGAAGTGTTCGAGAAGCCGGAGATGAAGCAGCAGTTTCTGAAGCGTACGGTCGAGGCCGAGCTGCCGAAGGAAACGCAGACGACAGCCGCTGCCGTCAATCGCTGGATCCGCAATCAGAAGCTGATGACGGATACGGGCATTGAGATCGTGTTTCCGACGGACTACTATCAGAAAACGGATCTGATCGAGTTCCGCAACAACGAGGATGGTACCATTTCGATCGTGATCAAGAATGTTGGTAAGATCACGAATCGTAAATAAGCGTTAAAGAAAACAGAAGGAGGCGCCGGGGCACAAAGCAGTGTCCCGGTTTTCTGTATATCATGCAGAGTATGATGCTTGGTATTTCCGGATGGAAAGGGTAAACTTCCTCTTGTGTTCTGGAAAGGCGGTGGGCTTTTATGAAAACAAATGGAATTCTGGTTCTGCAGAGTGATTTCGGTCTTGTGGATGGTGCGGTTGCGGCAATGACAGGTGTGGCGCTGTCGGTGGATCCTTCGCTGCGTGTGTACAATCTGACGCATGAGATTCCGCCCTATGATACGTTTGAAGCTTCCTATCGTCTGCTGCAGGCGGTGCCATACTGGCCAGAGGGTACGGTCTTTGTGTCGGTCGTTGATCCGGGTGTCGGCTCGAAGCGCAAGTCTGTTGTTGCCCGCACGGGCCGTGGTCAGCTGATCGTGAGCCCGGATAACGGTACCTTGACGCATATCGACCGCGTCATCGGCATTGAAGAGGTACGCGAGATTGAGGAGTCGGTCGGACGTCGGCGTGACAGTGAGCACAGCTGGACCTTCCATGGTCGTGATGTGTATGCCTATACGGGTGCGCTGCTGGCGTCGGGAAAACTTCAGTTGGAAAACATCGGTCCTTCGTTTGATCCGAAGGATATCATCCGTCTGGAAGGAAAGAAGGCTGTTCTTGAGGGCAATGCCATTACCGGTACGATCGAGACGCTGGATGTACGCTTCGGTTCGCTGTGGACGGATATCAGCCGCAAGCTGTTTGAAAAGCTGAATGTGAAGGTTCATGAGCAGGTGGATGTCAGTATCTACCGCGGAAAGACGCGGGTCTATCATTCGTTTGTGACATATGGTCATACGTTTGCGGAGGTTGAGATCGGTGAGCCGCTGCTGTATGTGAACTCGATGGATCATATTGGTCTGGCGATCAATCAGGGAAACTTTGCGAAGGCCTACAACATCGGTACACGGGATCCGTGGGTCATTCGCCTTGAAAAGCGTTGAATAATGAAATACGCCCGGCAGAGAATCAGTCTGCCGGGCATCGTTGTATCTAAATTAAGAGTTGTCGGTACGATCTTCCAGTGGAATGTAGGGGCGTTTACTGTCTCCGACGTATTTATAGGCGGGACGAATGAGGCGGTCGGCGAAGGCGACTTCCTCCATGCGGTGTGCACACCAGCCGCCGCAGCGGGCAATGGCAAAAAGAGGGGTATAGAGATCCTCCGCGATGCCGAGCATCCGGTAAATGAGGCCGGAGAAGAGGTCGACATTGGCACAGATGGGCTTGGAACTGTGCTTTTCAAGATAGAAAGCTTCGGGGGCGAGGCGCTCGATGGCCGTGAGCATGTTCCATTCCTTTTCGAAGCCCTTCTGGCAGGCCAGCTGGCGGGAGCTGTTTTTTAAGATCTGGGCACGTGGATCGGAAAGGGTATAGACGGCGTGGCCGACGCCATAGATGAGACCGGATCCGTCACTTCCCTCTTTGCGCAGAATGGCGCGCAGAGCGTCCAGTACCTGCTGATCGTTGGTGGGGTCGCTGACGTTATTCATGAGCCAGTCCAGCTGGTGCATGCACTTGTGGTTGGCGCCGCCGTGCTTGGGACCTTTCAGGGAACAGATGGCAGAAGCGATGGCGGAGTAGGTATCGGTGCCGGTTGAGGAGACGACGCGGTCGGTGAAGGTTGAATTGTTTCCGCCGCCGTGATCGGCATGCACAACCATGCACAGGTCCAGAAGTTTCGCCTCGTCGTGCGTAAACTGCTGATCGGGACGGTAGATGGAAAGAATATGTTCCGCCGTCGAGAGGCCATGGCGCGGATAGTGGAAGTAGAGTGACTTGTGCTCATAGACGTGGAGCTTTGTCTCGTAGGCATAGATCATCATCGTAGGCAGACCGGCAATGAGATTGACCGACTGGCGGATGATATTTTCCAGCGACGTATCCTCCGCATGCTCGTCGTAGCTGTACATGGCCAGAACGGAGCGGGCCAGCTTGTTCATGATGTTGGGAGAGGGTGCGTTCATGATCATGGTTTCCGGGAAGCCGTTGGGCAGTTCACGGTGGCTTTCGAGGATTTCCGAGAAGCGCTTCAGATTCTTCTCGGTCGGCAGGGAACCAAACAGCAGCAGCCACTCCACTTCTTCAAAGAGGAAGCGGTCCTTTTTGATGCCTTCTTCAACAATCTCGTCGAGATCAATGCCGCGGTAAATGAGTTTTCCTTTGATCGGGGCCGGAGTGCCGTCCTTCTGCCGTTGGTAGCCGATGACGTCGCAGATGTTGGTGAGACCGGCCAGTACGCCGGTTCCATCGGCGTTGCGAAGGCCGCGCTTGACGCCGTATTTGTCGCTGATATCGGGGTTGATGTAGTTGTTGCGACGGAACTCTGTGCACAGCAGTTTGAGATCTTCCGGTGCCAGCTGGGCAACATCGGGATAGAAATCGGTCATACCTCTGCCTCCGTTCATTTTTTAATCTTGATTATATTCTAAGAAGGAACCAGAGGGTAAAATAGTGAAAATTGAACAGGAGGATGTGCCATGGACGCAGTATTGATTGCCGGCGACGGCATTGGACCTGAAATTGCAGAAAGTGTTGGAAAGGTATCGGAAGCCCTGAATACAGGAATTCACTGGCGGAAGTTCGCCGCCGGTGCCGGATATTATGAAAAGAGCGGAGCTCTGTTTGAAGAAGGAATGACGGATGCGATCAAGGAAACGGGAATCGCCCTCAAGGGACCGACCGCGACGCCGATCGGAACCGGTTTCCGTTCCATCAATGTGCAGCTGCGCCAGATGTTTCATACGTATGCCAATCTGCGGCCAGTGCATTCGATCCCCGGTGTCAAGAGCCGCTATGAAAATGTGGATCTTGTCATTGTCCGTGAAAATACGGAGGATCTGTACAAGGGTCTGGAATACAGGGTCGATGACAATACGGCCCATGGCATCAAGCTGATTACGCGGCCGGCCAGCGAGCGCATTGTCCGCTTCGCCTTTGACTACGCAAGCAGGAATGGTCGTCATAAGGTGACAGCGGTACATAAGGCAAACATCATGAAGGAAACGGACGGCCTGTTTCTTGAGGCAGCCAGAAACGTCGCGAAAGAGTATCCGGACATTGCCTTTGACAGCGTCATCATTGATGCCCTGTGCATGAAGCTGGTCACGGATCCGACACAGTTTGATGTGCTGGTGGCGCCGAATCTGTATGGCGATATTATCAGTGATCTGTGTGCGGGACTTGTCGGGGGCCTTGGCTTTGCGCCGAGTGCCAACATCGGCGACGCGACCGTTATCTATGAAGCTGTGCATGGATCGGCACCGGATATTGCCGGCAAGGGCATCGCAAATCCAACAGCGCTGTTAATGGCATTTGAGATGCTGCTGAGAGATCACGGCATGGAAGATAAGGCAGACTGCCTCAAAGCAGCACTGGAAAAAGCACTCGCCGATCCTCAGGCGGCGACGCCTGATATCGGCGGCACGGGCACGACATCCGTGTTTACGGATGCCGTGATTGCCGGGATTTTGGAGAATAAGAGATGAAGCTGATTGATCAGAAGGTGAAATATGCGGGCGGAAAGCTAGTTCCGCTGGCGGAAGGTGAGGCGTTTGATCGCTCAAAGACGCTGAGCAGCCGTATTCTTTCGGCGCACAGCACGGGCAGTGACGGAATGTACCACATCCGCTTTGATTCCTTGACGTCGCATGACATTACGTATGTGAACATCATTCAGACGGCGCGTGCTTCGGGTCTGACGAAGTTTCCGGTGCCGTATGTTCTGACCAACTGCCACAATACGCTGTGTGCGGTCGGTGGGACGATCAATGAGGATGATCATCGCTTTGCGCTGAGTGCGGCGCATAAGTACGGCGGCATCTATGTTCCGCCATGCCTGGCCGTCATTCACAGCTACAACCGTGAGATGATGACGGGCTGCGGGAAGATGATCCTGGGCTCGGATTCGCATACGCGCTATGGTGCCCTTGGAACGATGGGCATCGGCGAAGGCGGCGGCGAGCTGGTGAAGCAGCTGATCAATCAGACCTATGACCTGGCTGAGCCGAAGGCGATTCTCATTCATGTGACGGGAAAGGTGAAGCCCGGCGTCGGTCCCCATGATGTGGCGCTTGCCCTGGTCGGTGCGGTATATCACAGCGGCTTTGTCCGCAACAAGGTTCTTGAGTTTGCGGGGGAGGGCATCCATGGCCTTTCGCAGGATTTCCGCAACGGCATCGATGTGATGACGACGGAGACGGCATGCCTTTCTTCGATCTGGGAGACGGATGCGGTGACGGAAGAATACTACCGGATCCATGGCCGCCCGGGGGACTATCGGCAGCTGAGCGTCAGTGACGGTGCCTGCTACGATGGTGCGATTGAGCTGGATCTTTCCGAGATCTCCAGCATGATTGCGCTGCCGATGCATCCGAGCTATGCGGTGAGAATCAGTGATCTCAAGGAACATCCCTATGAGCTTCTGAAAGAGGCGCAGGATCGTTCGAACAGGCAGCTGAACGGTGTGACGATGGATCTGGTGTCGAAGATCGATGACCGCGGCCGGATCCATGTGGATCAGGGCATCATTGCCGGCTGCAGCGGCGGCATCTATGAAAACATTTGTGCGGCGTCGCACATTTTGAAAAACGGTGACTGCGGCAATGGCGAGTTCCGTCTCAGTGTCTATCCGGATTCGCTGCCGGTATATTTTGCGCTGGCGCGCAACGGGGTGCTGGCCGATGTGACGGCGAGCGGTGCGATTGTGCGGGAAGCCTTCTGCGGCCCGTGCTTCGGTGCCGGAGAGACGCCGGCCAATGGTGAATTCTCGATTCGTCATACGACGCGCAACTTCCCGAACCGTGAAGGTTCGAAGCCTGCGGAGGGACAGATTGCGGCGGTCGGTCTGATGGATGCCCGCTCGATTGCGGCCACGGCCCGTAACCAGGGCATTCTGACGGGGGCGGACGAGCTTGGCGAAGAAGCGGTATATGAGGTTCCTTCCTTTACCTTTGATCAGGGGATTTATGAGAAGCGTGTGTACAACGGCTGGGGTAAGGCAGAGCCGGAAACGGAGCTTGTCTTTGGGCCGAACATCAAGGACTGGCCTGAGATTCCTGCGCTGAGTGATGATCTTCTTCTGAAGGTTGTGACCTATATTGATGATCCGGTGACGACGACCGATGAGCTGATCCCTTCGGGTGAGACATCAAGCTTCCGCTCCAATCCGCTGCGTCTGGCGCAGTTTGCGCTGGGCCGCAGGGATCCACAGTATGTGTCCAAGGCGGAAGCCGTTGCGAAGCTGGATGCGATGCGCAGAGCTTCAGAGACTGAGGCGGAATCTTTGAAGGTGTATGCGGCACTGAACAGCAGCGGCGTAACGACATCGGCCGCAGATACGCTGATTGAATCCTGCATCTATGCCAATAAGCCGGGCGATGGCAGTGCCCGTGAACAGGCCGCATCGTGCCAGCGTGTGCTTGGCGGCGGTGCCAACATTGCGCAGGAATATGCGACAAAGCGCTACCGCACCAACTGCATTAACTGGGGCATCGTGCCCTTTGAGACAAAGACGCCGGATGCCTTCAAGGAAGGCGACTGGATCTTTGTGAAGGACATCCGTGAAAGCCTTGAAAAAAATACGCCTGTAAAGGCGTATGTGGTAGGAAGCGATGGCAGTGTATCGCCGCTCGCATTAACCTATGGGACTCTTGACGAGCAGGAGAAGGAAACGCTGCTCGCCGGCTGCCTCATCAATTACAACCGGGACCGGATTAAGCATTAGCGGTGAAGTGACGCTTCAATGTCTATTGCCATCTGCGTAATGTCAGGCATTTTCAGTAAGGAGACTTCCTGCAGCAGGGCATTGTCACGGAAGCGGTCATGGCTCAGAATGACCCGGTACGACTCGTACAGCAGCTCCATGGATAGATCCAGATCGAGCCGTGCCGTTCCGATGCCCATGCGCTGAACGGCGGTGGCGGTGCGGCTGCGCTGCCAGCCGTTGTTGGCAATGATGCACTGGGGAATGGCCAGGGTACTTGCCAGATTGTAGATCCATAAATTTCCATCACTGACACAGGCGCGCGCGCCGTCCATGAAATGTTCATCTACGTGGTCCACGAAGATGAGATTTCCCTCGGTGTGCGTTTTTATGTTGGGCAGATAGATCTTTACGTTATAGCCGGCGCCCGCGAAGGCTTTTCGTGTCATGGTGAGAAGGCGGTGAGGGTGGATCGATGTTTCGGCCAGGAAGATGCAGAGATCCTTGCCGGCGGTCGGTGTGAGTTCATGGAACATGGAGCCGTAGCGGCGCAGGCCGGGATGGTCCGTGAAGGGCTGGGAGGCCGCGGTTCCAAAGGTGAACAGTGTGCTGCAGTGATGATAGAGATCGGTGAGCCGCAGGATCTGTTCCACCTTGACTTCGGTCAACAGGCGGTTGACGCCGGAAAGACATTTGGCATCGAAGCGGCGGTTTTTGAAGCTGGCGGCGGTGATGAAGCTCCAGCAGGGGACATTCGTCAATGCGGCAGCGATTGGAGCTGCGATCCGGCCGCAGTCGATGATCAGATCCGGTTCAAAGCTGTGGACGGCATTGGCGATGGCGGTGAGATCTTCCTTGAGGAAGCGGTATTTCGTTGCGCCCAGGTTCCAGTAGTCTTCTTCGATGGTCGGCTTCTGTTCATAGGTTTTAGAAAAGAGGTGTACTGGCTGTGACGGGGAAGGGAAGCGGGTGCAGTCGGAAAAGGCCTGCTTTTGGGGAAGGCAGCAGGCAACGGTATGATGGCGGAGGGACAGCGTCTTTGCGATGGATTCGGCAAGCAGGAGGCAGCTGTCTTCCGCGGGATGTGAAGTGTCGGGAAGAATCAGGATTTTCATCGTGTTCAGTATAGCATCTGCGTTTGGGCGCTTCGGTGGTGGGTGAATCCAATATTTTTCGTTGCGTTTCCATTTTGAGCCTATTAAGATAAGGGACAGGAAAAAAGGAGGATTTCATTCCATGCTGGAAGTACTGAATCATCCGCTGATTACACACAAACTGACCCAGATGCGCCGCAAGGAGACGGGTACGAAGGATTTCCGTGAGAATCTCGATGAGATTGCGGAGCTGATGGCGTATGAGGTATGCCGTGATCTTCCGGTGGAGCCGGTTGACATTGAGACGCCGGTTGCGCCGTGCACGGGCTATCAGCTGAGCAAGGAAGTTGTCATTGTTCCGATTCTGCGTGCTGGCATCGGTCTTTTGGATGGTATTCGCCGGCTGGTTCCGACGGCCAAGGTTGGCTTCATTGGTCTGTACCGTGATGAGAAGACGCTGCAGCCGCATGAGTATTTTGCCAAGTTCCCGAAGGATCTGGACAAGGCGGTTGTCATGATCGTTGATCCGATGCTGGCGACTGGCGGCAGTGCTCTGGCAGCGATTCATTCGGTCAAGGAGCGCGGGGCAAAGAATATCAAGCTGGTTTGCCTGGTCGGTGTTCCGGAAGGTGTGCGTGCGGTTCAGAAGGAATATCCGGATGTGGATATCTATCTGGCGGCGTTGGATGATCATCTGAATGAGAATGGTTACATTGTGCCGGGTCTTGGTGATGCGGGCGACCGTATCTTCGGGACGAAGTAATTGATGTCCTCTGACTATATCGTTTCGATAACGATTCGGATTGTGTGCTTCGCCATCAGTTTCTGGGCTCTGGATGCGCTGGACTTTCAGCGGTTTCTGAAGAAGGGCCGGGTGGCGAAGGCGCAGGTGCTGTACTGGATCCTGGCGGCTTCCCTGGGGTGGATGCTGGCAGAGTTCATTCTCGGCCTGATGTCAATCGCATGAGTAACACGGGGCAGCGTGGGATGCACGCTGCCCTTCATGGTATAATTGGAGAACTTGCAGAAAGAAGGGAAGAGCGGATGAATCTTGTGCTTGGTGCGTTGCCGTATTTCATTCTTCCTTTTGTCATTTCTGTGTGTCTGGTTCCGGTGTGCAAGCGGATTGGCTGGAAGCTCGGCATCTATGCTGAAGAAAATGCGCGGACCGTGCATCATGGCAAGATCGTGCGCATCGGCGGTACGGCGATTGTGTCGGCGTTCTATGTGTCGCTGGCGGTGCTGTGGCGGACGGATGCGAAGCTGAACGGTATCCTGATCGGTGCGGCAATTATCTTCTTCGGTGGCCTTCTGGATGATATCTATGATCTTCCTCCGAAGGTGAAGCTGCTGTTTCAGGTGGCCGGGGCTGCGGCGGCGCTGTCGATCGGTTCGCTGGCGCTGGATGAGATTCATATTCTGTCGCTGCATATTACCAACAGAGTCATTGTCTGGCTCTTCTCGTTTCTGTGGCTGATCGGCGTGACGAATGCGATCAATCTGATTGATGGTCTCGATGGCCTGTCGTCGGGCATCTGTACGATTGTGGCGGCATCCATCGGCCTGATCGGTTATTTCATGGGACGCCGTGACGTGTGCATCATTACGCTGACGCTGTGCGGCGCAATTCTGGGCTTTCTTCCGTATAACTTTCATCCGGCGTCGATCTTCGTGGGCGATTGCGGTGCGCAGTTCATGGGCTTTACGATTGCGGCGCTTTCGCTGCTTGGTTTCAAGACGACGGCGTTCATTTCGCTGGGTCTTCCGATTCTGACACTGTTCATTCCGATCTCGGATACGCTGGTTGCGATTCTTCGGCGCAAACTGCGTGGGCAGAAGATTATGGAGGCGGACCGTGGTCATCTGCATCATATTCTGATGTTCAAGCTGAAGCTTGGCCATAAGAAGACGGTGCTGATTCTGTACCTGGTGACGGCTCTGTTTGCGTCGGCTTCAATTCTGACGTACTTCAATCCGGGGGCGGGCATCATCGTGATTCTGATTCTTCTTCTGCTGTCGGATCTCTTCATTGAGTATACGGGCATGATCAATCCGCACTGGCATCCGATCCTGTCCTTGAGCAACCGCCTCTTCGGGGTGCCGAAGATGGAGAAGGGCGAGGATCCTGTCGATACGGAATACCTTGAAACCGAACATCGTGAATATAACGAAAAAACCGGTGACTGATCCGGTTTTTCTGTGCTCCGGAATGCGCGCTATGCGGAAAAAAGGTAAAATAATAGATAGATCTTTGAATGATCAATCCGCAGGAGGACACTATGGAAGAAGAACCCATCAACACTGTCATTGCGATGCTCAAGGATGCGAGGGAGGAGATCGGTGGACTGATTTCCGACTATGAGTCCGGCCGGATTCCGCCGCAGGAACTTGTGGCGGAGACCTTCGAAATCGGAAAAATGTTCATTGGCTGGTCGGATGAAATGAGCGATGAAGAGGCTCTGAAGCTGATCATGAATGAGAACAGGCAGATCCAGAAGTATCTGAAAAAGCGGAGGATGCAGTCATAATCTGAGAGAAACCGGTGATTGTGCCGGTTTTCTTTTTGCCTTCAGGGCGAAAATAAATTGACACGCAATATACCTTGACACATGAGGTATATCTGACTATATTGTCTCTGTAAGACAAGGAGGCAATCCTATGAAGCGGAACGTAATGACTGATCATCGCAACAGAAATCATAAGGATCTGCGTGAGGCGGTGCGCCGTCCGCACTACCCGGAGTGGAAGGCGGCGGAGTTTGAGATGCATGGTGTGAGCGATCCGTTCGCAAGAAGGAGTGATCTGAATGGCAATCGCGGCTGATCTTCTCAGGGGAAGTACGGATGCGATCATTCTGCGCTTTCTGATGGAACAGGATTCGTACGGCTACCAGATCAACAAGGATATTGAGCAGCTTTCCAGTGGGCAGTATCAGCTTTCGGAAGCGACGCTGTATACGGCATTTCGAAGGCTGGAGAAGGAGGGGCTGATCACCTCCTACTGGGGCAGTGAAAACAGCGGTGCGCGCCGCCGCTACTATAAAATCACCGATGAGGGAAGAACGGTGTATCTCTCGAGTGTCGCGGAGTGGGATGCGGCAATGGATCTGATCCGGAAGCTGATTCATCTTTCGGACGTGAATGAGAAAGGAAAAAGGGGCTGAACGGTATGGACCGCATTAAGAACTACATTGAAGAGGTTTTTTCCAAGTATGAAGAGACGGCTGAGAGCCGTGATCTGAAGGAAGAAATTCTGCAGAACTGCCAGGACCGCTATAACGAGTGCCTTGCCAAAGGCATGAGCGAAGAGAAGGCGGAGCAGAAGGTCATCGACAGTATCGGCAATCTGGACAGCCTCCTGGCTTCCATTGCGAAGGAAGAAGGCGGCAGTTCGCTGCGCAGCGTGCTGGCTCAGCGCGCGGTAAAGGCGGAACAGAGCAGCGGTGACAGCACGTCGTCCCCTTATTCTTCGGAAGTTCATCATCTTGAAATCAATGTCGGATCGCGGGATGTGTCACTGATCGGGACGGATGAGGATGAACTCGTGGTGGATTGCGACAATACGGTCCGTCAGCAGGTATTCGGTGACAAGCTCGTGATCGATGAAAATACGAAGCGTCACGGCGGCTTTGCGGGCTTCATGGGGATCCTTGAGGATCTGCAGGATCTGGTGGTCTATGTGCCGCGGGGCTTTTCGTCCATTGATGTGAAAACGATGTCAGGTGACGTGAGGCTGGAGAATCTGGATGCGGAAGCGTTGAAGTTCCACACCTTCTCGGGTGATGTCGATGGAGATTTGAAGTATTGCGGTACGCTGAACATCGACACGACTTCGGGAGATGCGGATTTGCAGGGTACGGTTGAAAATGTGTCGGCTTCGGCGGTATCAGGCGATTTTTCCCTGGACCTGAGCGGAATGAAGAAGGCTTCCTTTCATACGACATCGGGCAATCTGGACCTGACGCTGCATGATCCGTTTGATCGTCTTGATATTGCGACGGTCAGCGGTGATGCGGACCTCGATGTGGGTGATCTTGATGGCGTTGATCTTGTGTCGAGCGCTTCGGTATCCGGAGATATTGAAGTGAATGTGGATACGGTGCACGGGCGCAATCCGATCAGGATCAGCACGGTCAGCGGCGACGTAACAATTGATGGTTAGTGTTCTTCAAAGAGATTCTGTGTGCTGCGCATGAACCTGTGAACCCATGGAATCTCAACCACTAACATGGCGAGCCAGCCGATGGCATAGGCAATCGGAAGGGCGCCGAAATCCATGTGCATATATTCCAGCAGAACGGCGCAGGCAATGACGCGGGTAATGATGTTGATGAGGCTGCAGGCGAGCGTGATCTTCAGGTCGCCGATGCCGCGGAAGTAGCCCTGCAGACTGTTGGTCACGGCTGGAAGGGTATAGAACCAGGACATGGTACGTATGTAGGATACGCCGAGTTCAATGACCTCTGGGTCATTGGAGAACAGGCGTACAAAGGGCCGGGCCGTAAACCAGGTCAGTACACCGATCGCGATTCCGTAGATGATCTGAATCAGAAGCGAGAGGCGGAACGTCTTTACGACCCGGTCGTTTTTCTTTGCGCCGACGTTCTGGGCGAGGATGCTTGTGGTGCCGTGGGCCATGTTCTGTTCCGGGACGATGGCATAGTCATCGAGGCGGTTGGTCGCATTGAAGGAGGCGGTGGCAGCGATGCCGAGGCGGTTGACCATGGCCTGGGTCGCAATTTTTCCGATCTGAACCGCGGACTGCTGGAGGGCGGAAACGATGCCGAAGGAGAGGATGCGCTTGAGCTGCTTGGTGTCGACGATGAGCCATTGTCTGCCAAGTCGCAGGATCGGTATCTTCTTCTGGGTATAGATCCAGCAGAGAAGGGCACTGATTCCTTCGCAGAGAATGGTGCTCAGGGCGGCTCCGAAAATGCCCATATCAAGAACTGCGACAAAGAAGAGGTCGCCGACGATGTTGAGGCTTGCGCTGATCGCCAGAAAATAGAGCGGGGAGCGGCTGTCACCCATCGCCCTTAGCAGCGAGGCGAGATAGTTGTAGATATAGCTGAAGACCATGCCGATCATAACCATGCGCAGATAGAGGACGGAGTCACTTAGAATTTCGTCATCCACCTGCAGAAGACGCAGGATCGGGGCGGCAAGCACAATGAAGACAAGGGCGCACAGAATCGAAAAGACGGCGCCGGCGACGAAGCCGGAAGAAGCCTGGCGTTTCAGGGTGTCGAGATGTTTGGCTCCGTATTCGTAGCTGATCAGGATGCCTGCTCCAAGGCAGATCCCGTTGTTGAAAAGAAGGATCAGCGTCATCAGCGGGTTGCTTGTACCGACGGCGGCGAGCGCATTGGTGCCGACAAAGCGGCCGATGATCATACTGTCAACAGCGTTGTAGGTCAGCTCCAACAGATTGCCCAGCACCAGCGGGATCGTAAACCTGATCAGCAGCGGAAGGATCGGGCCGGTGGTAAGATCCTGTGTCCTTGTATTTGTCATACGGGTGATATTGTATTCTTCCTCAGCAGAGGGTGTTATGTTTTTACCCGGAACATGTTCCATTTTCGGCCCAGCCTGCCCACAATCAGAATTCAAAAAACGTAGAATTCTACGTTTTTTGGGATTACTGATTTATGGACGCAACCCAGCCTGGATGATTTATGGACAGAAAAACGGGCAGAGACCGGTTCAGTCTTTGCCCGCTGTTTATAGGTGAAGGTTACTGGGCTGCGGCAGTGGAAGCTGCGGCGGATGCGTCTGCCGAAGCCTCTGCGCTGCTGGATGAAGAGGTGGAGTCAAGGGCATTCAGGATGGCGTCACTCGGCTTGTTGGCCTCATTGTCCCATGGCTTGAGATAGAGGCACCAGTATTCGTCATACGTCATGCCGGAGGCGGCAACCTTGGTGGCGAGGTCGACACCGAGATAGCGATAGTGCCACGGCTCATATTCGTAGCCGGTGATGGTTTCCTTTCCTTCGGGGAAGCGCAGGATCCAGCCGTAGGTGTAGCAGTTGCTCGAGACCCAGATGAAGGCGTTGGTGTCCTTGAATTCGGCGTGATCGTCTTCGTTCGATGCGGCAAGGTCAACGGCCAGGCCCGTCTGATGTTCCGAATAGCCGGGCCGGGCGCTTGCGGCATCGGCCGCCTCCTGTCCCATGCTGGAAATGTAGCTGTTATAGATCGTGGACTGGGACTGGTAGTCGCGGTAGGCGCTTGCGGCATAGAAGGTGACACCGACCGCACGGCCCGCGTCACATAAAGCTGCCAGCGCATCCGCCGCTTCCTGCTGCAGCTGGCGGCCGGTGGCGGCGTACCAGGTGCTCAGATCCACCAGAGGATCCGGCGTATAGGTGTCGGAGAGGTAGTAGGTCTTGTTTACGAGCATCGTCGCATCCGTGACCGGTACCGGGATCGGATCCTGGTACGGCGTATAGTAGGAGTTGCTCAGCTCGAAGTGACTCTGGCTGTTGACATCTTCATGGGCCAGACAGTCATCAATATAATTCTGCTCGATCGGCTGATAGTCGAAGACAAGCAGCGGCGTAATCTCCCAGTAGTGAAGACTCGAGAGAAGATTCTGGATCTGATCCTGCTCGTAGCCCTTATCCAATAGACGTCCGATCAGCAGGAAGTCGGCATTGGAGAGGCCGCGGTCCGTACTGACCGAGGTGTAGTAGGGAAGGTAATCCAGATTCAGTGTCCCGTCGTTGATACTCTGGGCAAGGTAGGCGGAATAGTACTGATTATCCAGCAGCGTATCGGTCAGCTTCTGGGCGCGGATATTCTTGATGGTGGCATTGTCGTAGCCAAGATCGCGCAGCGCCTTGTTGGTGCGATAGCGCGGAATCGTGATGACAAGGATCAGGGCGACGATTGCCGCCATGACATAGATCAGTTCCTTGCGCAGATGACGCTTGACCTTTTTCTTACGCCTGACAGGCTGTGAGGAGGTGTTTCCGTTGTCCTTTGTGCTCTTATTCTGAAGCTGCGGAAGACGGATCCGAAAACGAAGTCTCCTCTTTTTCTTCTTCTTCGTCATAGAGTTCCTCCTTGAACAGATCCCATGGCACCGTGCATGGCGGCAGCGATTCGACGGCTACCGTCTCTTTGCGTACGGGATGCGGAAATTCCAGATGCCACGCCCAAAGGGCGATCTGCCCTTTTTCAGCGTGCGGGTTGTAGCGCTGATCATTGACGAGCGGCCAGCCGCGGCTGGAAAACTGGACCCGGATCTGATGGGGACGACCGGTGCCGAGTTCGATCATGACCAGCGACTTTCCGTTTCGTGTGCCCAGGACGCGGTAGGAAAGAAACGACTTCTTTCCGTGTTTGGCATCGGTGACGGATACGCGGTTGGTGCGGGGATCCTTCACCAGATAGTCAATCAGCGTGTCTTCTTCTTTGTCAGGTACGCCTTCGATGACGGCCATGTAGGCTTTGATCATCTTGTGGGTACGGATTGTTTCGGACAGGCGGGAAGCGGCCTTGGATGTTTTGGCAAAGACCATCGCTCCCCCGACCGGACGGTCCAGACGGTGCACGAGGCCGCAGAACACGTTGCCCGGCTTGTTGTAGGCGGTTTTCAGATAGTCTTTGCAAAGATCAAGCATACTGACATCGCCGCTGCCGTCCGGCTGCACCGGCACATTGACCGGCTTCTCGACGCACAGCAGATGATTGTCTTCGTACAGTACCTTAATCATGGCGCTGCCATCTTCCATAGACGCCGCATGGCAGGATCATGTCACGATCCTGCATGCGGATGCCGATCTCGCCTGAAGTCAGAATACCTTCCGGATGGCTCACACCGATCGTCGTTGCGAGCATATTATGAACCGTCGTCTGCGATACGCCGGCGGAGTAGCTGTTCAGAAGAAAGAACAGCGGATGATCCGGATCCAAAAGTTCAAGAGCAGCCTCCAGCAGCGGCTGTATGTCCTTTTCAAACTTCCACATTTCGCCGTTGGGCCCGCGGCCATAGCTTGGCGGATCCATCAGGATGCCCTGGTACACATGCCCGCGGCGCTTTTCCCGTTCCACAAATTTAAGGCAGTCGTCCACGATGAAGCGGATCGTATGATCCTCGAGATGACTCAGATGCATATTGTCCTTCGCCCACTGCACCATTCCTTTGGCCGCATCGACGTGGACGACTTCACAGGCACCCGCTGCGGCACACGCCATCGTGGCCGCGCCGGTGTAGGCGAATAGATTGAGAATGTGGAGGTTTTCGCTGCTGTGGCTGGCGATGAGCTCACTCATCCAGTCCCAGTTGACGGCCTGTTCGGGGAAAATGCCGGTGTGCTTGAAGCCGGTCGGTGAGACGCGGAACGTCAGGTTTTTGTAGCTGATGTTCCAGGACTCGGGAAGCTTTGTTCTGTATTCCCAGCTGCCTCCGCCCTTGTCCGAACGATGATAGACGGCATCACAGGTATTCCAGCGCTTCTCCTTCGTATCTTTCGGCCAGATGGCGGTCGGGTCGGGGCGGCGCAGGACAATCCTGTCCCACTGCTCCAGTTTCTCTCCGTCTCCGGCATCGAGGAGGCGGTAATTCTTCCATTGATCGGCAACTAATACCATTGTTCAGCCTCCTTTTCTCATGGCCCTCATTATAGCATGCGGCCTAGGTGCCGATGGTATAATGGGCGGGTTACAGGAGTACGCCATGATTGATGTCAGCAGCCTTAACGGGGACCAGAAAAAAGCGGTTCTCGATGACCATAAATATATCCGTGTCGTTGCCGGCGCCGGCTCGGGAAAGACCCGGGTTCTGACAATGCGGATTGCGCATCTGATCGAAGATGAGCACGTGCCGGGAAGAAAGATTCTTGCGATCACCTTTACCAACAAGGCGGCCAACGAAATGAAGGAACGTGTCCGCAAGCTCGTTCCGGAAGATACCAGTGCACCGTGGATCAGCACGATCCACAGCTTCTGCGTCCGTGTGCTGCGTGAAGATATCGCCGCCATGGGCTGGCCGCGCAACTTTACGGTGCTCGATGCGGAAGACCAGAAGGCGATTCTCAAGGAAGCCTACAAGGCACTGGAAACGTCCGCGCAGGACATCTCGTATGCTTCGGCGCTCGACTACATTTCCAACTGCAAATACGGTGACATTACGCCTGAAAGGGCAGCGGATCTTGCCAACGGGTACAACGGCGATGAAAAGAAGGCGAAGATCTATGCCTTCTACGTCCACCGGCAGGAAGAGCTGTATGGCCTTGACTTTGATGACCTCATTCTCTGGGTGGTGCGGATGTTCAAGCAGTTCTCCGATATCGCTGCCAAGTGGCAGCGCCGTTTTTCGTATGTTCTCGTTGATGAGTTTCAGGACATCGACGCCAAACAGTATGAGCTGATCCGTCAGCTGACGGGACCGGACAACAGCCTGTACGTTGTCGGTGATCCGGACCAGACGATCTATACGTGGCGCGGAGCGGATGTGAACATCATTCTGAACTTTGCGAAGGATTTTCCCAATGCCGTTACGATCATGCTCAATCAGAACTACCGCTCGACCTCCTGCATTCTGAATGGTGCCAACTCCGTGATCCGCAACAACCGCAACCGTCTCAAGAAGGAGCTGTTTACCGAGCGGCAGTCGGATCAGAAGATTATTCACCATGCCAGCACAGACGATGAGATGGAGGCGGCCTACGTCGCTTCCGAGATCGTACGTCTCCATGATGCGGGCAAGGCCTACAAGGACATTGCGATTCTGTATCGTTCCAATTATCTGTCCCGTTCGCTTGAAAAGGGACTGCTCGATGCACGGATTCCGTACATCATCTACGGCGGCATCCGCTTCTATGAGCGTCAGGAAGTAAAAGACGCCCTCTGCTATATGCGCATGGTAACCCGGGGCGATGATCTTGCCTTCCGGCGGATCATCAACGTGCCACGCCGCGGCATCGGTGCCAAGACAATTGACCGCATTGAAGAGGAGGCCCGCCGCAGCGGCATGACCATGTATGAGGTTGCTGCTTCTCAGCAGCTGTTTTCGGGGCGTACGCAGAAGACGCTGAACGAGTTTACGGCGATGGTCGAAAAGTGGCGCAAGCAGGAGACGGAAAACAGTCTGGAGCCGGCGAAGCTGTTTCAGATGATCATGGAAGATACGGGCTATCAGAAGATGCTCGAAGAAGATCATGAAACGGACAGGATCGAGAACCTGAAGGAACTCATTGACGATATCCAGGAGTATACGGACAACAATCCGGACAGCAGCCTCGACGAATATCTGCAGGTTGTTTCGCTGTACGGAGACAGGGATGAGACGCTGGCCAGCGACTATGTACAGATGATGACGGTCCATGCGGCAAAGGGACTGGAGTTTGATACGGTATTCGTGACGGATATGAACGAGGGCATCTTCCCCAATGAACGCGCCCTTTCCGATTCCAGCAAGGGCATCGAGGAGGAGCGGCGGCTTGCCTATGTCGCCTTTACGCGGGCAAGAAACCGTCTCTATATCTGCGAGGCCGGTGGCTTCAGCTTCATTCTGCAGCGGGTCCGTACGCCTTCGCGCTTCATTAAGGAAATCGATGATGACTATATCATCCATGAAGGTGCGGTGGATGCGCGGCTGAAATCGCCATGGGGAAACGATGACGATGACGAAGACCGTCAGCCCCAGAGCTTTGCAGGGCGGCATGTGGATACTGTTCATGCCCGTCCTGTATACAAGGTCGATCATTTTACGGCATCGGGCAGGAATGCGAATCTTGCCAAGGGAGATGTCGTAGTGCATGTGAAGTTCGGTGAAGGTGTTGTCATCAAGGTGCAGGGCGGCATTGCGACGATTGCGTTCCCGATGCCATGGGGCGTGAAGCAGATTGCCTGCGCCTTCCCGGGTCTCAAGCGCAAGGAAGAGGTGAACTGAGCCATGGACGTTAAACAGCAGATGCAGGATTTGATTGATCGTCTGAATGCGGCTTCCGATGCCTACTACAATGGGCGCGAAGAGATTCTGACGGACTTTGAGTGGGATGCGCTCTTCGATCAGCTCAAGAAGCTTGAAAGTGACAGCGGCATCGTTCTTCCCGGATCGCCAACCGCCAAAGTCAGTGCTGATACGACGCCGGGCGAGAAGGAGGCGCATGAGTTTGCGACCCTTTCCCTTGCCAAGACAAAGAAGCCGGAAGAACTGGTCCACTGGGCTGATGGACGTCCCATCTGGATGAGCTGGAAGCTCGATGGGCTGACGCTGGTCGTGACCTATGACAACGGAAAGCTGACGAAGGTTGTGACGCGCGGCGATGGTCATATCGGGACGAACATTACGCATCTGGCGCCGGCGATTCACGGCATCCTGCCGGAGGTTTCCTATACGGGCCATATGGTGATCCGCGGGGAGGCGGTGATCTCCTATGCGGACTTTGAACGCTTCCGTATCGAGAGCGGAGAAGATTACGCCAATCCGCGCAACCTGGCCAGTGGTTCTTTGACGCTGAAGGATGTTAATGAAGTTGCGGGCCGCAACATTCACTGGATTCCCTTTACGCTGGTCTATACGGAAGAAAACATCGTGTCCTGGGGAGCGAGGATGGACTGGCTGCAGAACCTTGGCTTCAAGGTTGTGGATCATGTGCTGATCTCTGAGCCGACTCTGGAACATGTGCAGGCGGACATCGATGCCTTCAGTGAGAAGGTCACCTCCGGTACCAATCCGTATCCGGTGGACGGCCTTGTGATTGTGTACGATGATACACAATACGCTTCAACCGGATCGGTGACGGGTCATCATGCGACGCGGGCGGGCTTTGCCTTCAAGTGGCAGGATGAATCGGTAGAGACGCAGCTGGACCATGTGGAGTGGTCCTGTGCGGCGGGGGCGATTACGCCGGTGGCGGTGTTTGATCCGGTGCAGCTGGAAGGTACGACGGTGAAGCGGGCGTCGCTGTGCAACATTTCGGAGTGTGAGCGGCTCGGGATCGGTGGCAAGGGTACGATTCTTTCGGTGATCAAGGCAAACAAGATCATTCCGAAGGTCATTCATGTGCGCAAAACCGAGGGGAGTCTTGAAATTCCTGCCGAATGTCCGGTATGTCATCAGCCGACGGAGGTTGAAGTTTCTCCGTTATCCGGTACCAAAACGCTGCACTGCACGAATCCGGACTGTACGGCGAAGCAGCTGAAGAAGTTTGCGCGCTTTGTGTCGAAGGCGGGCATGGACATTGACGGTATTTCGGAGGCGACGATTGCGCGCTTCATCAATGCGGGCTGGATCCGCAGCTGCGGCGACTTCTACCGTCTGAATGAACATCAGGACGGGATTGCGCAGCTCGACGGCTTTGGCGAAAAGAGTGCGCAGAACATTGTGGACGCCGTGGAAAAGGCGCGCCGGGTGACGGATCGTCGTTTCATCTATGCGCTTTCGATTCCGCTGGTGGGACCGGATGTGGCGAAGAAGCTGCTGTCTGTCTATTCGCTGTCCGATCTGATTGCGATGGCTGAAAATGCCCCGCAGGACGATGTGTTTGCGTCGATCGACGGCATCGGTCCGGAAAAGAGCGGTGCCTTCGTGCGCTGGTTCAGGGATGAAAAGAATCAGGCGATGGTGCGCGATGTGCTTGATCAGGTCACCATCGAGGAAAGTGAGAAGGCGGCCGCCGGAAACAGGTGTGCCGGTTTGACGTTTGTGATTACGGGTGATGTGCATCACTACCACAACCGCAACGAGCTGAAGGCATACATTGAGTCGCAGGGCGGCAAGGTGACGGGTTCGGTATCAAAGAATACGTCGTTTCTCATCAATAATGATGTGAATTCGACGTCGTCGAAGAACCAGAAGGCGCATCAGCTGAATGTGCCGATCCTTTCGGAAGATGATTTCGTGGAACGCTATGGGCAGTGAGGAGCCGTGCGGTTGAAGAAACAGGGTGTCGCGGGTAGAATTGTACGGTACATACGGGGAAATAGAGGCATTTTATGGAAGAAAAAATCGATGCGGAATATTTGAAGAAGCTGGCGCATCAGCTGATGTTTGATCTTTCCGACGATGAGGCGACGGCGCTGGAGCAGGAGTTTCATACGCTGCTCAAGCAGATGTCGTTTCTGGACAAAGTGAATACGGACGGCGTCGAGGAGATGGTCTATCCCTTCGAGGAGCCGACCGCGTTTCTGCGTGACGACGTTGTGACAAACGTGATTTCGCAGGACGATGCGCTTGCCAATGTGGACAAGAAGATTGAGGGACATTTTGTTCTTCCGAAGGTGGTGAAGTAATGTCGATTGCAGAGATGGTAAGGGACCGGGAAGGCGCTGAGGCCCGGGTCAATGAGGCTTATGCGAAGGCGCAGCAGCTGCAGGAGAAGTTGAACGATGTCATTACGTTCGTTGATCCAAAGCAGCAGCTGGAACATCTGCCTCAAGAGGGCCTGATGCGCGGGGTTCCGATTGCGCTCAAGGATAATGTGAATACGAAAGGGATCCGTACGACGGCGGGATCCCGTATTTTGAGCAATTATGTTCCGATCTATGATGCGGAAGTATGGACGAAGCTGAAGAAGGCCGGTGCCGTGTGCATTGCCAAGAGTTCGATGGATGAGCTGGCGATG
Organism: Galactobacillus timonensis; assembly: GCF_900240265.1. Lineage (NCBI taxonomy): Bacteria > Bacillati > Bacillota > Erysipelotrichia > Erysipelotrichales > Erysipelotrichaceae > Galactobacillus > Galactobacillus timonensis. The sequence goes on from NZ_LT964739.1 coordinate 1,089,022, forward strand.
GGCGGTACCAATAAGACGTGCTTTACGGGCTATGCCTATAATCCATGGGATCGTAGACGTATGACCGGCGGTTCTTCGGGCGGTTCGGCGGCGATGGTCGCTTCGGGTGTTGTTCCCTTTGCGATCGGCTCCGATACCGGTGACTCGGTGCGCAAGCCGGCGAGCCATTGCGGCGTGGTCGGTGTGAAGCCGACGTACGGCCGCATCAGCCGGTATGGAATTATTCCGTATTCTTCTTCGATGGATCATGTCGGCTACTTTACGGGCAACGTTGAAGATGCGTGCCTGGCATTAAAAGTTCTGGCGGGTCGTGATGAGCGTGATATGACGAGTTCGCTGCGCCCGGTGGAGGACTACAGTGCGCTTTTGAACAGCGATATGCACGGGAAGAAGATTGCGGTGTTCAAGAATGTTCTGGACGGCATTGAGAACAAGGAGACGCTGAGGATCTTCAATGATCTGTGCGAGAAGCTGCGGGCGCGCGGGGCGGTTGTTGAGGAGTATACGTTTGATCAGGATCTGATGAATGCGATTCTGCCGACGTACTTCATTATTGCCAATTGTGAGGCGGCGTCGAATCATTCGAATCTGGACGGGATCCGCTTCGGTGTGCGTGAGGACGGTGCAGACATGGCGGAAATCATGACGAATTCGCGGACGAAGGGCTTTGGGCCTTTGATCCGTCGGCGGTTTGTCATTGGTTCGTACGGTCTGTTTGAGGAGAATCAGGAGCGTCTGTTCCGCAAGGCACAGAAGGTGCGCCGGAAGATCGTTGAGGCGATGAACGAGTGCTACAAGGAGTACGATGCGATCATGGCGCCGGCGTCCGGAAACATTGCGCCTTTGCTGGATGATTCGCAGGATCAGGATCAGCTGGGTGATGCGCAGGTCATTGCGGAGAATTATATGGCGATTGGCAACTTCTCCGGGGATCCGTCGATGACGGTTCCGATGGGCTTTGAAGAAGGCTGCCCGATCGGTGTGAACATTACATGCCGGCCATGGGAAGAAGTGACGATGTTCGACATTGCCAAGGCGATCGAGGAAGTGACGGGTCTCAAGGATCTTAGAGCGGAGGTGAAGTGAGATGGAATACGATGTGACCATTGGTATTGAAATTCACGTTCAGCTCAAGACGGTGACCAAGATGTTTTCGGGGGCGCCGACTTCGTTCGGCCGTCAGGCAAATACCTGTGTGAACGAGATCGATCTAGGTATGCCGGGGGCGATGCCGGAAGTGAACCGTGAGGCGGTTGCCAAGGCGATTCAGGCGTGCACGGCGCTGCATCTGACGATTGATCCGCTGGTGAAGTTTGATCGTAAGAACTACTATTATTCGGATCTGCCGAAGGGGTTCCAGATTACGCAGCAGTTTCATCCGATTGGCCGGGATGGCTATGTGGAGATTGATACGCCCAATGGTAAGCGGAAGATTCGGATTGAGCGGATCCATATGGAAGAGGATACGGCGAAGCAGTTTCATTTGACGAAGGTTTCGCTGCTGGATTTCAACCGGGCGGGGACGCCGCTCATTGAGATCGTTTCGAAGCCGGATATGCATAATGGTCAGGAAGCAGAAGCCTATGTAGAGGCTCTGCGTCAGACGCTGTACTATATCGGTGTCTCCGACTGCAAGATGGAAGAAGGCTCGATGCGCTGCGATGTCAACGTGTCCATTGCGCCCAAGGGTGCCAGCCACCTCGGTACGAAGAACGAGATCAAGAACCTGAACTCGATTTCGCATATCGGCAAGGCCGTGGACTATGAAGTGGAGCGGCAGAAGAAGGTGCTGGAAAGCGGCGGTACCGTGTTCCAGGAGACGCGCCGTTTCGATGAGAAGACCGGTACGACGGTCATGATGCGGCGCAAGGAAGGCAACGTGGATTACAAGTTCTTCCCGGAGCCGAACATTTTCCCGATTCTGCTGGATCCGGAATGGATCAAATCGATTCAGGCGGCGATGCCTGAGCTGCCCCAGGCGCGCCGTGAGCGCTATGAGAAGAGCTATGGCCTTTCACAGCGGGATATTGACATCCTGATTGCGAACAAGGAGATGGCTGAGTTCTTCGAGTCGTGCATGAAGTATTCGAAGAATGCGAAGAGTGTGTGCAACTGGCTGCTGGCGGATGTAAGTGCGTGGCTGAATGCGCATGAGACGACGATCTCGGCGTCGACGCTGAAGCCGGAGCATCTTGCGAAGCTGGTGGCGATGATCGATGAGGGCCGTATTTCGAGCAAGCAGGCGAAGGAGCTTGTGGATGATCTGATGGCCGGCAGGGATCCGGAAGTGTCCGCAAAGGAAAAAGGTCTGGAACAGATGTCGGATACCGGAGCTCTGGAGGCGATGGTCAAGGAGGTTCTTGACGCGAATCCGCAGGCGATCGTTGACTTCAAGAACGGCAAGGACCGTGCGGTCGGCTTCCTGGTCGGCCAGGTGATGAAGAAGTCGCGTGGCAAGGCAAATCCGGGCATGGCTTCGAAGCTTGTGCAGCAGGAGCTTTCGAAACGTTGAGCTGCAGTAGTATTTTGGCGCAGTTTCGGATAGAATCGTGTAACGGGTAGGATATGGCAGAAACAGAAAAAAGTGTAAAGAAAAACAGGAAAAAGAAGAATAGTGTGAAGGGCTGGGGGCCGTTTATTCTGGCTCTGGTGCTGTTCATTCTTCCGTTTGCGGTGCTTGGCTGGATTCTGCTGGGGGCTGCGATGGATACGGGTTCGCCGATTCTCGGTGATCGCTATGCGAACGATCTGGATCCGGCGATTACGAAGGCGCAGCTGGATACGATCAAGGATGCGGTGAAGCAGATGTCGGGCGTTGAAAGCGCAGACGTGGAACTGGCAACCGGTACGCTGCGTGTGTATGCGGATATCAGTGACGATGCGACGGTGGATACGGCCAACAGTGTGGCGGATCAGATCTACAGTTCGGTGACTTCGACGCTGGATCCGGCGGTCTATTTTTCGCAGCATGACAATGAGAAGATGTACGATCTTGAGATTCATGTGTATAACTACGCTGATTCGAAGGATCGTGACAGTGATTCCTTCGTCTATGTGATTGATACGAAGACGAGTTCGATGGATGCGCCTGCGAAGCAGACGATGTCCGAGCCGCTGAACGCGGAACTGGCGCAGCAGCTGCGGCAGGCGGTTGAGGACCGGAATAATCCGCAACCGAGTGCTTCGGCGAATGCGGCGGACCTGAGCGGCGGCAGTTCGGATCTTGACGGTGCCGCGGATGAAGGAACAACCAACAGTAACGAAGGCAATCAGGGATAACCGTGATGTGATCAGAGACCGTGCGATGCGGTCTCTTTCTGTAAGAAGGCAGTGGGGAAACGGAATGAAGAAGAATGAGCAGTGGACAGGAACCTGTACGGGTTATACCTACGATGGGCTGGGCGTGGTGCGTTTTGATGATCTGGTGTTCTTTGTGCCGGGGTTACTCGAAGGGGAAGAGGCTGAGCTGGCCATTACGGCGATGAAGAAGAACTACGGCTATGCGCGGATCGTGAAGCTGCTCAAAAAGAGTCCGCACCGTCGTGAGCCGGTGTGCGGTGTTTACCGGCTCTGCGGCGGCTGTCAGCTGATGCACATGGACGATGAGACACAGCAGAGCTTCAAGGAAGACAAGGTAAGAAACCTCTTCCTTCAGAATGCCGGCATGGAAGTGGATGTGCCGCAGATTCTTGAAGGTGAGATGCGTCTCAACTACCGGAACAAGGTCCAGGTGCCGGTGCAGGTGAATCAGGGAAAGGTGGAGATGGGCTTCTATCAGAACCACTCGAACCGGATCATTCCCTTTGAGACATGCTATGTGCAGACCGAGGAGTCAAACCGGATCGTTCAGAAGATCAGGGAACTGCTGGAGCAGTATCGCTGCGGCAGTGTGTTCCGCCATGTCCTCATCAAGCATGCCCATGTGCGGGATGAGGTGATGGTGTGTCTGATTGTGCGGGAGTATCCGTTCAGTCACAGTGAGCAGTTCATTCAGGAACTGACGCGGCAGTTTCCCAACATCCGCTCCATGAGTGCGATCATCAATCGCCGTGAGGACAATGTGATCCTCGACGGGAAGGAAGTGCTGCTGTATGGGAATCCGTACATTGAGGAGGATCTTCTGGGCTGCAGGTTCCGGATCAGTGCGCGTTCGTTTTTCCAGATCAATCCCTATGCGACAAAGCTTCTCTACAGTAAGGCGCTGGAATTTGCCGGGCTGAGCGGCAATGAGACGGTGATCGATCTTTACTGCGGTACCGGAACCATTGGCATCCTTGCCTCAAAGCATGCGAAGCAGGTGTACGGCATCGAGGTCGTTGTGGATGCGATCAGAGACGCCAAAGTGAATGCAGAAATCAATAACGTTAACAATATTCAGTTCTTCTGTGCCGATGCAAAGGACGGTGCGAAGAAGCTGATCGCGGCAAAGATTCGTCCGGATGTTGTGATCGTTGATCCTCCGCGCAAGGGCTGCTCGATTGAGACGCTCAACGCCATCGAGACCATGTCGCCCAGGCGGCTGGTCTATGTGAGCTGTGATCCGGCAACACTCACAAGAGACTGTGCGATCATGAAGGAGAAGGGATACGAGACGGTAAAGGTGCAGCCCGTGGACATGTTCCCGCAGACAGTGGCGGTCGAGACAGTCGCTCTGCTAATTCGGAAGAACTAAAAAGGGACCGGAAAAGCCCGTGTTCAAGCCATTTCTGCGGCACCCGTCTTTCTGAAAAGAGAGGCCGGTGCCGCTTTTTCTGTCTGGAAAAAGGAGAAAGTCTATCTGGCGCGACTGTGGGAAGGCTATTTAAGGTTTTGGTAAGATCATCATCACGAAGACATAAAAAGAGGGCGGTACGGCAGTGATACTGTATCGTCCTCGAAGACATTACAATTATCGATGAGAATAGTTTATTCCGCCTCGGGATGCCGGGTGGAAGAAAAACAACACCTAATGTTATCATGTTACATAAACATTATGCGGAAATGAGGCTGTGGATAAAAAACAGATGTATCTACTTAAACTTTCCGCAAGAGTTGACCCGCAGAAAAAATCAGAATTTGTACAAGCATGCTTACACAATTAAAGACAGAACTTGAGAAGCCAAATTGGCATCTCAAGATACATGAGGAACGTTATGGATACTGAAATCACAACAGTTGAATCGGCAGAGGTACAGACTGATACAAGGCCGATAAGGGATCTCATCTATATTGTCCGTGGGCAACAGGTCCTGCTGGATAGTGATTTGGCGTCTCTATATAAAGTGGATACGAAAGTTTTTAACCAGGCGGTCAAGAGAAATTTAGCAAGATTCCCTGCGGAATTCCGATTCCAGTTAACGCAGGAAGAATATGATTCTTTGAGGTCACAATTTGTGACCTCAAAGAAGGGGCGAGGCGGAAGGCGATATATGCCATATGTCTTTACGGAGCAGGGAGTAGCTATGCTATCTGCGGTTTTAAGGAGCGATACCGCCATTCAGGTCAGTATTCAGATCATCAATGCATTTGTCGAGATGCGCCGTTTCATTGCGAATAATGCGGCCTTGTTTGAGCGTATTAGCTCTGTAGAATTAAAGCAGTTGGAATACCAGAAACAGACAGATGAGAAGTTCGATAAAGTTTTTGCGTATATTAATGATCATGCGGAGCCAGAGCAGAAAATATTCTTTGATGGGCAGATTTATGATGCATTTGAGCTGCTGATAGCGTTAGTGCAGAAGGCGACCAAGAAAATTGTTCTGATAGATGGATATGTGGATATTGGGACGCTTAATATTCTGGCAAAGAAGAATCCCGGTGTTGATGTGACAATTTATACCTTCAATAATACGCGGCTTAGTAATAGAGATATTTACACGTTTAATTCGCAATATCCAAATCTTACGGTAAAGCACATGACTGCTTTTCATGATCGCTTCCTGATTCTGGATGACACAGTCGGTTACCATGTCGGTGCCTCATTAAAAGATGCTGGGAAAAAGTGTTTCGGAATCTCACAGATTCAGGATGAGCAAACAATACAGGGCATACTGAACCGGTTGTAAATCTGAACCTGTTAGGAGAATAGCTATGACGGGATTCTGGTTTTTTATGTTGATCATGTGCCTTTTGACACCAGCTATGATGATTGGATTTGGAAAATTTTTCATGAAAGGCGGACCAAAACAGATTAATGATGCGTTTGGATATCGAACAACGAGATCTATGAAAAATCAGGAAACCTGGAGATTTGCTCATCAATACAGCGGTAAAAATGGATTTGTTTCCACAGACAGTGGTACCCATTGATTTGTTCCCATGAACTATCAAAACACAAAAAATGAGCAGTTAAGAGGTTTCAAGGCACATGGAAAACGTGTGCCTTCTGGAAAAACGTATATGAGCAGTCTTCTGGAGAAACGGAATCGCGGGGTTGTCATACTGTTTTTTCTTTGTGCTGCGAGCATTCTGGTGAAGATTCATATTGGCTTTGATGTGGATGAGCAGTATGCGTTTTCGATGATGTTCCGCTTTTCACAGGGGCAGATGTATCTGGTTGATCTCTTTGATCCGTATCAGTTTTCGGCGCTGCTGATGACGCCGTTGTTTGCGTTGTGCCGTCTGCTGTCAGAAGTGAATGCGGTTTTTCTGTTCCGGCTGTTCAGCGGGATTCTCTATTTTGCGGGTACGGTTCCGGTGTATCGCTTCGTCTACAGGGAGACCAATGATCAGAAGATTGCGATACTGAGCGGCCTCTTTGTGTTTACGTTCAGTGCGAAAAGCATCATTTCTCTGGAACATTCCAATCTGACGGCGCTGTTTCTTCTGTATGTGCTGATGGATCTGTATGACTATCTGCGCTATGGTAGATTGTCGGCTGCGCTGTTTGCGCTGAAGTCGTTTCTGCTGGCAGTGTGCTATCCGACGATGGTTCTGCTGGTGATGCCGGTACTTGTGCTGTTTTTTTGGGAGAAGGATTACCGGCGTGCGGGAAGGTATCTTCTGTGGTGTGCGCTGTTCGGGATGGTACTGATTGTTCCGGCATTGGTCGGCAATGGTGGATTTCATGGTCTGACTGAGGCGGTTCATATGATTCTTCTGGATGAGTCGCATCAGTATTCGCTGGGGGACAGGATGGATGCCTTTCGCAGTGAGCTGCGTTATGCCTTCAGGTACCTTGCGGGATGTGCGGTGTGTTTCATCGTTCTGCTTGGATGGAGAAGAATCGATAGAAAACCGGTCTTTGGCGGGATGTCGAAGGCGGTCCTGTTCTGCACTGGATGTTTTCTTTTTGCGATGGTTCAGGTGTGGTTCAAGACGGTGATCCCCTTTTACGGCTATTATCGTTATTTCTTCCTGGTGGTGATTGCACTGTACGCTGCATACAGGCGGCGCAGGCGGCCGTTGATTGTATGTCTCTGGGTGCTGATGGCGGCCTTGTTGATTGTGTTTCAGACGACCAACAACGGTGCGCTTTCGGTATGCGGGTTCTGCGGCTTTGCGATGGTAGCTTTGGTTCTTCTGATGCAGGAGGATCCTAAGGGAATAAAGGTGCTGCTGGCATCTGCGATTGTGTGTCAGTGTTCGTATGATGTGCTTTCCTATCGTGTGAGCGGCGGATCTCCGGCTTCGACGCTGCATTCGGATCTTGTGCAGAGTAAAGCTGTGGGGCAGATCTGGATTGAGCCGGCGGATGAGGCATTCTTTGAGCAGTGTTCCAGTGAAACATTGAAGTCGAAATCACAGGACGTCATGATCGGCAGTAACAATTCCTATGCCTATGTTCTGGTGGGCGGCAGCGTATTTGCGCCGACGACCACGGGGACGCCATTCTACGGGGCACAATGGGAAACCTATATTGAGAATGCGGACACGGAAGATTTTGATCTTCTGATTCAGGCCTCCTTTGATGAGGCGGAAAATCTGGTGACGATGGTCAGAAAATACTATGATCTTCAGACTGTTTCATCGGATGGTGATCTGATCCATTACGTGGCGGTAAAAAAGGATTCATCTGATTCGTTTTCATAATGCATCATCGGCAGGCGGCAGACACGGGACTTTGGACGAAATGGCGAAAACGTTCAAAGTCTCGTTTTATGTGCATGAATGTATGGATGAATAGGTCAGAATAGATAGGCGTTTCAAACTACCTCGTCTTTAAAACCTCAATGGTTTCGACAGGATTTGTGATGAAAGGAGGGGCGTCTGCCGCCATTGCAAGGCGCGGTATGTGGATTCAGGAAAAAGTGCCGCTTCTCATCAAAGTCATTGATCCCAGCATTCATTGGAATCAGCCCCGCAGACAGCAATGGTCTGATGCATTTAAGATCACAAAACAGCTCCTTGCGTCAGAAATGTACGCACTCACGATATAAACCGCATCACCGCAGCAGGATAACCGCTTCGGCATCAGTGGAACCAGAGGAAGAAACGGGACAGAAGTTCTTTGTGCTGCGTACATGTGCGGATCAGTGAAAAGCAGCATAATTCGGCCTTGCGAATAGTCTCATCCCATGCACAAGCACGATGGGACCAGCAGAAACAAACAATTATCAACAATCCATCAACAAACTACCCCCAATCAGTCATCAACTGTCATTTCATCTCTTCTATAGCTGATGGCTGTTTTTCTGTTTTCTCGACAGAAATTGTTATATTTCATTTCCATATCTGTACGTGCCTTAACTGGTGGATGAAATTGGCCTTCGTTGTCCATTAATACAGGGTACAATATATTCAACAGGAATAGCGGCTGCATTCATAAAGGCTGACTATCCACTTCGGGGAATTTCGAATCATTTAAGGTTAGGGGGACCGTTTTCTTTATGACAGATGAAACGAAGGACGATGAAGTAATAGAGAAGAGGCAAAACAACAAGAAGCCAAAATTACCAAAGACAGTGAAGATGTCGACTTTTATCATGGTGCTGCTTATTATTGGGCTCGTGATTACGAATGCCATTCTTTTTATAAACAGGCCTTCACCCAACCCTGAGCCGGTTCCGACATCCATTCCACAGCCGACATCAACGCCAATTATAATATCGTCACCATCTCCTTTTTATGTTACTCCTTCAACGATAAGGGAGGTTATTGTGCCAGCAGCTGAGCTGGTTTCGTATAAATATTTTTATACAGACGCTGATGTGTATGAAAAATCTGCTTATGTTTTTAAAAAAGTCAAGGTCCCGTTCTCTACTGATAAGACAGTCTTTACTTATTCTGGTGTAATCAGTGTCGGTGTTAATCTGGACGATACTGAGATTGAAGTTGATGACGATAAGAAGACGATTCAGATTACGCTAAATGAGCCGTATATTATGTCAAACCAGATTGATAACGATACCTTTCAGGCATATGACGTGAAGAATTCCATTTTTACTTCTGTAAACATCAGCGAGTTTGTGGCATTAAAGGACGCGCTTGAAAAAAATCAGGAAGAAAAGTTGATGAAAAATGATGAATTCTGGAAACAGACAAAGATAAGCACAACAAACACTATTTCCAGTCTAATAAACGCTTCCAAAGAGGCGGAAGATTACACAATTTCATACGTCTGGAAAGACAGTGACTGATCATCACAATAATATTCGGGATCAGAGAGGGAATTTCTTTTGATCCCACAAAAGCCGGATTGCGGAATTGTGATCCGGTTTCATATTTTCCGTCGTCTGAATGAGGAAAGGTGAAAATTAATCGCTGAAGAAAGCCGACGCCTCATTACTGGATGAATCTGGGGACGTACATCAAGGACAGCGGAATGATTCTTGCGCAGGTAAATCCGGCTGCGGTCAAAAAGTTAAAGGAACTCGATGACAACGATCCTTCTAAGAATGACCGCAAAGACCCGAAGGTGATAGCAGGACTGGCAAGCGACGGGCGTTATTGCCTCCCTTATATTCCTGAAGGAGTTTATGCGGAAATCAGGGAACTTTCGAATCAGAGAGCCCGTGCAGTGGAAGAACTGGCAAGGATCAAGAACAGAGTAGCCAGATGGTTTTCCATCTACTTCCCGGAATACCTTGACGTGTATGGCAACGTCGACAATGTGACAGGGACGATGATTCTGAAGAAATACCCGCTTCCACAGGACATTGTAGAGGCAGGAATTGATGGAATTCTGAAGGTGTGGAGCGATAACAAAGTGAAAGGAGCAGGCAGAAGAAGAGCAGAGAAATTGTACGAAGCCGCGAAGAACAGCATTGGCCGGAAAGAGGCTCCAAAATCCGCAAGAATGGAACTGATGGATCTTCTGAATGATCTGGAGACGTACAGATCAAGAGAGGATCGAATCATGGAAGAAGTAACTGATCTGCTGTGGCAGGTCCCGAACACCAAAGAGCTGCTCAATATTTCCGGTGTAGGGACGATCTCAGTACTGACGTTTGTGGCTGAGGTCGGAGATATCAGCAGAATCAAGGATGCCAAGGCTCTTCAGAAGCTGGCTGGACTTGCGATCGTAGCAGACAGCTCCGGCAAGCATAACGGAGAGAGCGGGATCAGCTATCGGGGGCGCAAGAGATTAAGGTGGTGCGTATATCAGCTGGCAATATCACTCATTAGCCGCAACAGAGATTTTGCGGCAATCCATGCATACTACACGACGCGTGCAGAGAACCCGTTAAAGAAGATGCAGTCTCTGATTGCAGTAGGCTGTAAAGCAATGAGGGTCTTCTACAAGATTCTGACAACAGGGACCCCGTACGATGGTCGGAAGATGACGTCAGACATTATTCGCCCGGCTGCAGCGTAAGCATCAAAGAAATATGTCACAGGCAGATCTGAGTGCCTGAAGTTCAGACATTGAGATCTGCCTTGTGATCGACGGATGATAAGGCAGTTCAGCATTACCGATAAGCCATGACAGGCTAACGTCCGCTGCGCAAGCAGTGCTGTCGTGGCAAGTCGGCAGATATATTAACCTTGGGACATGATCCCGTAAAAAAGCTTGGCCGACGCCCAGGTTATGGACAAGCGGAACGAAGGAAGTTGGGACCTGCGCAGTATGCAGTGATCCTGGTAGACACGGGAGGTTCGCCGCCATAGAAGCGATGGGAGAACAAGAGCTGTTTATTGAAGAAATAAGACGTTCTTGTTTTCAACGAACCCGTTCTTCTATGATTTCGCATTCAATGTAAGAAATGATCGATTCATAACTATGGCAAGTACTTCGAGGTACATTCAAAAAAGCTTTATTTCAAGCCGAAATGGTCTTGACTTAATAGGGAGGATTTTATACTCACAGAAATGCTTGAAATGACAGATACTGCGAGTATTGTGGAAAGCCAACAATGCTGTTTAAGGAGAAATACCTGAAGGCTTTTAACAAAGTAAACCTAGTGGTACCAGCAGAGGAAGAGGTTTTTCGTTTGAATCAGATGATGAGATGCCGTTTTAATATAGGGATGAGGTGAACCGGAATGTCGAAAAAGAATGATGACTTCTTTGTAGAAAAAAAGCCGTGGTCAAAGGTAAAGGATGAGCTGCTTGGATGCTATCTCAAACCTTATATGTCTAAAGTTCTATACACTGGAAGACCAATCGCATATGTCGATTGCTTTGCCGGTAAGGGTATGTTTGATGACGGCCAGCCCGGCTCTCCTCTCATTGCGCTGGATGTCATGCAGCAGGCACTTGCTTCCACCAAGAAGGATGGTCATCTCAATATTGCTCCGGCTTTTATTGATCTGAATTACGCGGATGACTTGAAAAAGAATCTCGTAATGTATCCTGGAGTCGAGATTGTTTCGGGTGCTTATGAAGACCAGATCGACGATCTGTTAAAAAGCAAAAAAGGCTACAATGTGTTCCTTTACATTGATCCTTATGGCATTAAGGCGCTGGATTGCTCAAAGTTCGATAAATTTGCAAATGGTCAGTTCAGCTCAATAGAATTGCTTATTAATATGAACTCGTTTGGCTTTATTCGCGAAGGTTGTAGAGTAATGGGAAGCTCACTGAAAATGGAGGACTCCTTCTTTGATGACCTTGTAGAATATGAGCCGACTGTTCTTGATGCCTCGGATAAATCCATGCAGGCATTAAATGATATTGCCGGTGGCGATTACTGGGTAGATATCATTCAGCAGTATACGAGTGGGAAAATAAATGGCTACGAGGCAGAGGAATTCTTTTCTGAGCAATACTGTTTAAGGCTGAGGCAAAGTTACAAATATGTGCTGAATATGCCCATTCGGATACATCAAAATCAGCACCCAAAGTACCGAATGATCCACGCCACAAATCATCCGGCGGGGTGTGTATTGATGGCTGAAAACATCTGCAATCGCTGGGAACTTTTGAAGCAGATTCAGGACAGCGGACAGATGTCACTGTTTCAAGAGGATTTCAACAACAATATTATTGACGCAGATCAGATAAGAAGCAGTGTGATTGATCATTTCTCCCAGTGCAGCAATTGGACGTCTCTTACTGAAGCACTTGCTGTATATTTTGTAAAGTATGGAGCAATTTGCAAACCAGGTGAGATTGAAAAAGTTTTAAAGAAACTTGAAAAAGAAGGACGACTTGCAGTAGACCGCCATCCTGCTTATACAAAAAAAGGCCAGCCCTCTTTCTTTATGACAGATGGACATGGAAAAACGGTAAAAGTCAGGTGGGTGAACTAAATGAAGGTAGCTGGATACATAGAAAGAAAGAGTATGCTCTACCAGACGGGCGTCGAGTACGGTGATTATACAATGAATCACGTGCTCGGCTGTTCGCATGGCTGTAAGTACCCTTGCTACGCCTTCCTGCAGAAAAAGCGTTTCGGCCAGATTAAGGATTACGATGAATGGCGCAGGCCCTTCCTTGTATCGAATACAATCGAACTCCTTGATAAGGAAATACCGAAACTAAAGGACAAGATACAGTCTGTGCAGCTCTGCTTCACAACAGATCCGTTCATGGTAGATTATCCTGAAATACAGGAAATGAGCCTCGCAGCTATCAGAAGGCTCAATAGAGACAGCATCAAATGCTGTGTTTTGACAAAGGGGATCCTCCCTATTGAGCTTAAAGATCTTTACAGCGAGAACGAATACGGCATTACGCTAATCTCGCTTGACGAGAAATACCGAGAGAAAGTGGAGCCGGGGTCAGCGCCTTATGCAGATCGACTTGCTGCTTTGAAGGCACTTCATGATGCTAGCTCTAAAACATGGGTAAGCATTGAGCCCTACCCAACACCGAATCTGATCGAACAAAACTTGGAGAAAATCCTTGAGGCAGTGAGCTTCACAGATAGGATTATCTTCGGGCGTACAAACTATAACAAGACAGTCACGGCTTACGCCGAACATATGCATTTCTATAATGAATGCGCGAAAACTGTGATTGACTTTTGTGAGAGCAGAGGAATTGCGTATCACATAAAGAATAAGACGATAACGGAGGAATGAGGAAGGAGGGACGCTGTCTTAGTGGAAAAGTTAATAGACATTGGAAGTGCTCCTGTAGCGCCGCTCCTCGATATTCTTCTTCAGGATAAATCAACAAAGAAGAACATCATCTGGGCGACGGGCACCTAAGAGGAGTACGGCAACGGGTTTACAGATAAAGAGCAGAACGACAGGGATCTGCTCCTGCAGCACGCGGACATCATCAAGCCGCGTATTCAGAAATCGCTGGAAGCGCAGGCTGCGCGAACTCGGAAAAAAGCAGAGGTCTTCACTCCGGCGTGGCTCTGCAATTTGATGAATAACTACAGCGACCAGGAGTGGTTCCGCAGGAAAAATGTTTTTAACATAGAAAAGTACGATCTGAAGTGTGGGTCGGAAAGAAAGGGCCATTCAAGCTTTCATTTCCTGCATGGTAGAAAATCCAGTCGAAACTGATGGAACTAATTCCAATCGGCTCTCCAAAAAGGTTGGGGGAGAAGCCCAAAACCTTGGGGGAGACTTTGGGGGAGAGGCCCTGAAATGACTCTGAAATGAAAAAGGTCCGGAAGCTGCCGGGTTCACAGTGATGTGACCTTTGGCTTCCGGATTTTCGGCGCTTTTGAAATGTGTGGGGTTAGAGTCAAACCGGAGCGATAAATCTCTGGGGTAACTGGCGCCCCATAATCATGAACTCAGCGCCCGAGTCATCTGAAGTAAGACATGACCTTACAACTGGTTTGAACAGCTGTGAGGCCAAGTTTTTATTTCGCCGTTTTTGTGACATTCGAGTGTATCGGGTTCAATGAGTAGGTCGCATCCTTGTCCAGAACGTACATGAGGCGGTTGCGGAATCTGTCCCAGTTGTGATAGCCGTTCGCATTCTTCTTGATGCACTTACAGATTGAGTTTCGGTTTTCAATGATCGCATTGGTCATCCGCTTATGATAGGCATTGGGTTTGCCGGTCTTGGAATCGACCTTGTAGATGTAGCCGTAGGTAGTAAGAGAATTGATGATTTCGGTCCGCCATTTGGTCAGTGTGCTGGCGAAGTGACGCATTTCCGGTACCTGAGACTTCCTGAACTCCGTAATCAGTTCGTTCAGTTTCTGCTCCCTATCGTTGGGCGTGGCGGTCTCATAGTAGTCGTATACTTTTTCTTTCAGATTCCATGACTCCATCAGCTCAGGGCTTATTTTCAGGAGCTTCTCGCGGAGATCATAGTAGTTAATCGGAAATTTGAAATGATTGTTATATCTTCTCTGTCCGTTTGGATCGAACAGCTTCTTACCATCTTTTGTGCTGCTGTCGGAATGCCTGTAGAGAATCCAGTTGAACTTCTTGAGAAGATAGTATTCATCGGAACCTTTTGTGGTTCCTTTCATGGCACGGATTCGAACACTGTCGGTCTGGCGTCCCAGTTCCTGGCAGAGATGGAATCTGTCCACGATACCGATACTGTTCGGGAAACACTTCTTCATGACCGTTCGATAGGTATCGTACATATCGAAGGAACAGGCTTTGACTTTCTTCCGCTCTTCCAGCGGGATCTTCATAAAGTAGCTGAGCAGCCGATCTTCCCGTCTGGAGTTCAGGAAATCAATGGGCGTCTGTCTCTGGAAATCCATAAGAACACAGACGAATTTCTCGCTGTAGTTGCGGAAGGCATAGACTTCATCAAAGCTGATCATCTCCGGCAGAGGTTTCCTGGGAAGACTGACGTGATCATCAAACAGATAGGCAGCTGTGGCAGGAGAGAGATGATACCTGCGCGCAACGGAAGAGAATGTCTCGTTATAGTTCTTCAGATCCGTGAGCACTCTCTGAACCGTGAATGCGGAGATACTCATACTGCCAAAGGAGAATGGATTCTTCTCTGCATAGGTTCGATGACATACCGGACAGACATATCGTCTGGCCCGGTAAAGCAGCGTACATTTACGATCAGAAAGAACACTGTGCGTAATCTTCTTCCAGTAATAATCTTTGATCCTTGGAGTTTTACAGCCGCATTCCGGGCAGGGCTCATAGTGCGGAACGAGCCGGACTGAGATCTGTGCATTTCCATTCAAGTTCTGATACTGGAAGTCCTCCACATCACTGTCTTCCAGGCCGAAGAGCTCCATGATGTCCTCTTTATTCGTGTTAAGAGACATACCGATGACCTCTGATTCTGCAGGGAATCGATTGAATACCGTATACCATGCATGAATTCCTTTCCGGAAAGCCGAATCAAAATGATGAACGAAGGGCTTTTCTTCAAAATGATGAGGTGAAACGTTCCTTCGTTCGGTATTGATCGGCTTTCATCCCTTCTGCCCTCAGAATAGGAACGCAGAGGCTTCTTTGATATTCCTGCTGTGAGAAAAAGAGGTCATGTGAAAACGAGCTGGCAGCGCAGCTTTCTGTTCTGCAGGAACTGCCTGCCAAGCAGGGTAATACAATTCGTGGTTATATCCGTATTGAGGTAAATGCGCCTGGTATTGAGAATACTCTGCCAGTACCGGTTGAACTTCCAGCGGATCAGCCGTACAGCGTCATAGTCAAAGGAATTACCGCTTTCTTCAACGGTAAAGGAACGATCCCCGCATGAAGTAAGAACAGCGGTAAAATCGTCCGCGGTGCGGCTGCTGTAGGGGATCATGAAAGACAGCAGAACTGCATCTGCAGACGAGCCTTTCCGGTAAACACGCTTAATGATCAGTGGCACAGTATGATCAAGAATGGTAAATCTTCTGCTGTACTTTGCGTAATACAGATAGCCATTATTCACAATCAGTTCGGAAACCGACTGATCATAAAAGACCTGAACAGCTCTTGTAATGATTTCCTGTGTGGAAGAATCGTTTGAGGAATGAATCAGGCGATTCTTAACAAACTCCACGAGCTTGTGCAAATGACAATGAATCATGATCATCAGACAGGTCTATAATGGAGTCGCTGGCATGTGCTGGACTGCGAAGGGTTTGGGGATGCCAGCTTTTATTATTGCCAGGAGCTCAACATTCCTCCTTTACCTGAAGGATAGTCTTTTTCATCCAATTCGAACAATACCTGTACAAAAAAAGCAAACCCCAGAGTCTTAAACTTTCACAGACATACATAAAAGATGGCAACCCCATCACCTTGAAATGCAGGTCACCATCCCCTCAAATTTTTAAATATCCGGATTTTCTTGTGGGGCAGTATGACAGAAGAGATGATCCTCTGTCATCGATCTGGCAGGAGTGCTGCGTCAACGACTTTCCTCCGTATTATTTATCTAATGAGGTATCCTGCTTGCCGCTTTGTTTACTGTATGGGCCGCGCTTCTTTCCGGTAGAAGTATGAACGTCTTCGCGGCTGCGAGGTATCGCAAGCATTGGTTTCTGCTCACGTGTTGCCCAAAGGATTCTGTTGCGGGTGTATTCGAAATTACTGACGCCTCTGGATTGTCTTTTGAGATCCTTTGGCAGGACGTTAAATCCCTCCATGGGGCCGTTGGACAGTCGTGTCATCATCTCGTTAGAGTTCTTTCTGTCAGCTCCGGAGATGTAGGTAAAAGAGTTGACGATGTTGTCATGATACGTCTTCAGAGTGACAGCAATCTCCCTGAACATGGAGAGATCACTGTTCTGATAAGTATCAATGATCTTATTCAGATCTTCCGAAGCTCCTTCGGGATCGTTGACGTGTCTCTTATTGAATTGGACATACAATTCTTTGAGGTCACGAATCTTCGAAAAGTTCTTGTCCAGTCCCAAGAAATTCTTCTCATAAACGTAGGGATCAAAGTAATATTCATTTCCGCGTTTTGAAGTACGCCAGCCAGCCGTGAAGTCGATGTCATCATGATTTTTCAGAAGGAAGTAGTCATAACGTCTCAGATAAGTGACCTCGCGTGATTCACGCATCGTCTTATGGCTTGCGTTATTTCTGTAATTCTTTTCTTTCAGTTCCTTTCTGTCGAGCTCCTGATATTTCTTCATGACCATGCGAATATACTGCCTGATCCGGTTGATGATCAGCTGAATCACATGAAAACTATCAACGATCGCAATGGCATTGTAGAAGTATCTCTGCACGTAATTGATATATGGCTTGTACATATCGCAGATCAGATACTTGACGCCTGCACGCTCTTCCCTCGGGATATTGAGGAAGTATTCCTGTGAAGTGCTCTCATAGCGGTTTGGCAGCATATCAATCACCTGACCGCTCTTGAAATCCATGATTACCAGGCTGTACAGATCTCTACGGTCATATACCATGTGAACCTCATCCACACAGATCGCCTCCGTGAATTTCAGGCGGGGCATATTCACGTACTGCATAAATGTTGTCATAACATAGGTATCTGATACATTGAAGCGTTCAGCAACCTGCCTGGCCGTGACATGCAGGTCTTTCATTTCATTTACGATCATGATCGGGACCAGGGAGGTGTTCTGCTTGTAGTCCTCCAGGAAATTGAATCGGTCGTGCGTATAGAAATTACAGTTTCGGCAGTGCCACTTGCGTTCTTTGACGTGCAGAATCAGCTTATAGCCGTCCTGCATGACAGGGTGGTTTACCTTTCGCGCACGAATACCTTTAGATTCCATCCGGCATCCTCATTCAGTGCAGAACATCACCTGATCTTTCTTCTGCAGAGTGACCTCAATAGTGTCGCTGCTTATCTGAACATCGGTGACGTCTGCAGAATCATCACCAAGTCTCAAAATCCTTGTTATACTTTCTTTGTTAATCATCGCTCCTTCGTCGTTGACACAGCAATCACCATGATAGGAGCGAAAAAGAGTGGCTGGCAAGGTATATCCCCGCTGGTCACTCTTTCCTTTTATTCTTGAAATATGTCAATAAAATTCAAAAGAATCCCGGTCCCCCAAAGTTGAATTCAGGAGGTCCCCCAAAGTGGTCCCCCAAACTTCACTCCCCCAAGGATTTTGGAGACCCTGTGTCTTTTGGCTTCCGGATTTTCTTATGGGGCAGTGTGAAAGAAGAAATCATTCCTTTGTCATCGACCCGGCAGGTTTACCATATTGTTGCGCCTCATATGAAATGGCCCTTGGCAGATCAGATTGAATGTCACTGATCTGTTTTTTATAGTGTCACATGCAAGAAAGGAAAAAACCTCAGATGAAGTCCTTTCTATCCTTGCCGATAAACCCTCTGAGGCTGGTCAAAAACCTTGATTAATATCAGCCCATCAGAGTGTTGCGCTGGATAAGTCCGATACTCTTTTTGATTAGGAGTAATGAAACTGTTCCGTGCCCTTTGTGCGGCCATGAGCTTGCCTATCGTGATTCTGTAAAGCGCATTGGCCTTTCCTACGATAGAGATCGAAGAATATATATCATCCGTAGAATGCAATGCACCAATCCCTCCTGTCACAAGTTTCACAGGGAGCTTCCGGATATCCTGGCTCCTTTTAAACATTATGAGTCCATCGTTATTGAAGAAGGTGTAGACGGTACCGTATGTGCTGATGATCCCGTATTCGGCTGCTAACCTAGCGAGAAGACTTTCCGCAGGTGCCAGGAATGGCTGAAAGAAACATTCTCATCATGGTGTTGCTGTCAATAGAAGATCGCTTCGTTTACCACTTATGTGGGCAATGGTGTATGCGATCTTTTATTGTTGTTCTTATTGGTTTTCTATCTGAGGTCAAATTGCTGGAACAGGTATGTTTATTGACGATATTCACCATATCCCGTCTCGTTGTTGGAAAATCACAATCGATGTTGCATGTCATCCCATTAAACCTTTCATGAATGAAATTAACTAGCAGAACAATCAGTGGCAAAGATTGAGATTATTGCATTGACAAGTAAACTTGGCATAACCTAATATGTAAATGCAAACAAAACTTGGCAAAAGGGGGCTGAAATGAAAAACGAAGAAATCTTGAAAAAAGCTCAGGAAGATAATTCTAACGATGAGTATGAACGCACAACAATGGATGCGGGAGATCAGCTCTCATTTGGAATCACATTATTAGCTTGCGTTGTTGTAATGTTCATTAAGTTTATTGCGAACCATCAGTGGGACTTAGGGATAATCTTTATCCTTGCCGCATCATTATCTACAAATTATTTGCTTGAAGGAAAAATTTATGGGAAGAAGTGGAAGAAAATAGTTGGAATCATCTTTGCAATTACTGCGTTGGTAAGTCTGGTTTTCTTTCTTGTGGAGACGATTTGATTACTATGAAATCACATCTTTTATTGAAGAACAGGGTCCATGAGTTCAGAGTCAAAAAGGGATTGTCACAATCTGATCTGGCAAAACTTGTTGGCTCATCAAGAAATACCATTTCGAGTATTGAAACAGGACAGTTTTCTCCATCGGCGTATCTCGCGGCTATTCTTTGTGCAGCTTTAGATTGTAAGTTCGAAGATCTCTTCTATCTTGACGAGGATAAATAATGCAGTTCGCCGTTGACAAAGATGATAAGAGAGTCTGGATTGAAAATACGCATAGTAACCAAGCTTATTTCTGCCCGTATTGTGGAACAGAATTGATCACGAAGAAAGGTGATATTAGAAGGCATCATTTTGCACATCATTCAATTCAATACTGTAAAGATTCATGGATAAGAAGTAACAAGTATGATGAATCCAGCTGGCATTATGAATGGCAGAACGCATTTCCAGAAGAAAATAGGGAAATTAAAATCGAACTGGGCCAGGTAAATCTGTTGATAGTGTTCGGGTCGGGTGAAAAAGGCCATTTGAGTCGGGCGAAAAGGGCTCTTTCTGCCCGCCGCTAACAGCTTGTTTGAAAATAGTAGCGGTTTCAACAGGAATAGATGATATAATATCTTTATCTGAAAGCGCTTTGTTTTAATTGTGAAAGTGAAGAAGACTATGGGTCAGTTTATAAACGGCGAATGCCTGGCAGAGATGAAGAAGCTGCCTGACAATAGCATTGATTTCATATTTACATCCCCGCCGTATGCGGATCAGATTAAGGACTATGGTGCAACTGGTATTAAGATCAAACCGGATAAGTTTGATGCGTGGTTCCTTCCACGAGCAAAGGAAATGTATCGGATTCTTAAGCCGACTGGCAGTTTTGTGCTAAATATCAGCGATAAGCTGGATGGTAAATATCAGAGCATTTATGTATTCAAGCTGGTTGTCATGATGGTAGAACAGGTGGGCTTCCATCTGGTCCGTGATTACATCTGGTATAATCCGGCAACACCGCCGAATATCTTTTCACACGGAACAATGGGACGTACAAAGAAGTCTCATGAATATTGTTTCTGGTTCAGCGAATCTGATGCCTGGACATTCAACATGGATCCAATCAGAAAGCCGTACAGCAACCGTATGGAAGAATTGTTTGCTGCTGGGCCGCAGGGAGACAGAGGAGAGAACAGCCGTCCTTCCCGTCATAGCTTTGATCTGAGCCATCCATGGAAGAACAATGGCGGCGCAGATCCGGGCAGTGTACTTACGATCAGTAACACATCCAGTAATGATACATTCCATCGTCTTTGCAAGCAGTTCGGTGTCAGTCATCCTGCTCGGTTTCCGATGAAGCTTGCTGAATTCTTCATTAAGGCAGGCACCAATGAAGGCGATGTCGTTCTTGATCCATTTGGCGGATCGGGGACTACTGCTATTGCTGCTGAAAAACTTGGCCGGGATTTTGTTTATATCGAGATCAATCCTGATTATTGCAACATGGCCCAGAAATGGCGTGAAGTAGAGTTCCATACGGAAGATGTTTATCAGAAGAATCTTGATGCTTTCTTCTCGCAGATGATACCGCGCTGCCGCTGGAGCTTGCTGCCTTTTGCATTTGTATATGATCTTTATCAGGCGTGGTTTCCGACTGTCGGTCTGTATGAGAAGCCGCAGACGAAAACGGTGTTCTATCAGCATCTGACAGACTATCTGAATGATGATCATAACTGGAAAGTGACGGACGGATACGTATCGGTTAATGAAGACAATATGCCTTTGCCCGAACCGCTGATTGCTGATTATCATCTGAAGAACTGGATGAATAAAGAGTATCAGGGTGATGACGTGAACATGATCTGCAGTCCGAAACTCAAGGATAAGTACAAAGGGATTGAGAGGCGCGTATGAGTATCAGATTACCTCAGAGAGAACTGCACAGGATGTTCATAGAAGATATTGGTGATTACGCAAAAGGTATCGAGAATGATAATCGCAAGCCAATGAAGATGTATCTTCAGTTTCCATTTAATCGTGAAGTGAAGCTTTATATCTGGAACTGTACGGCTCCGCCGGGCGGCAGATCGGAAGATGAATATAAGGTTCAACTGATTATTGATGGTCAGAAACGAGGAGAACGGGCTCATTTTGATGAATCCGACGGTTCAACCGTTTTGATTATCGGCTATGCGACACCGTTTGATGATCCTGAAGACGGCCTCTGGGTTCTGTTCGAACTTGATAAACATCGGGAGTTCGCATATTCGGCAAATATTCAGATTTATCTGCGGCAGCTTCTGAAAGGCTTTGAAAACGATGTATATGTTCATAAGAAGCATAACAAAGAAACCGTTGTGATATGCCGCCGGAAGTTTCTTGTACAGGGTTTGAAGAAACGATTTGACATTGATTATCAGATCATGATGGAGAAAGCGGATCATGGGACTGCGTGATTATAAGTTTAAGCCTGCGTATAACAAGTCAGATGATGATATAGCTGAAGAGTTCTATCTTCCGGCGATGCGCAGCTCTGTAAGATATGACAGAATATCAGGATATTTTGGCAGTACGATCTATATCATTGCCTGGAATGCTTTGAAACAATTTGTTGAGAATGGTGGAAAGATGAGAATCATCTGCTCTCCTGTTCTGTCTGATAAAGATAAAGCTGCTATGAGCGAAGGATATTCGGCTCGGAATGATGAGATTGTGCAGCATTCCCTTGCACAGGAACTGGATGGTTTGTTTGATTCACCGCAGACGGATAAGCCATATCGGGTTCTGGCATGCCTTGTGGCCGAAGGAATTCTGGAGGTGAAAATCGCTGTTCCTCAGACAGGAATGGAACCTGATCTTCAGAGACTGTTTCATGACAAGGTGGGGATCTTTACAGATGCAGACAATAATTCTGTCGGCTTCCGAGGATCTATGAACGAGACTTTTCAGGGATTGTCTGATGATGGGAATTCAGAATCCATTGATGTATTTCCAAGCTGGGAAGATCCACGCGATTCTTTGCGTGCATACAGTGCCGCAATCTATTTTGATAAATTGTGGTGTGGCGAAGAATCTGATGTTCTGGTCTATCAGTTCCCGGATGCATTGAAAAAGAAACTGATTGAAAAGAGCAATGGTTATGACTGGAAACAGCTTACCCAGGAGATCTCTACAGAAATCAATCTGTCGCGGAAATGGCGGTCAGATAAGAAAAATTCAGGTAAAACTCCGAGACCACATCAGGTGCAGGCTCTTGAAAACTGGGTTAAGAACGGACGAAGAGGTATTCTGGAACATGCCACCGGCAGCGGGAAGACATATACAGCTATCTGTGCAATAAGAGATGCATTGAACAGGCATCAGTCTGTACTTGTTCTTGTGCCGTCGAAGGAATTGTTGTACCAATGGCGAGATGAGATTAAAGCAAATATAAAAAACATCGATATTTATTTTCTTCTGTGTGGTGATGGAAACAATCGATGGAAAAGTAACAGGACTTTGTCTTTATGGACGCATTCGGATGTCGATATGAATCGTATCACGATAGCAATCATGGATACTGCCTGTACTGATGCTTTTATTAAAGATGTTGTCCAGGGACCTCATCTTCTGCTTGTGGCTGATGAGGTACACCGCATCGGAAGTCCGGAACATAGAAAGCTTTTTCAGCTTAATGCAGGTGAACGGCTTGGTCTATCAGCAACTCCAAAACGATATGGCGATCCGGAAGGTACTGCTGAGATGCTGGAATATTTTGGAGGTATTATCCAACCTGTCTTTACATTGCAGGATGCAATTAAATCAGGTGTGTTAACAAAGTATTTCTACTTTCCACAGATTGTACATCTGGACGCAGAGGAACAGGACGAATGGAATGAATTGACAAAGAAAATAAATCGGCTGATTGCAATCAGTATGTCTGGAAAATTATCCGATGGTGCTATGCCGGATGATCCGCATTTACAGAATCTGATGATTCAACGATCCAGAATTGTGAAACAGGCACATGAAAAGGTGCCATTGGCTCTTTCTGTTCTGCAAAAGAATTATCAGAATGGGCAGAAATGGATTGTTTATTGTGATGATCAGAATCAACTGACAGAGGTATTGAACCTTCTGCTTGAGAATCATTTCGATGCACATGAATATCATTCAAATATGCTTGGTGACCGTACTTCAACGCTGGAGTATTTCAATAAGGTTGGAGGCATTCTTGTGTCAATCCGCTGTCTTGATGAAGGTGTAGATATACCATCAGTCACGGATGCATTGATTCTTGCGTCTTCCAAGAATCCACGTGAGTTTATTCAACGAAGAGGACGAATTCTGCGTAAGGCACCAGGGAAAGCCATTGCGCGACTATATGATGCAATAGCAGTGCCGGAAGAATCATTTGATCAGAATGACAAAAGCACATCAATTATCGAAGGAGAATTGTCACGTGCGATTGAGTTCGGAGGCAGTGCCGAGAATCCATCATGTGTATTTGATCTGAAGATGATTGCGAGAAGATATGGAATAGATTTTGCTAAAGTCAGCGAAGGAGGATATGAAGATGACGGAGACGAGACAGAATCTTGATGAACTTCTGCAGGCACTTGAATCTGTCAGAGCATCAAAATATCCATATGTTCCTAAGGAACTTGTGGAAAAGGTTGCACTGGCAGAATATACCAATCAGGATGATCGGGCTAAGGCAAGAACAGAAACAATGAAAATCATAGCTGATTATATCAATAACCGGCAGACTGGAGGTGATGGCAGTGCTGCATTTTGATCGGATGAAACTCCAGAATTTTGGACCATACAAGGGTGAGCAAGTCATCGACTTCACGGATCAGTCAGGAGTCACTATTTTCTGGGGAAATAATGGTCGCGGAAAGACAACATTGTTAAATGCTTTCCGGTATGCCCTGTTTGGGGTTATTGAAAGACGGAATGGTGAATTAAAGCATCTGAGTGAGATGGAGAATCAGGAAGCAGCTAAGGAAGGGCATCATGGTTACAGTGTTGTGCTTGTGATGACGAATGACGGAGACCATTATGAACTAACCCGTCAGTTCAAGCCGCGTGCTGGGGTTGTGAATCTGTCCAGTGATGAAGACTATGAACGGGAAACGTTTTTAAGTAAGAATGGCAGCGTTCTTTCTCATGAACAGGGGCAGCATGAACTGAATATGATCATGCCTGAACAGGTGTCTCGTTTCTTCCTATTTGATGCGGAGCTTCTCCAGGAATATGAAGAGCTTGTTGAAGATAACAATGCTGAAGGTGATCAGATTAAGAAAGCTATTGAGAAAATTCTTGGGATGCCAGTGTTACAGAATGGTGTCGGTGATATTCGCGATAGTCTGAACATGTATGAAAGGGATCAGACACGTGCTGCGCGCGCAGACCATAATACCCAGAAGTACAGTGATGAACTGGAACGTCTGAATACAATTATCGATCAGCATCAGGCTGTGATTGATGATAAAGAAGATCAACTTGCTGAGTTAAATAAGCAGAAGGCTTCTCTGGAAACTCAGATGAAGGAAACCGTTCTGCTTCGTAAATGGCTTGAAGAGAAAAAGAGTGCCGAGAAAGATCTGAAGGATGTAACAGAAGAGCTGGAATCCGTCAATGTCGATATTCGTACTGCTTTGAGCACAGCTTGGAAAGGTATGCTGCTGACTACTATCCGAGATGTTCGTGAAAATCTGGAAACTGAGCAGAAATCACTGGAAGACAAGAAACAGAAACGCCAGGTTGCAAATCAGTTCATTGATGCCATGCGCAGAGCTGTAGCCGAAAGGGAATGCCCTGTATGCGGCCAGTCTATTGGTCCGGATATTATTCAGCATTTGCAGGATGAGATTGATGAATCTTCTTCTGATTATAAAGGTCTGAGTGAAACTGAGCGGGATCGTCTTGATGAATTGAATGATGCTCTGAAAGACGCAAGGAGTCTTTCGATGAATGTCACTGACCAGCGGCAGGAAGTTAAGATTCTGGAAGAACGTAAAGCAAAACTTGAGATCAAGGTTACTGAATGCCATAATCGTATTGATGAACTGCAGGGCGATATCAAACGTCATGGAATGCAGGATGATGAGGAAGCCGTTTTAGGACTTTCCAGAAAATATAATCTGGTTGATGCTGATGTAAGGGACGTTCGTGATGCCATTCGCGCTGAGAAGCAGAGAATGGAAGAAGATTCAAACAAGAAGCAGAGCATCATGAAGATGATTGAAAAGAGTTCTGGTGGTGCGGATCTGAACAGAGCTAAGGAAAATTATCATCTTTGCGAAGGTCTGTATATGGTTTTTTCAGAAAGCATGGATCTTTATCGGGATCAGTTGAAGAAGAATGTTGAAAGAGATGCATCTGATCTGTTTGTAAGACTGACAGGCGATCCTGATTATGTGGCACTCAGAATCAATGATAACTATGGTTTACAGATCATTAACAGTAATGGTGATGTCGTACCTGGAAGATCTTCCGGTTACGAGCATCTTGTTGCACTCTCTTTGATCGGCGCACTTCATAAGAATGCTCCTTTGAGAGGACCTATCATTATTGACTCTCCATTTGGTCGTCTGGATCCGACAAACAAAGCCAATATTATACGGGCTCTTCCTACTATGGCAGAACAGTCAATGCTTCTTGCATATAACGGTGAAATTGATCCTCAGGTTGCAAGAAAAGAGCTCGGTTCACATCTGATTAATGAATTTAATCTGGAGCGTGTTACATCGCTTCATACGGAAATTAAGTGAGGTGATTGTATATGGCTGAAGATATTAGAGATCTTGCACTTGCCAAGCACTCATCCAGAGTGGCAACGCATTTGAAAGATGATGGTATATTTGTAGATGCTCTGTCAGCAGCGCGATTCGCAATGGCATATGCAATTAAGTTTTACCAGCGTGATTTTGATACGCTGGATAAACTGGACCAGCTTGGTGCAGCTTATGATACGTCAGGTAATAATTACAGTGTCGGTTCAGTTGACCCGGATGGTTATATCCTGAAACTGATGAACCTTCTGTATCCCGGCATCGAAACACCATATAGGTATGTACGGATTATCATGTGCTATGGACTGAATAAGATCGGAGATCTATATGAGGCTCATCAGTTCCCACCGGTAAATAAGAATATGTGAAGGGAGGAATATCGTGGCAGAGATAAACTGGGCATTACGTGAAGATCCTGCGACGATATGCCTTTTGGAAGATGCAGGAAATAAGATTCATGATTGTTGTCAGATAACTACATTCGGACGCAATCTTATTCATCCTGAACACATTGGAGAATATCTGTATTTTTTCCCTTATGCTGATTCTCCGGGAAAATATTACGGTGAAAAAACAATTGTTCGAGAAAAAGTTCAAGAAAAAAACATACAACCTGATTATAGCTATGCTGTGATGATTGATTCTCAGGTTGAGTTTCAAGTGAATAGGTCTGCCTTAAGGATGCTTTCACAGAAGTATATGCCTGTTTGGCATAGTAGTTCTTACGCGCGCTTTCTATCGGGTAAGACAAGTGCGGTGCTGCAGTTCGTTCGGATTTATAAAACTGATGGTCAACCGCCTGATTCCATATCATCTGAAAAAGGACGCTTGGGAAGCTATCAAGTATTCAAACTTTACGATGCTGAGAAAACTGATGCAAATATTCCAGTTAATGTAACAGAGCCTTTGATTTTGGATAATAGATTTAATTATTTGAAAGATGAAATCATTCATGATCTGAAGGTGGATGGAAGTTTTATTGCAGAATATGACAGCACAGAATCGGGAAAGAAGGCTCTTCGTGACAGAATTTCAGTAGAGCGGGCTTTGAGTGGACGGTACAAAGGCTTACATCAATTATGGACAGATAAGCGCGAGCAGTGGAATGAAGGTAACTTCGATGAATTTCCGGAAGACTTCGATATGGCTCAGCTTGATTATGATGCTATTTATGATGAAGTCATCCGGGTCTGTCCGTCAATGAAGTCAATGATAGAGTATGTTCGAAATATCAAGGCTGCCAGAAAAGGTGAATATGATTATCTTCTTAAAGATGTGCATGAAAATAATGAAAAAGCACAGGAATCAGTTGAACGTATCTTTGATATGTCGTTGAGAAATGCTGTTAAAGCCGCGTTGCAGGCATATAAGCAAGATGGTTTGGATCTTGAAGATGCATTCCAGGAAGCCTGCATTGGGATCTGGACTGCTATCTGGAAGCATCATGATGACGTACAGGTGTTGTTTCCAACATATTGTTCCCGGTGGATCATGCAGGATATGCAGCGGTATCTTCCATATTTTCAACCAAACTGTAAAATGCCGGCGCATTATGTTGAATACACTCGAGGAATTGTAAAAGAGTTGAAAGCAACGGTAAAAAATATTGATTTTAACAGTTTACAGCCGGAACAGTTAAAGGAGATGTTGCTGAAATACACTTCATGTGATGAAGAGAATGCAGAGCGGTTAAGCTGCCTGCTTATACCGCCATTGAACTTTGAAGATGTAGTGAGCCACGGCAATGATGAAGTATTTTCTGATCATGGTCAGCAACTGAAGATTATGGAAGAAAAGGATTTCATGAATTACCGTCTGCCAAAGTTGTTATCAGCTTTATCGGAACGCCAGGAAGAGATTCTGAGAATGCGTTGGGGGCTGAATGACGGTCACGAGTATACATTAGAAGAAGTTGGTAGAAAATTCGGTATTACCAGAGAACGGGTTCGGCAGATTGAAGCAAAGGCTATTAGACGCTTACGATATCGTATCCCGGCAGAGGTATATGATGTTTATGGATTGGAAAAATCGACTGAACCTAAACAGAAGAGAGGCAGGCCTAGAAAGAGAGGAATAGAAAATGCCGAGGAAAAAGCGTGATGCAAGATACATGAATCTCTATATTGCGTCGGATGCTGCAAACATGGTCGATGCATTTTCTAAAGAAACCGGCATTCCGAAGTCACGGATTGTTGAAAATGCGGTCCGGGAATATATGAAGAATCATGTGGTCAGTGATCCGGATGGTGAGCGTTATGTAGTCGAAGCCGCTGCCTCGGATAGATCTGACATTATTAACAGATAAGAGATAGGCTTCTGTCTAATATGGCAGGCTCTCCAAAAAGGTTGGGGGAGACTTTGGGGGAGAGGCCCTGAAATGACCCTGAAATGAAAAAGGTCCGGAAGCTGCCGGGTTCACAGTGATGTGGCCTTTGGCTTCCGGATTATTACGATAGAAGATTTTGCTGCTGGAAATTATTCACTTTGAAAATAAGCATCAAAAACCAACAGGTTGTTAAATTTACCGAAAACTTGATTGACTGAAACATCACATGAGAACCTTTGGGAGTCGGATGGGGGAAGGCAACATGATCGTATTAGCTATTATTCTTGTTGGATTAGTTATAGCTGTCATATTGGCATATTTTCATTCAAAGCATTACTGGAAAATGGTGCAAAGCTATCGGTGGAGACAATTGCAGCCACAGATTGAAATAATAGACAATATCTACAGTAGAACTTCTGGTGAGGGCGGGAAGATTGGATTGTTTGAAAAAGGATCAGTAAAAAAACAATTGTATGAATGTGAAGAAGCGTTTGATAATTTTCTGGATTTTTGCAAGTCCAAAGATCTAGAACTCCCGGATGAGTGTCAACAGATTCGTGAAGAAATTGACTCATCTACAGAAGTGCTTGACCCACAGAAAGCACTTCATAAAAAACTGGAACAAGAAAAAAAGAAATACGATGAAACATATGAAATGGTGGATTCAGCTGGTAACAGATTACTGGAGGAAAGAAAGAAAAATATTGAGCTGATTGATAGGGCAGAGAAAATCATAAATAGCATAGCATCGCATCCTAAATCATTTGACGATAATATCGGTAAATCAGTTATTGAAAAGAAAAATTTCAATGGCAGTGAGGAATATCAGAAACAAATTGAGATGGATCTAAAGAAAACAGGGGGTGGAGTTGCGGCAGGAATTGCAGCAGGTGTGGGAGTGGCAGGTTTGGCACCTACAGCGGCGATGTGGATTGCAACAACCTTTGGAACCGCATCGACGGGTACTGCAATATCTGCACTGAGCGGCGCCGTCGCTCAAAATGCAGCTTTGGCGTGGCTTGGCGGAGGAACTCTAGCAGCAGGAGGCGGAGGAATTGCTGCTGGACAAGCATTCCTGGCATTAGCCGGTCCGGTTGGATGGGGAATTGCTGGAACCTCGATCTTAGCCAGTGTGCTTATCACTTTAAACAAGAAGAACAACACTATTGAGCAGGAAAAACAGGAAATATCTCAGATACAAAAATGCACAGAAGCACTTGAAGAACTCCATGCAAAAATTGATTCGCTTTATTCTGAAACTTGTACACTGAGAATGAAACTTGAGGCGCAGATTCAAAAGTGTGAGGCATTATGCGGAAGTGACTATACTTCGCTTTCAGATGAAGAACAAAGATGCCTTGGCGCATTGGTAAATAATGTACTGGCGTTGTCTACTCTTTTGAATAAGACAGTTAGTGAGTGATATGAAGTTTTCGAAAATTTCAGAGAGCAACCAGGAACAGGCGGTTGCGGCATGGATTAATTATCTCAACCAGGTTCGCCTGGATCATCTGATGGAATCTCTTAATAATCAAAATGTTAATCTTCAAAATGCCATGGATTCCGTTGATGAGGCGATGGATGAGATTGACAAATATATAATTGGGCGTAATCGTGGCGGTGCGAAGGGAATGCACGGTTTCATTGCTGAAGTGGCTGAATGCGGAGTAGGAAATGCCCGCAGGCAAATACTCGGTAAAATGCCGAATTATCAATGGATAAATGATAATGGTCCGGTAGATTTAGTGAGAGACGGTGTAAATATTCAGCAAAAATTTGTTCAGTTTGGAAATCATCTGTCACTGGAGGCGATTGCACAGCATTACAAAGAGTACCCATGGTTTCTCACAAAAGGCGGAAAGTACCAGATTCCAAAAGATCACTATGAGAAAATTTTGCGTTTACTTTCCATGTCTGAGAAGGAAGCAAATAAACTTCCAAAAACTGATGGTGATGTTACGTTGAAACAATGGAAAGAAGTTCATGAATTTTTTGCACGTGGAGATATCAAGGTTCAAGACTTGGAGCCTTCAGAATTTGATTACAATGATGTTCAGGCTGGCAAAATTCACGATACTCTACAGTGTGAAAAAAATGAATTAAAAAAGCAGGATAAGGAAATACGTAGCAAAGCATATGATGCAAGCAAACCAAACTTAAACCAGGCTGTTAATGCAACTGTAGTTGCGGCAGTGGCTGAAGGTGGAATGACTTTTATCAGTGAGATAGTTCGAAATATTCGATCCGGCAAGAAAGTCAATGACTTTTCAAATGATGATTGGAGTGAAATATTAAGACGGTCAGGAATCAGCTCAGTAAAAGGTGGAATACGCGGTGTGACTATTTATGCATTAACTAACTATACGGCCACACCGGCAGCGGTTGCCAGTGCGCTGTGTACAGCATCATTTGCAATCGCAGAGCAAGCTCACTTGTTGAGGACCGGGAAAATCAATGAGACAGAATTTCTGGAAAATTCACAAATAATAAGTCTTGATAGCAGTGTCAGTGCATTGTCTTCGTTTATTGGCCAAGCGGTTATACCTGTGCCGGTATTAGGAGCAGTGATTGGAAATTCCGTTGGGATGTTCGTATATCAAATTGCAAAGGATAACTTGTCGAAGAAAGAGATGCTGCTTGTAGATAAATATCTTAAAGAACTTGATTCCGTTAATGCCGAACTTGAGGAAAGGTATCGAATTTATATAAACAAGTTAAACTGCGCAATGACAAAGTACTATGAAATCCTCAATACAGCATTTTCTCCAAATTATGCTGAGGCTTTCGACGGATCAATCATGCTAGCAGAATTCGTTGGGGTTCCGACTGAAAAGATCCTTAAAAACAAGCAGGAAATAGATCAGTACTTTTTAGAATATTGAAATGTCTTATATCTGCTGCTGATGAATGATCCAACCATTAATCCCCCACTTGAAGTGGGGCGAACGGAATAAGCAGTAGCTTTGACAGGAGCACCAAAAGAAAAACCTTGCTTTATCATGAAAGTGGGTCTAGTCAACCACAATCATAGAAAGGCAAGGTAGTCCAATNCAACCATTAATCCCCCACTTGAAGTGGGGCGAACGGAATAAGCAGTAGCTTTGACAGGAGCACCAAAAGAAAAACCTTGCTTTATCATGAAAGTGGGTCTAGTCAACCACAATCATAGAAAGGCAAGGTAGTCCAATGGACAATGAAAGTCTAGCACATACCAAATATAACTGTACTTATCACGTAGTATTTATTCCGAAGTATCGGCGCAAGAAAATGTACGGAGAGCTGAGGAGGGATGTTGTCGAAATCTTACGCAGGGTATGTGAAATAGAAGGAATCAAGTCGATCAAAGGGGCAGTATGCAGCGATCATGTTCACATGTATATATCAGTTCCGCCCAAGATCAATATATCGACGGCGATGTCACGAATTAAAGGAAAGAGTTCACTGATGATCTTCGATCGGCATCCGGAAAAGCGTGACAAATACGGACGACATTTCTGGGCAAGAGGATACTATTGCGAAACCGTTGGAAACGTGAACGAAGAGACAATAAAGAAGTATATAACGGAACAGGAAAATTCAGATCGAATTGAGGGATAAGCTTCCTTTAGGAAGCAGTCTATAAAAAAATGGTCGACTAGACCTCGCCTTTAGGCGATGGAAGAAATGAATCCCGGAGGGATATGCGCAAACCACCAGCAGAGCTGGTGGTCATGACTTTGAGTTTGAGAAGAGCAATCAGAATCATAAAAAAGAGAGGAAGACCTAGAAAGAACGACGAGGAAAATGTCAAGACTGAAGCACATAAGGATAAGTATCATGGCCTACGTCGGTTATGAGAGAAGGTTTATTCCTGATGTGTCTGGCTTTGACGATAACTGAGGGTGAAAGACCACTACGAAACTGGCAGTGGTGATCATTAATCGAAGGCAACATTCTTATCGCAAGGATAGGGAATTTCAAAGGAAAAGAGAAAAGGTCTTCGCCTATTCATGCCGATTGACTGCTTGATTTTTTGCAATATTTCCGCATCTGTTTAAGTGGTCGGTTTCATGTGGGAACTATGTGTTTTCAGTTGCACTTAGCATTCACCTGGATACTGAGCAGAACCGAAATGGTGAGGCATAGAGTTTAATCCGGCAAGGACAGTAAGCGTCTTCCTGATCTTGAGAGCGATCAGTTCGCCATCTGTACTGTTTTCTTAGCTGTTCCAAATACCTTGAACAGATAGATTGTGCAGATTATGGTCTGGATGATGGAGGCACTTGGTGTTGCCAGTGCAATGCGGAACAGAGACACCGGCTGAATGCGGGCAAAGAGGTAGGCAAGCGGCAGACGTACACAGATGCCGCCGATGATGTTTTCGATCATGACGATCTTTGTATGTCCGCAGCCGTTGAAGAAGCCAGCCATATTGAAGAAGAACGGCGTAATCAGGCAGTCAATGGCATAGGCCTTCAGATAATCGGCACCGGCGGTGACAACCTTCGGATCGGCGGAGAAGAGGCGGCACAGCACCTCGCCATGGAAGAAGGAGAACCATGCCATTACGGCTCCGATCCCGAGAGATACGAAGATGCCGTAGCGCATCGCTTTGCGGGCACGGTACATTCGTCCGGCACCATAATTCTGGGCAACGAAGGCCGCCATCGCCTGTGAGAATGCGGACGGCACCAGCATAATGAATCCACATACCTTCTCCGCGACGCCGACACCGGCACTGGCGGTTACACCAAGCGTATTGACGATGGCAATGATGACAAGGAATGAGATGCCGACCAGAAAGTCGGAGAGCGCAATCGGGATGCCGAGAGAAACGATTTCCTTAATCCGCTGCCAGTCGAGGCGGACCATTTTCATATGAAACGTGAACGGCATCTCGGTTTTGCGGATGATCAGGAAAGAGATCAGTACCGAAATGGCCTGGGAAGCGATGGTTGCCCAGGCGGCTCCGGCAGCTCCCATATGGAACACATTGACGAGCAGAAGGTCGCCGAAAATGTTAATGACGGCCGCAATCGCTACGGTCATCAGCGGTACGTGGGAATTACCGATGCCCCGGAATAGGGACCCGATCAGGTTATAGAGAATAATAAAGATCAGACCGAAGCCACAGATGCGGATATAGTCACAGGTCGCTGAGAACGCTTCCTGCGGCGCCTGCATGATGCGGGCAAGATGCTCAACATTGAGCATGATCAAAGCAGCCAGAACGACCGCCAGAAACAGGAAGAAGGCAATGGATACGCCCATGGTTCTGCCGGCGTTTTCTTTTTCGCCCTTGCCGATCTGCTGGCCGATGAGTACCGTCGTACCCATTGCCAGGCCCGCAATCGTGTTGGTGATGACACTCATCAGCTGTGAACCCGTCGAGACAGCTGAAACATCGGCACTGGTCGCAAACTGACCGACAACCAGAAGGTCAACCGCACCATACAGTGACTGCAGGAACAGGGCAGCGAGAACCGGCAGCGTAAACTTAAGCAGCGGACTGAGAATCTTTCCTTGCGTGAAATTGCCGTTTGCCATGTGACTTTCCTCCCAAAATAACAGAAAGCCGGATAAGGACAGGCATCTCAGCCTGCGGCTTATCCGGCTGCTGTTTCAGATGAACAGCGCGCCTCCGCGCATTGCAAAGGCTATTATAGCGGGAAGATAAATGATGTCAACGCCCGTATTCGGCTTATGCAAGCATACCGGCATAGCCGGCGACGATGCCGATGAGGGCACCGATCAGAATGACCGGAATCGGACTCATCTTTTTCCTGCGGATCAGATAGACACTTAATACGAAGATGGCATCCGACAGGAGGAACCTGATCCAGTGCATGTCTGCATCAGGGAAGAAGACACTCTTTCCTACCGAGACCAGCGCCGTACCGATTAAACCGACCACCGTCGGACGCAGTCCTGACATCACGCCCTGAACCGCCCTGCTTCTGCGGAAGGCTTCATAGGATTTGGCAACGATCAGAATAATAAGAAACGAAGGAGTAATGACGCCGAGCGTAGCGGCGACGGCACCAGCCAGTCCTCCGGTCACCGTACCGATATAGGTCGAAACATTGACCGCAAAGGAGCCGGGCGTCGACTCACTGACGGCGATGAAGTTGATTAATTCGTTCATTGTCATCCAGCCGTGGGCCATCACTGCCTGCTCCACCATCGGTAACATCGCGTAACCGCCGCCGAACGTAAAGGCACCGATCTTGAAGAAAGTCAGAAAGAGATCCAGATCCAGATTCATTTTCCTGCCTCCTTCGCGTCTTTACGGATCAGACGGCTGCAGGCGACACCGACGATGGCGGCACAAACGATCACAAGCAGAACGCTGCAGTCAAAGACCGCAACGGCGACGAATGCCGCTGCCATCAGAATGTATTCCATCTTTCCCTTGGGGCAGGCATGGTACATCGAAAGCAGCGCCTGCAGAATCAATGCAAGAACCGCCGCCCGGATGCCGAAGAAGGCATAGCGCACACCGGAAAAGGTCTCAAACTGACGCAGAATGAATGAGATCGCATAGATGATGATAAACGACGGCAGCACCACACCGGTTGTCGCGGCCAGACTTCCCTGGAGGCCGGCGATCTTATAGCCGATGAATGTTGCGCTGTTGATCGCAATGGGGCCCGGTGTCGATTCCGCGATCGCAACGACATCGAGAATATCTTCCTCAGAGATCCAGTGATGTTTGCGGACCGTTTCCTCCTTGATCAGCTCGATCATCGCATAGCCTCCCCCGAAAGTGAAGGCACCGATCTTGAAGAAGGTCCTAAACAGTGCTGCGGTTTCAGATTTTTTCTTTGTACACATACGTGCGCATTGTAACACCTGCACCGTAAAGATATAAAAAAGCGGCTGATCCGCCTGTCTGGCCAATCAGCCGCTTAATGCTTCGGATCCTGCCTGGTTCCTACTTATTGAAGGCATGCAGAGTGCTGCGCACAGCGCCCGGGCCTTCGTTGAGCTTTGCAAAGTCGTCCACAACCCTGTCCGCCAGTCCCGCTTCTTCAAGATCCACTCCGAAGATCGAGGTGTCCTTGAGCACCGGCAGAATGGCCTTGCGGATCCTGTCCCTGTCCGTCTCTTTGAAGCTGATGGATGCCAGTTCCTTTTGGACCTTGTCCTTCAGTGGATCATCGGACAGCGTCATCGAATTGCCATTGTCATCAATCGCTAAGAGATACCTCAGCCATCCTGCATAGACCAGCGGAATGGCATTGAGCTCATCGACTTTTCCAAGTTTCACATAGGCCTTGACCGTTTCTCCAAAGCGCACCGACAGCTTCTGCGACGTATCGGTTACGATGCGCTGCGGTGTATCCGGCATGAACGGATTGGGAAGACGTTTGTATACGACGGCGTCAATGAATTCCTTCGGATTGAGAATCTTAGGGTCGGTTGCGACCGGTAATCCCTCAACATAGCCGACGGTCTTGATCAGATGAACCAGATCCGCATCCTTCATTTCATCGCAGATCCGTGTATAGCCAAGCAGACAGCCGTAGATGGCAAGGCTTGTATGCAGAGGGTTGAGACACGTGCCAACCTTCATGCGTTCAGCCTTTTCGACCGTGGCACGATCCGTAAAGATCAGACCCGCCTCTTCGAGAGCCGGTCTTCCGGAAGGAAACTGATCCTCGATCACCAGATACTCACACTCCTCCGCATTGACGAACGGCGCACAGTACGTACCCTTCGAGGTGACGACGGTGTTCAGTTCCAGGCCGTCCTCTTCGAGCATCTTCTGAATGTCCGGATGCGGGCGGGGCGTGATCTTGTCGATCATCGACCACGGGAAGGAGACGGTAGAAGGTGATTCGATATAGTCAATGAAGCCATTGTCCACGAAGCCGTTGTCTACCCAGGCGTGGGCGAAGGCATCCATGGCGGCGTACAGCTTCTCGCCATTGCGGCTGCAATTATCCATCGATACCATGGCGACCGGTTTCTTACCGTTTTGATAGCGCCATACCAGCAGAGATGCGACCTTGCCAAGATAGCCCGAAGCCTTTTCAGGGCCGGCGTTAAAGTCTGCTGTGATGGCGGGGAGCTCGCTGCCGCTGCGGTCTTTGAGTGCATAGCCTTTTTCTGTAATCGTAAACGAGCAGACCTGCAGAGAGTCGCTGGCGAAGATTTCCTTGAGGCGGCTGAACTCCTTCTCCTTGTCACGGTCCAGGATGCAGGATTCACCGATCGAGGCGATGACCTTCTTCTCCACGGAGCCGTCGGCCTTCAGTGTGACGAGGACAGACAGATTATCGTGCGGGCGGTATTGTTTCTGGATGATTTCGTAGTCAAAGCCATCGACGGCAACGATTCCGGATTCCATTTCACCGGCATCGAGCATCTTCTGAGCTGCATTGGCCATAAAGGCACGGAAGATGTTGCCGGCGCCGAAGTGGACCCACACCGGATGGTCGTGGGTCGCCTTGATCATGGGCTCGATGGCAAACTTTGGGAGAATATATCCCTTATCTTCCCATTCTTTGGTGTTTTGAATTCCTTCGCGTGTCAGTTTCATTTTAGATCCCTCTTTCTTCTGCTTTGGAGATCGCTTCCCAGAGGCCGTTGATATAGGCGGCGCCGAGAGCTCTGTCATAGAGTCCGTAGCCGGGCATTGCCTTTTCGCCCCAGATCATGCGTCCGTGGTCGGGACGGATCGGTCCATTGAAGCCGGTGTCATACAGCGCCTTGACAATTTCATACATATCGAAGCTGCCGTCGCTGGAAAGATGTGCTGCTTCTTCAAAGTCATCGGGGCTGTTGAACTTGAGGTTGCGTACATGGGCGAAGTGGATACGGCCCTTGAGGGAGCGGATCATATCCGGAAGATCATTATCGAGGCTCGTTCCATAGGAACCGGAGCAGAACGTAACGCCGTTATGGACATCATCCACTGCATGCATGACCTTGAGGATGTTTGCCTTGTTGTTGATGATGCGGGCAAGACCGAAGACGGGCCATGCCGGATCATCCGGATGGATTGCCATTTTAATATCGTACTTGTTGCATACAGGCATGATTGCCTTCAGGAAGTAGACAAGATTATTGAACAGAGCCTCAGAGTCCACATCCTTGTAGAGAGCGAACAGTTCCTTCACATGGGCAAGACGCTCCGGCTCCCAGCCCGGCATCACGGTGCCGTTCATATCACCTGCGATGGAATCAAACATCTTCTCTGGATTGATGGCATCCACGGCTGCCTGCATATAAGCAAGTACCGTGGAGCCGTCCGGACGCTTGCGGGCAAGCTCGGTACGCGTCCAGTCGAAGACCGGCATAAAGTTGTAGCACACCAGATGAATATCCTCTTTGCCGAGGTTCTCGAGGGTCTGGATGTAGTTTTCAATATCGGCGTCTCGGCCCGGTGCAGCGGCCTTGATGGCGTCGGAGACGTTGACGCTCTCGATGCCGCTGATGTGCAGGCCCGAAGCCTCCACTTCCTGCTTGAGGGCGTGGATCTCTTCCTGGGTCCACAGCTGTCCCGGCTGCTTGTCGTAGAGCGTCGTGATGACGCCTTTGACGCCCGGGATCTGGCGGATCTGTTCCAGCGTAACGGTGTCGAAGCGGCTGCCGTACCAGCGAAGTGTCATTTCCATATGGTAAATCTCCTTTCACATTTGGTTTGTGCCCTTATTGTGTTCGATCCGGTGCTTTCTTCCCATTGACGAAGTTGCTGGCAATATTGCAAAAGTTGCGGTTCCGTGAAAAAATGACGCTATGAAACAGCGCTATCGCTCCGCCTTTCAGACGCGGCAGTACATGTTATCGAAGGACTTCGAGCTCTATTACTACAGCGACACGGACTTTCATACGGTCGATGTGCATTCCCATGATTACTATGAATTTTATTTTCCGATGGAAGGTGATATTGAGATGGAGATTCGGGGCAGACGCTATCCCATGTCGCCATCCAATGTCATCCTTATTCCGCCCGGTGTCGCGCATCGCGCCATCGTTCACTCTGCCGCATCGTACAGGCGCTTCGTCTTCTGGATCTCGAAGCCCTACGTTGAAAAGCTGATGGCAGAAGCCGTCGAATATGGATATATCCTGCAGCGCGCTGTACGTGGCGAGCAGTATATCTACAGCTTCTCCGGGGATGCGATGATTGAGATGCACCAGTTGCTGTTACGGATCCTGGAGGAGATTCATTCCTCCTCCTATGCACGCGATTCCTATATTGCCGTACTGATCCAACAGCTCTTGCTTGATATCAACCGCGGCGCCTATGCAGAGACGCATGTCGATGAAAACGAAAGGGAAGCGGACCTGCTGGAACGCCTGCTTGCCTATATTGATTCCCATCTCGATGAGGATCTGACCCTGGATCAGATCGCGGATGATCTCTATGTTTCGAAATACTACGCTTCCCATGTCGTCAAGCAGCAGCTTGGTCTCTCACTTCATCAGTACATTCTGCAGAAGCGTCTGCGCCAGTGTGCCCTGGAACTTGCCCAGGGAAGGCCGGTAACGAAGGTCTATCTTGCCCATGGATTTCATGACTATTCCAGCTTCTTCCGCGCCTTCAAGAAGATGTATTCCCTGCCACCCAAAGATTATCAGGACGTGTACCAAAAAGACCCGGCACGGCTCGATGCCGTGGATTAATAAGGAGGAATGTTATGGAAAAGGATTTCAGAGAAGAAGAGTTCAAAGCCTTCAATCTATTTGACAGACAGTGGGCCATCGTAACCGCCGGAAACATCAAACACTTCAACAGCTGCACCGTCAGCTGGGGAAGCCTGGGAGATATCTGGGGCAAAGATGGCCGCAGTATCCCGATCGTAACGGTCTATGTCCATCCCGCCCGCTATACCAGTGAATTTCTGAAGGACAACGACACCTTTACCGTCAGCTTCTATCCCCAAAGCTGCCAGAAGGCACTGGCCTATATCGGATCCCATTCCGGAAGAGACGAAGACAAGGTAAAGGCATCCGGACTCACACCGATTGCTGTTGAAAATACAGTTGCCTACAAGGAGGCGGAACTGACCTTTGTCTGTAAGAAGCTGTATCAGCACCAGTTTTCAAGAGACGATCTGGCACCGGAGGTTCAGCAGTATTACGCATCCAGCCCGGCCATCTACCCGGATTTCAACGGCGGCTGGCAGCCCCATATCATGTTCATTGGCGGCATCACGTCCGTCATTGATCACCGTTCCCCGTCCAAATAATCCATAATTCTCAGGAGGGCAGAAAGATGTCATCAACCAGCGCAATCATCGTTACATTCATCTTCAGCATCGTCTTTCCCATCGGCCTCATGATCTGGTGGAAGAAGAAAACAGGGGAAGGAATCTGGTCCTTCGCCGCCGGTGCCATCTGCTTTACTGTCTTTGCCATGATTCTGGAACGTCTGCTTCATCAGGCTGTCCTTGGCGGCACCAGTTCCCTGGCCCGGAAGATCACCGCATCACCTGTATTAACCATGGTCTATGCCGCATTGATGGCAGGCATCTTTGAAGAAACCGGAAGACTGTTCGGCTTCAAGGTACTTCTCAAAGATAAGAAGGAACCCTCCACCGCCATCGCCTATGGCATCGGACACGGCGGGATTGAGGTGATCCTGTTACTGGGCATGACGTATCTTTCTCTCTTATTGGCCGTGCTTGGTGTCGATTTCGGCAATACGGCAGTGAACACTGCTCTCTTGGACTCTGCCAGGAGTATTACGTTTGCCACAGCAGCGGTTGCAATGCTGGAGCGTATTTCGGCCATGATGATTCATATTGGTCTTTCCATGGTTGTATTTGTTGCGGCAAGAGAAAGGAAGAAGCTGTGGCTCTATCCCGTCGCCATCTTATTACGGCGATCTAAATTTTTCTGGGGAGGCCTCGAAATCGAAGTGAAATAACCTGGGGTCTCGGGGCACCCCAAAAAGGTTTATCCGCCATGAAGCCGTCTGGTAAAACAGGCGGTTTTTCTTATGGAAACGAAAAGGAGACGGGCCCGTTAAGGCTGCGTCTCCAGCAGTTCTTCGTATTCGTCCAGAAACATCTCGCAACAGATGGCGATGTGGGCAAGCATCTCGTCTGTACTCAAGGCATACAGGATCCTGTTGTTCGTATGGTCGTGCTGCTTCAGCTCACTTTCAATGCCGCGCATTAATCGCTGTGCTGAGCGGCACATTCGGTTCAGGGAACGGATGCGGGGCTGCAGATATAGTTCTGCTTCTTTGCCATACAAACGGGCTTCTTCTGCCGTGATCCACACCTGGTCGTATGTTAATCCGTTTGTTGTCATTGCTTAACCTTCTTTGGCGGAATGACAGGGTTCAACAATGGCCGGGAGCTCTTCCTGAGCACATAGAGGCAGCGGTTGCGGAATCTGTCCCAGTTGGTATATCCGTTGGCTGCTTTTTTGATCGTCTTGATGATTGAGTTCCGGTTCTCCATCAATCCGTTATTCAGTTTTATGTCGGACACTACCACCTGGCCTGTGTCCTTATCGACTGTATGACGCTGCTTTACGACAATGAATGAGTTGATGATCTCCTCTCTCCAGCTGATCAGGGTGCGGGAGAACTCTTTCATTTCCGGAATACCACTGGCTGCGAAGGACTGAATCAGTTTGTTCAGCTCCTGGGGAGCAGTATCGTAAGTGCAGTTGTCATAGAAGTCCACAACGTCATCCTTGAGGTCCCATGCCTTTTTCAAATCGGGATGAACGGCTTCGATCATGGCTTTAATTTCGTAATAATTGAGGAACCGGTTCAGCTTGCGGTTCATTTTCCTTGGATGGCCGGGATCGAACAGCTTTTTACCATCTTTGTCTCTGGCGTCCAGCCGCTTGAATATCATCCAGTTGAATGTCTTCAGCAGATAATACTCGTTGGTTTGTGTTTTTGTGCCTTCAATATATTTTGGAGTCTGCTTCATTACTCTGATCCGGACGCTGTCAGCCTTTCTGGAGAGCTCCTGGCTGACATGATAATGGTCAACGGAATGATAGGCCTTAGGGAACAGCTGACGTATGATGGCGCGGTATTCACTATACATGTCCGTGGCAATCATTTTGACGCGCTTTCGCTCTTCCACTGGGATTTTGAGAAAGTAGCTGAGCAGATAATCTTTTCTTCTGCTTGGCAGGATATCCACCGGCTCCTGTGACTCAAAGTCGAGAATAACGAACACATATTTTGAGTTCTCTCCCGGATGATAAAATGCGTAGTTCTCATCCCAGCACATCAATGTGGGCAGAGGTCTTCGCGCCTCCTTTACGTGGGCATCGAAGACGGAGGCAGCGGTTGTGGGAGAGATGTGATACCGCTTAGCGACGGAAGCGAAGGTCTCGGTCTGAATCTTCAAATCGTTCAGAATGTTTTCAACCGTGAGGGCGGAGATGTGCTGCTTCCTGAAACAGAATGGATTGTTCTCATAGTACGTTCGATGACAGACAGGACAGATGTACCTGCGGGCATGATAGAAGATGGTGCACTCACGATCAGTAAAGACGCCGTGGCTTATCTTCTTGTCAATGTAGTCCTTAACCCTTGGCAGGGTACAGCCGCAATCGGGACAAGGCGGATGATCCGGCCGCAGTAAAACATGGACAGACGCACTGCCATTGTCATTATGGAAGATGACATTCTCCACACTGCCTGTATCGAGGTTAAAGAATTCAAGAATGGCCTGTTTATCAGATTGTTCGGACATAGATCTTCTCCTTTGAGCCCAGCATAGGGGAAGATCAGGAAAGGCCCAAGTCAAAGTCATTTGGCCTATTCAGGCAGAGATTGATTCCGGCCACCCAGCCACTGGAAGAATCATATTCTGGAGCCCGGCGGACATCACGCCGGAATAGAACACGAAGCTGTTGAAGCAGCGAATCAGGCGGATCAACCAGCTTCAGGAAAATCCGGAGCTGCACAATGAGCTTATCGAGCCATTTGTTCCAACGGTAAACGGAAGAATCGGAAGGAAGCGAATAACGATCAAGATCCAGATCATTGTCCAGAGCCGATTCGATGGTCTGCACCGAGTAGTGCTTGTAAGGGACAAGGAAATCAGGGAGGACACGGTGATGTCGTCCGTTGGAAGAGACGACGACAGGGATCCAGATCCAGTAAGAACCTTCTGGCGTTTTAACGCATCTTCTGGCTGTTCCACAGTGATTCATTGACAGGCCTGTTTCAGGATCCAAAACAGGATCGCTGCATTCCATCAAAAATCGCCCGGATGATTAGGATGTTTAACAATTTTGTATTGTGAATGTGTTACACTAACCATGGTTTTGGTTGTGGGTTCAGAGGTTGCTGGGAAGCTTGACTCTGAACCTTTTCCTTTCTGTTGATGTCTTACCGCATAATAATCGGCAAATACGAAAAAGAGAAGGCCTGAGTGCCTCCCCATGTAAGTTTGGAGCTGTTTTTCTTCTCCCGGATAGTCAACCCCAGGATTTCTTAGAGGCACCCCGAGACCCCATCTATTTTTAGATAGTCCTTATTACATGCCCTGGCAGACTCGGCAGCTGCGCTGTATCAATATGGTTTACTTACTTCGCTAGTTACCGTTGAAGGTTTTACCTTTGTGATGGCACTGATCTGTATGGCAATTGGTATGCTGGTGCTCAGTAAGATGGAACAGCCGCAGCCGCCTGCACAGGAATAAACCTAAAAGAACTATTTACTGCTGGAGCGAAGACCTTTTTCAAGATCGTCGAACACTTCATTCATCGGTCTGCCTTCACCAGCAATTGCCTGCTCATAGCTGTGGGAAAGCTTCGCGTCT
Source organism: Galactobacillus timonensis (assembly GCF_900240265.1). Lineage (NCBI taxonomy): Bacteria > Bacillati > Bacillota > Erysipelotrichia > Erysipelotrichales > Erysipelotrichaceae > Galactobacillus > Galactobacillus timonensis. Next base: position 1,132,393 of record NZ_LT964739.1, read on the forward strand.
AACTGATCCAAAGACATATTGTCAATCTTTACACTGGTTTCTACACGAGTGCTAACGGTGGGATCTTTCATTGGAAATTTCTCCTTCAGCCTGATTGTAATTCATCGTTTCGCACAGACAATACATTGCCTGCCAATCTTTACTTTCCGATGAAATAATATAGGAAAAAGTAAAGATGAGAACTGCCCATGATCGACTACACCAAACTGGAGAACAGATTAAGAAAGCAGGGAATTACCAGGTCGCAGCTTGGCAAGCGCCTTGGTATTTCATCGCGGACAATTGCCAAGATCGCAAAGGGGCAGAAGCTTTCCAAGAATGTTCTTGAAAGAATCGGTGCCTTTCTGCAATGCTTTCCACAGGATCTCTATGAAGAGAAGTCAGACAATCGTTTGCTTCAGACTCTCAGAGAAGAGAAAGCTGCGGGAATCTCTGGCGGCATCTATCATGAGCTGCAGGTAAAGATGACCTACAATTCCTGCCACATGGAAGGAATCCGGCTGAGTGAAGAACAGACGCGGATGATCTTTGAAACCAACATGATCGATGCAGGGGACGGGATCCGGGTGGATGATATTCTTGAAACCGTTCATCATTTCCGGGCGATTGATTACTGCATCGATCACGCAGAGGAGCCGCTGTCGGAAGACATCATCAAACAGTTACATTACATTCTGAAGCACGATATCAAGGACTCGACGCTTCCCTGGTTTGCCGTTGGTGATTATAAGAAGCGGGCGAATGTCGTCGGCGGAACAGAAACAACCGCCCCAGAAAAAGTTACCGGCGCAGTCCAAGAACTTCTGGCTTCATATCTTAGGAAGGATACAGTGACCATTGAAGATATCATCGCTTTCCATGCGGAGTTCGAGATGATTCATCCATTTCAGGATGGAAACGGAAGAGTGGGAAGACTGATTGCGTTCAAGGAATGCCTGAAGAACAATATCGTTCCCTTTATTATTAAAGACAGCAAGAAGAGCTTCTATTATCGCGGTCTGTCCAAGTGGAACAGTGAAAAAGGATATCTGATCGGTACCTGTCTTGATGGTCAGGATACAATTAGCGCCCTGCTTGATATGTTCAGAGTTCCAACCGAAAGCTCACAGAAGTAAGCACAAGCGGAGACAAAAATATCATCAGCCTCTTTGAATCAGAATCATAATTCAGATTGATATTCCGCGGATTCCGGTCTTCTGTTTGATGGATATCCAAAGCAATCGTTGCTTATTATCAAGAATTTATAGTTTTCATTACTAAAAATTTAGGGTTTTCATTACCAAAAATTTGTCATTTTAATTACTATAAATTTATTGCTGTGAGAACCAAATATTTTTCTGTGTTATTATTTGCTTAGAAATAGAGGAAATCCAATGAATAATGACAGATACCGCCGGCGTCTGATTGACGATAAAATCGATACTTATCTTAAGGCGTTTGGCGCCGTATGCATCGAAGGACCAAAGTGGTGTGGAAAGACATGGACTTCCGAACATCACGCCTCAAGTGAGATCAAACTCCAGGAACCATCCGATAATTACCAGAACCGCAGACTCGCCGAACTCTCGCCTTTGATGGTCTTACAAGGTGAGAGCCCCAGACTGATCGACGAGTGGCAGGAAGTTCCTCCGATCTGGGATGCTGTTCGCTCCGAAGTGGACAAGACTGGTGTGAAGGGACAGTTTATTCTGACAGGTTCAGCAACTCCAAACCGAAAAAATATCAGGCACAGCGGAGCTGGCAGAATTGCAAGGATTCATATGATGCCGATGTCTCTCTATGAGGCTGGTTATTCCGATGGAAAAATTTCTCTGAAAGACATCTGCTATGGAAAAACGGATAATGTTATGACTGGCGAAGTGGACCTTAAAGATCTGATTGATTTTATTCTGCGAGGCGGCTGGCCGGACAATATTGGCATTCCTCTCAATATTGCCTCACTGGTTCCATGGCAATATGTTGAAGCAATCATCGCAGACGATGCCTCCCGCATAGATGGCGTTCAACGCGACACATTAAAAATGCGCCGCCTGCTCAAATCTCTTGCAAGAAACGAGAGCACGACAGCGACAAATCAGACCCTGATTCGTGACATCAAAGATCAGGATGGTGCCGAAATAACGGCCAAGACTGTTAACGATTATCTGAATGTATTCGATCGGCTTTTTCTTCTGAATGATCAGCCTGCATACGCTTCATCAATGCGCTCCTCTGTTCGCGTCAAACAGCAGGCAAAGCGCCATTTCTGCGACCCATCCATTGCAGCATCATTAATGAACTGCACCCCTGACAACCTGATGAATGATCTGAACACTCTGGGGTTTCTTTTCGAAGGCCTTGTCGAACGCGACCTTGGAATTTACGCCGATACTTTCGACGGCAAACTGTACCATTACCAGGATTACAAGGGACGTGAGATCGATGCAGTGATCGAGCTGCCGGATGGAAACTGGTGCGGATTTGAAATCAAGCTTGGCGCAGGTGAAATTGACGCCGGCGCTTCAAATCTTTTAAGAATCAGTAATGAATTTGCAGAAGATCCAAAAGCCAAAAAGCCGCAGGCACTCTGTGTCGTCTGTGGCATGTCAAATGCGGCCTATCGCCGGCCGGACGGAGTGTATGTGGTTCCAATCACTTCACTGAAGGATTGACGCATATCACTGTCCCTGGCTGTAAGTGGCAGGGATAAATTCTTACATTGCGGCTGGTCAAATGTGCATTCGGCCAGCCTTTTATCGTCTCTTAACAGCTTTGTCCTTCCGAGGCATGATCGCTTCAGAAAGAGGATCAGAAGATGCTTGTCCAAAGTGCAGAGAACGGCATGACCAGGATCATCGCCGGTAACATATCCGCAATGGGGAAATCGAGCAGCTTCACCATACGGAAGCCTGTCGCTAACATAATGAAGCCTCCGCAGGCCTTGAAATCATTGATCATCGAAGGTGTTGTTAAAGGTACGATCACACCGGCAAGAAGATACAGAGCTTCAAGAATAATGAACTGCGGAATCGCGATCAGAGAAACACTTCTGCCAAGCGTACAGGCAAAGATCATCGCCGTAAAGAGATCAAGCATACTCTTGGCAATAAGGATGCTCGAATCGCCGCTCATACCGGCCGTCAATGCGCCATAGATACCGGTGCCGCTGGCACAGAAGAGAACCACAGCTGTAACCATCATCTCGCTTCGGTCAGTGTCTGTTTCACTTTTACTGACAAGGTTATTTATCATAACGGCACCGGAATTGATCAGCTTACCAAGATGAATGATCAAGCCGATCGAAGTACCGATAATCAAAGCGAAGATAACGGCAGGCATATGTTCCATCAGCACAATGGCCGCAACACCCATGCCCATCGAAGAAAGACCGAGAACCTTCGTCAGCTGTGTCTTGAAGGAATCGGAGAGATGATCCTTGATTACGGATCCAATCAGACCGCCCAAAAGTACCGAGCAGCAGTCAATAACAATACCAATGTTCATGGATCAGTCATTCCTTTCCGAACGGATACGGGTAATCGCAGAATCAAGCAACTCAACAAACATGTCAAACAGCACCGGCGAAACGGAGCACAGCTCCGGATCCGGCGGCAGGAAGGGAAGCACAACGGTACGGCTCACACTGTTCTGATAGTTATGCGCAGCGTTGCAGGTAATCAGAAGAATATTGGCAGAGGTACCCTTGATCCGATCCATGATTTCCTTCTGCGCCGAAACGGAGAAGATGACAAAGAGATCATTGGCACCGGCATGGTCCGCCAGCTCACTCAGCGAATCTAAGAGGCACGGCGTTACGAAGCAGTCATTCTTACGGAACAGTGCCTGCATCAACCAGGCAGGATTTATACTTTTCCCGATGCCGGAGGCGAAGATGCGGTCCGCCTTCAGGATGTAATTTGCCGTATCAGTAATGAGATCGTCCGTCAGAACGTTCTCTGCCTCTTTGATCAGATGTTCCATCCGCTCAAAGTAGGAGAGACGCTCCGAAGTACCGGTCACTTCGCGCCTTGCCAGCCAGCCTGTGATATCGGAACGGAAGTCCTGGTACTTCTGATAGCCGAGCATCTTGATGAAGCGCGTCAGAGCCGGCTGCGAGACGCCGAGCTTCTCCGCCAGCTTATTGGTCGAAAGATAGGTGACCTGCTGGGGATTGGCGGTAATGGCCTCATAAATGCGCTGATCGTTCTGGGTAAATGACGATTTGTGCATCTCCATGTTTGTAAAGGGATCCATAGGAACCTCCTGTATGCTCCAATATTATAAAATCACGGATTTATGAATTGAATATTCAATTCTATATAGCGTATGGATATCTGAAAACGAATTGAGTATGATTTTGCACGAATCATGAATATATTTTCACAGTTTTTGCGAATAATAAATTCAAAAATTATAAAAACTATTGAATTAGATATTTACAAGTGCTTACAAATGTGAATATATTATTCATATGAAAAGAAGGTTCTTGGATCCGGAACCTTCTCACTAAAGGGAGATATTAAACATGGCTGGAAAATATGATGCCACAGCCGCCAAGATCACGGAACTGGTCGGCGGAAAAGACAACATTACATCTTTGACACACTGCATTACACGTCTGAGATTCATTCTCAAGGATTCATCCAAGGTAGATAAGGAAGGCCTCGAAAAGACGCAGTATGTCCTCAAGGTCGTTGAAGCCGGCGGACAGATTCAGGTCGTCGTCGGCAACAAGGTTGACGGCATCTACGACGCCATCATCGAGACACAGGGGATTAGCGGCGGCGGACTCGTCGACGCCGATGGCAAGGATACAGGCGAAAAGAAGGGCTGGCTCAACAGCCTCATGGACACGATCTCCGGCATCCTGGTACCGACACTCGCCGTTCTTACCGCTGCCGGTATCATCAAGGGTGTTGTATCGTTCCTGGCGCTCGATAACATCGGTGTCCTCGATCCTAATGGCGGCGTATATATGCTGCTGTATGCGATCGGTGACGGCTTCTATTACTTTATGCCGATTCTGCTTGGCTTCTCGGCAGCCCGCAAGTTCCACTGCAACGAGTATATGGGCGCAACCATCGGTGCCGCCCTCGTTTATCCGGCAATGGTCAACATCGCTTCAACGCTGCAACCGGCAGGTACACTGTTTGCTAACAGTTCCTTCGCAATGACCTATTACAATACCTTCTTTGGTATTCCGATTGTCATGCCGGGAGCAGGATATACTTCCAGCGTCTTCCCGGTCATCGTCGCTGTCTATGTCGCATCGAAGATCGAGAAGTGGTGCAAGGCACACCTCAATGAAAATATTCGCGGCATCTTTACGCCAATCATCACAATGATCGTCACGGTCGCTCTTGCCTATATCGTGATTGGACCGGTTCTGAATGTCGTTTCCGTATGCATCGAGCTGCTCATTGAAGCTCTCTTCAACATTCCGGTTGTCGGTGGCATCATTGCCGGTGCTGTGATCGGCGGCGGCTTCGGTGTCCTGGTTCTCTTCGGTATGCACTGGGTCATCATCGGCCTTGCCCTTGGTCTCATTGCCCAGAACGGCTATGACTACATCATGGCCTGCGGCGGTATCGGACCGATGATCGGTATGTTCCAGGGTCTCGCCATCTGCTGGGCATGCCGCAAGAACAAGAAGGTCAGAGACCTTGCCATTCCTGCTACGATCTCCCAGATTTGCGGCGTCGGTGAGCCTCTGATGTATTCCATCCTGATTCCGATCAAGAAGCTCTTCCTTGTCAACATCCTCGGCGGCTGTGTCGGCGGCGCAGTGATCGGCGCCCTCAAGACGAAGATGTACATGTTCGGCGGCAGCGGCCTCTTCGGTATCTTCAATTACGCCGGCGGCGGAGGTATGCAGGATATCATCAAGTACCTCATCGGTATCGCAGTAGGCGGAATCTTCGCTATCGTAGCGACCCTGATGGTGTATGACGATGACGAAGCCACAAGAGTTCTTGGCTGAGGAATAAGTAAATTAGAATACAAACCAGGCATGGCAGGGCGAAGATCCGCTCTGCCATGTATTCTTAACAAGGAGGAGTTCACATGAGCGATCCGCTAACATTTCCCAAAGAAACGTATGAGGTCCGTACATTGACACTGGACAATCGGACCATCACATACCGCGCCTATATGGGACTGAGCTACTGCACACATCCCCTGGATCCGATTCAGAAGCTGAATCTCTTTGTCCCGGAGGCCTATTACCATAACGGAACGATCGGAAACTATCAGGCAGATAATGCCCCGATTTTTCTTCCAAACACGGTCGGCGGCTATCTGCCCGGACCCGCGGATGAACCGGGGATTGACACTCACTTCAAGCAGATCAATTCCATCTTCCGCGCCCTCGAGCATGGCTATGTCGTGGCCAGCGGCGGCGTCCGCGGACGTACATCCGGGAAAAAGACAGATGAATTCTTCGAAGGAAGTAAGGCTGGTTCTTTAGGAGAACAGACTGGTCGCATGGTCGGCCGCGCCCCCGCCTTCATCGTCGACTACAAGGCAATCATCCGTTATCTGCGTCATAATCGCGGCGCTTTCCCGGGCAATACGGACCGCATCATCACCAACGGCACCAGTGCCGGAGGCGCACTGTCCGCCCTTGCCGGTGCCTCCGGGAACAGCCCCGACTATGAACCATATCTCAAAGAGATCGGCGCCGCGGAAGAAAGAGATGATATCTTCGCCGCCAGCTGCTACTGCCCGATCCATAATCTTGAACATGCGGACATGGCCTACGAGTGGCAGTTCTGCGGCATCAACGACTGGCACCGTACCAGGCACATGCGCACGGAGAACGGCATCATCCGCGTCCCCGATGATGGTGTGATGACAGCGGAACAGACATCTGTGTCGAAGCCTCTGAAACAGCTGTTTACTGGCTATGTCAATTCCATCGGCCTGAAGGACGGGGATGGAACTGTACTCACTCTTGATGAAGCAGGTGAAGGTTCCTTCAAGGAGTATGTCAAGCAGGCCGTCATTCATTCTGCGGATAGGGAACTGATGACCCATGACACAAAAGAAAAGCGCACTTCCTTCATGACCAAGGGCAGCGAGGTTGAGGCACAGGACTATCTCATCATTGAGAACCGTCATGTCGTTGATCTTGACTGGGATACCTATATCCATACGATTACGCGGATGAAGGCGGCACCTGCCTTTGATGCATTGGATCTCAAGAGTCCGGAGAATGAAGAGTTCGGTGATGAAAATGTCGATGCCCGTCATTTCACCGCATTCTCCCAAGAGCACAGCACCGTAAAGGACGCACAGCTTGCAAGCCCGGACATCATCAAAGAAATGAATCCCCTCAGCTATATCGCAAAAGCAGATACCGCAAAGTACTGGCGCATTCGGCACGGATCGTTTGACCGCGATACGTCGCTGGCGATCCCGGTGATTCTTGCGACCACGCTGAAGAACGCTGGCTGTGACGTAGACTTCCGCCTGCCGTGGGGTCTTCCCCACAGTGGGGACTATGATCTGGAGCAGCTGTTTGAGTGGATTGATTCGATCGTAACGAAGGAAGAAAAGAAGTAATCAGGCATTGATATATCTATAGATACATTTACTCGGCACCGGTACAGAAATGAATTTCCGTATCGGTGTTTTTCTTTGCTGTTTCTCTTTTCTTCTTCATTTTCTTCATTCCTTGTGACCAATCTCTCCTTCTTCCTGTCATACAGGGTGTAAGGAGATCAGTAATATGAACGAAACAGTAAAGGAAGTTATTCTCGCATTAGGTATCATCGGTGTTATTGCGCTTGGAGGCTGCACGAAGGCGGGGGAGACGACGACATCTGAACAGATGCCGGCTCCGTTTCATGAAGTGGAAACAGAAGATGCGGCGGCGAAGGAGACGGGCATTACATTCAATGTCCCGGATTCGATCGATGGCATGACGTCTCCGGTCATCCTTGTCTTTAACGACAATACGATGGTGGAGGCGTCCTATGTCAATGACAGCCAGGATGCTTCGGCGATGATCCGCAAGGCGACAAAGGAAAATTATGACTCCGGCGACTACAGCAGCTACGCAACGGTCGAGGAGATTACGACCGCTGGCGGAATTGTGTACACCGCCTATGAAAACGATGGAAAGGTATACCGCGGCGAGTGGAGTGACGGCACGTATGTGACTGGTCTCATGGTGGATCAGGGAATGGAAATCTCCGATTTCTCTGCGGCAGTAGACGAGATCGGCTAAGCTTTAGATATGGAAGATCAGGATATTGTCAACCTCTACTGGCAGCGCAATGAACAGGCAATCACGGAGACGGACCGCAAGTACGGCCGTCTTTGTCATGGCATTGCGGGAAAGATCGTGTCACCTTCGGATGCGGATGAGTGCGTCAATGATACGTGGCTCAAGACATGGAACGCCCTGCCCCCGGAGAAGCCGACGCTGTTAGGTGCGTATGTGGCAAAGATCGTACGCCGCCTGGCATTGAATATCTATGCCGCGTCACATGCACAGAAGCGCGGAAACGGTGAGGCGGATCTTGCGATGGAGGAGCTGGAGGAAGTGCTTTCCGATGGTTCAAGTACGGAGCAGGAAGCCGATGCGGCATTATTGCGGGATGCGATTCAAACGTTTCTTGAACAGCAGTCCGAAGAAAACCGGAAGATATTTCTGCAGCGCTACTGGTATATGCGGACCGTTAATGAGATTGCCAGGGACACGCATCGCAGCGTGAGTGCGGTGAAGATGATACTGATGCGGATGCGCAATGGGCTGAAAGATGAACTTGTGAAGGGTGGCTTTTATGAAGAAGACTAAGGGCCTGCAGGTTCTGCAGGCATTGAATGATATCGATGACAAGATGGTAGAGGAAGCGATGCCGGGTGCGTATCGGCGTCGGCGTACGTTTGTCTTTACGCGGCGGATGACGGCAGGGCTACTGGCTGCTGCTGCTGCGGTGGTGCTTGCGGTTGCGCTGCCCCGGATAAACGTAAATAATCCTTCATCGGACAGCGGTACGCTTGCGATCAGCGGAATGACTGACTATGGTTCACTTGCGGAAGCGGAGAGTGCGGCAGGATTTGAGGTTATGGTGCCAGAGAAAATCTCCGGCGTCTCTCAGAGTTCCTGGATTGTCATGGGAGCCGGGACGAATGAAGTCATCCTGCAGGTTTATTACGGAGACGATGTGATTGTTCGTAAGGGAGCTGGGTCCGAGGATATCAGCGGCGACTATAACAGTTATTCGTGGGAGGAGATCGTTTCCGGTGTTCGCTTTGCCGGTGCGGATGAGCAGTCGGTGTCGCTGGTTACCTGGACAAGTGACTCCTATTCCTACAGCATTTCCTACAGAACGCTTGTTTCTCTTGAGCAGGCACAGGCAGACGCAGACTTGATTTCCTGATCTGAACTTTACGAAAGATTAGCACTTGGTTTTCGCAAAAAAGTGCTAATTTTTTATTTCACAAGTACTAAACCGGTTAATAATGTCCGAAACGTTGCCATTTATGTGCTAAAAGCTCTCAGACCCTCGATGCTAATATGAGTCCGTAAGAATTGTAAGCGCTACCGTATCACAGTTCTAATTGCACAAGGGGAAAGGAAATATGGAGATTTTTCTACAGGCAATTGTTAATGGCCTTCTCATGGGAGGCTTCTACTCCTTGATGGGCATGGGACAGAACATTATCTTCGGCGTCATGAAGATCGTTAACTTCTGCCATGGCGAAATGCTCATGGTGGGAATGTACCTGACGTATGTGCTGTACACTTACGCCGGCATCGATCCGTATGCGGCCGTTCCACTGGTTGCCGTGATCATGTTCTTCCTTGGCGCCGTGATCGAGATCCTTCTCATCAAGCCGTCGCTGGGAACCCACAGCTTCACGAACCTGCTGTTCCTTACCGTCGGTATCGGACTGCTGCTGTCGAATCTGGCACTCGTCATCTTCGGATCCGGCTACCTCTCGATCAAGACCGACTACTCGTCGCGGGTCATCAACCTCGGCATGGTCAATATCTCACTGCCGCGTCTGATCAGCTTCATCGTTCTGATCTGCATCACGATCTTCCTCTTCTGGCTGCTGAAATATACAACCGTCGGAAAGCAGATCCGTGCCGTATCACAGAACGCGGTCGGCGCTGAAGTTGTCGGTATCGATGTTCCGAAGATCTACATTCTGACCTACGGTCTTGGGACCGCTCTGGCCGGTGTCGCCGGTGCACTGCTCACGCAGTTCTACACCATCTTCCCGACCGCGGGTGCAAGCTTCGGCTTCCGTGCTCTGATCGTCGTCGTTGTCGGCGGCCTTGGTTCGATTCCCGGTGCATTCTTCGCCGGCATCTTCCTGGGCCTTCTGGAAACGATGGTCGCTCTGTTCATCAGTCCTTCCTATTCGGATCTGATCGTATTCGTTACATTCATCGTCATTCTTGTCATTCGTCAGACGATCATCCTGAGGAGGAAGTAAGCCATGACCACAGCCAGAAAAACAAGCAGCGCCGAACAGGTCAAGACCTATCACAGGCGCATGATGCTGGTCATCGGCATCATCCTTGCAATCTTCGTTATTCTTCCGCTCTTTGTAAAGTCACCGTATGCCATCAACATCTTCGTCCTTGTCTTCTACATGACGACGCTGTCCATGGCATGGAACCTGCTTGGCGGCATGACGGGCCAGAACTCCCTGGGCTATGCGGCCTACATGGGACTTGGCGCCTACATCTGCTGCACATTCGTAAACAAGGCGGGTACCAACCCGTGGCTCGCCGCAATCCTGGGCATGATCTTCGTCGGCCTGGTTGCAGGTGTCGTCTTCTATCCCTGCTTCATGTTAAAGGGACCGTATTTCACCCTCGTCTCGATTGCCTTCGGTGAAGCGCTGCGTCAGTTCATCATCAACTCCGAATTCTTCGGAAGAGCTTCGGGCATCGGCCTGCCGTTCGGCGGCGATTCCTGGGCCCAGTTCCGCTTCACATCCAAGGTTCCGTATTACTACGTCGGACTTGTGATGGTAATCGGCATCTACCTTCTGATGAAGAAGATCGATCGCTCCAAGATGGGTTACGCCCTCAAGACGATCCGTGAAGATGAGGATGCGGCTGCCGCAATGGGTATCAACCCCACCAAGTACAAGGTCATCGCCTGCGTCATCTCGGCAATGATCGCTGCCATGGTCGGATTCTTCTACGTCAGCTATGTCCGTTACATTGACCCGGACATGATGGTTCAGGCCAAGTCGACCGAAGCCGTTCTGCCGGCTGTTGTCGGCGGCGCCGCCTATGTCGAGGGCCCGCTGATCGGCGGACTCATCATGATCCCGCTGTCGCAGCTGCTGCGTGCAAAGTTTTCGGCGATTCTTCCGGGCATCGATATGCTCATGTATGCAATCGTCCTGATTCTGATCATCCGCGTACGTCCTTCGGGAATCCTTGGCTGGTATCACAGCTCCAGATTCAAGAAATGGGTTGATACGGTTGTGCTTCACAAGCCGGATGCGACCGTGCTCGAAGAGGTGGCCGTCGCAGACTACGAAGCTTCAAAGAAAGGCGGTGCACACTGATGTCCGATACCCCGATCATTGAGGTTCAGCACCTCACAAAGCGATTCAAAGGTCTGACGGCCGTCAACGATGTGTCCTTCTCCATCCGGGAAGGCGGCATCACCGGCATGATCGGCCCCAACGGCGCCGGAAAGTCAACGACCTTCAACATGATCTGCGGCTACTATCCCCCGACGGAAGGCAAGATCTATTACCGCGGACAGGATATTACCGGCAAGCGGGCCTATGAATATACGGACATGAAGATTGCCCGCACCTTCCAGATCATGAAGCCGCTCAAGAACCTGAGCGTCCTTGACAACGTCATCGCCGCCTCCTACTTCGGCTATGCTGGAGCCAAGAGCGAAGGCGAGGCACGTGAACGTGCACTCGACATCCTCGAGTTCACGGGTCTCTACGATAAGCGCCATGTCCTGTCCAAGGATATGGGTACCCCGGATCAGAAGCGCCTCGAAATGGCGCGCGCCCTGGCTACGAAGCCGGAGCTGCTGTTCCTGGACGAAAATATGGCCGGCCTCAACCCGGCAGAAACGGAAGATGCCATCGCCCTGATCCGCAAGATCAACGATTCCGGTGTCACGATCTTCCTGATTGAACACATCATGCAGGCGGTAGTCAGTCTCTGTGAAAAGGTCATCGTCCTGCACCATGGCGAAAAGATTGCCGAAGGTACGCCGCAGCAGGTCATGAACGACCCGTATGTCATGGAAGTCTACCTGGGCAAGAAGAAGGAGTCGGACAATGCTTAAAGTTGAAGGTTTGCGCGCAGGATACGGCAGCGTCAACATCCTGTGGGACGAGGCATTCACCATCGGTGAAGGCGAGGTTGTCGCATTTCTGGGCTCCAATGGCGCCGGCAAAACGACAACGGTCCGTGCCATCACCGGCATGATCCGGCCCAAGGCAGGCAGCGTCGTCTTCAATGGCGAGGAGCTGGCCGGCAAGAGCAGCCGCGAAATTCTGCATCACCGCATCGTCCAGGTTCCGGAGGGTCGTCAGCTGTTTACGGAAATGACGGTTCTGGAAAACCTGCAGATGGGTGCCTATGACAAGCAGACAGAAGCGGATTTCGAAAAGAATCTGAAGCGGTGCTACGAATGGTTCCCGAAGCTTGAGGAACGCGCGAAGCAGGCGGCAGGAACATTGTCCGGCGGCGAACAGCAGATGGTCGCCGTAGCGCGGGCAATGATCGGCGAGCCGAAGCTGCTGATCATGGATGAGCCTTCGCTGGGTCTGGCGCCGAATATTGTGGACCAGATTCTGAACGTTGCCAAGCAGCTGTCAAAGGAAGAGGGCCTCGCCGTCATGCTCGTGGAGCAGGACATTACGAAGGCGCTCGCTGTAGCTGATCGCGGCTATGTTGTTGAGAACGGACATATTTCACTGGAAGGTACGGCTGCTGAGCTGGAAGCCAATGAACATGTCAAGAAGGCGTATCTCGGTATTTAACTAACCATGGGAGCAATACTGCCGGTGCGCAGTATTCCATAAGAAGGGAGAAAGAAAATGAGCTTCAAACGTATTTCTGCATTACTCTGCTCGGCCGCAATGGCAATGACATTGCTGGCAGGATGCGGAGGCAGCTCCTCTGCAGCCGCATCTTCGGACGCTACGTCCACGGATGCGACGACGACAACCGCTTCGTCCGGTTCCGAACTGAGCGGCGATCCGATCAAGATCGGCACGATCTATGCGATGTCGGGCGGTTCCGCTGCCATCGGCACGAACATTCTTCGCGGCATTGATTTCGCAGTCGAAGAGATCAACGCCAACGGCGGCATCCTTGGACGTCCGGTTGAAGTTGTCCGCGGCGACCATGCGGGTGACGTTGCGACAGGTAAGTCGGAGGCTGAACGTCTCATTACCCAGGAACATGTTGATGTAATGCTCGGCTGCCATATGTCCGTTGTTACGGAAGTTGTTGCACAGGTCTGCCAGCAGTACAACGTTCCGATGATTACAGCTATTTCGACACTTGACAGACTGTCCGATGAGGACCACAAGGATATGGACTGCTTCTTCCGTCTGTGCCCGCTCAACAGCGTCTATGTACGTGATATGCTGCAGTATCTCAAGGATTCTGAGCAGCAGACCGGTCAGGAAATCAAGAACATCGCGATCTTCACGGACCGTGCTGCCATTGGTCAGGAACTGATCCGCTGCGTCGAACTCTATGCGCCTGAATTCGGTTTCAATCTGGTTGATGAAGTTGACTACTCCTCCAACGCTACGGACCTCAATGCGCAGGTTCTGAAGCTGAAGTCGGATGATCCGGATGCAATCCTGTGCGATTCGTACATCGGCGATGCTACGCTGTTCATTCAGACTCTGAAGGAGCAGAACTACAAGCCGAAGATGATCGTTGCCAAGGCGAACGGTTACACGGATCCTTCGTTCCTTGAGAACCTGGGTAAGGCTGCGGATGGTGTCGCTTCCGTCGTTGAATTCAACCCGGATATGACCAACGGTGCCGAGATCAACGAAGAGTTCAAGAAGGAATACGGCGTCGATATGAACGGACACTCTGCTGAGTCCTACACTGCAGTCTGGTGCTTCAAGCAGGCCATTGAGGCTGCCGGCAGCACGGATGGCGACGCAGTCAAGCAGGCTCTTGCGGATCTGGATGTAAAGGGCTCCTTCGATGGCGGCCGCGACATCATCCTGCCGTACAATGAGATCAACTTCGAGGACTATGACCTTGACGGTGCTCCGCACTACAGAGACAACACTTCTGCATCTGTCGCTATTGCGCAGGTTCAGGATGGTACGTGGAAGACCGTTTGGCCGTTTGACTACACGGATAACAAGATTCAGTATCCGGTTACCCTTGAGTAATTCTGAATTTCATTGCTGAAACCGGAGCCTCGGTTCCGATTCACGGCGAAAAGAAGGCAGTCTGCCGTGTGAATTTCTCCATGGCAGGCTGTATTGTTATATAGAGGACACCTGATGTTTGCAAAGATCGCAAAACTGACCATCGCCTTCGCCCTGACAGCTGCGCTTTCCGGATGCGGGCGGGCGGCTGCTGCAGAAGCAGAGCCGAGTGCTGCCGTATCCCTGTCAACGACGTCGCAGCTTTCGCCGATCAGGATCGGCGCCGTTTATGCGTTGAGCGGTGACAGTGCAGCCATCGGTACAAACATTCTGCGCGGCATTGACTACGCTGTGCAGGAAATCAACAAGACCGGCGGCGTCAACGGGCATCCGCTGGAAGTGGTGCGGGCCGATACGCGCGGCGATGCGGATCGTGCCGCCAGTGAGGCGAAGCGTCTCATTGAGGAAGAGAATGTGAAGGCGATCCTGGGCTGCCATCAGTCGACGGCAACCAAGGCTGTCTTCGATGTGTGCCGTCAGGAGGAGATTCCGGCCCTGACCGCAATATCGACCGTCGACTCTCTGACGGAAGAGGAGAATGACTACTGCTTCCGTCTGTGTCCGATGAATTCGCTGTACTTTGACGAAATGTTCCGCTATCTCAGTGAACAGAAGAAGGCGGATGGAAGTCCGGTGGCGACGGTGGCAGTGTTTGCGGATCAGTCGCTGATCGGGCAGGAAGCGATCCGGGATGTGGATGTGATTGCGCCACAGTATGGGATGAGCGTCGTCGCTGAGATTACCTATCCTCACGGTTCCTTTGATCTGAGTCAGCAGGTGGAGCAGCTGAAGGATGCGGGTGCGGACGCAGTCATTGCGGAAAGCTATGTGTCGGATGCGATTCTCTTTGTTAAGACGCTGCGTGAGGAAAACGTGTGGCCCGGCTTCCTGCTGGCGAAGGCCAACGGCTTTACGGATCCCAGTTTTCTTGAGGCTGGCATTGATGCGGACGGCCTGACGTCGGCTGTGGAGTGGAATGCGGACATGGTGAAGGGATCGGATCTGAATCAGAAGTTCCGTACCATCTTCGGCGTCGATATGAACGGTCATTCGGCCGAGTCCTATACGGCTGTATGGGTGCTGAAGACGGCGCTTGAAAATGCCGAGGATCTGACGGGTCCTTCCATTGCGGCAGCGATGAAGGCACTGGATATCAAGGGGTCGTTTCCCAATGGCCCCGAGATTCCATTGCCGTATGATGAAATCCGCTTTGACGATGTCGAGGTCAATGGTGTGAAGCATTACAACGAGAATGTGTGTGCCTCCATTGCGATCGCAAGGATCGAAAACGGTTCCTATGTGACCGTATGGCCCGGGGCACAGACAGGAGAAGAGAATGAGTAGGAACGTACCTTTTGCCGAAGTGAAAGAGACGATCAAGAAGGCTTTGATCAATGCCGGACTGAGCGAGGAACAGGCTGAGATCTGCGCCGAGATCCACGCGGAGTCGAGTGCGGATGGCGTTGAGAGCCATGGTCTGAACCGTGTTCCGCGCTTTGTGGAGTATGTACAAAAGGGCTGGGTTGATCCCGGCGCGAAGCCGGAACTGATCCGCCAGCGGGGCGGCGTTGAAATCTATGATGGTCATCTTGGCATCGGCATTACCAATGCCCTGTTTGCCGAGGAACGTGCCGTCGCACTTGCCAGGGAACATGGCATCGGCATGTGTGCGCTGCGCAATACGACGCACTGGATGCGGGGCGGAACGTATGCGTGGAAGATGGCGGAGGCTGGTTTTGTCGGCATTTCGTGGATCAACACCGAAAGCTGCATGCCGCTATGGGGAAGCGATGAAAAGAGCGTCGGAAACAACCCGTTCTGTATGGCGGTTCCGCGGGATGAGGGTCCGATCGTTCTGGATATGGCGATGAGTCAGTATGCCTATGGAAAGCTTGGCGTCTATCGTCTGGCCGGCAAGCAGCTGCCGTTCCCGGGTGGCTATGACAGGGATGGCAATCTGACGAGCGATCCGGGTGCGATTGAGGACTCGATGCGGATCCTTCCGATGGGCTACTGGAAGGGATCGGGGATGGCGATCGTTCTCGATCTTGCGGCGGCGATTCTCTCCGACGGCAGAAGCGGCAGTGACATGGATGCGGAAGGCAGGGGAAGCTGCACCGGGTGCAGTCAGATCTTCATTGCCATGGATCCGGGCATTTCCGAGTCGAAGGAAGAGATGGAGGCGATTGTCAACCGGCGGATTGAGGCGGCGGACAATGCGCATCCGATCAAGGAAGGCAGCCGCGTCCGGGTTCCGGGTGAAGGTACGCTGGCGCGCAGAAAGCGCAGTATGGCTGAAGGGGTAACGGTCGATGAAACGATCTGGGCGCAGGTGCAGTCGCTTGCGGCCGGAAATATGAAGACGACCGATATCGCCAGCCGCTGAATCAGGCAGTTCATGTTGAATAAACATGCTGTATAGAAGTGAAACAACAAAAGAAAATGGAGGTAATAAGGAAATGAGTATTCTCGATGAGTTCCGTGTTGATGGCAAGGTTGCCTGGATCACGGGCGGTTCCTATGGTCTTGGTTTTGCGTATGCGACGGCTCTGGCCCAGGCAGGTGCCAAGATCGTCTTCAATGATCGTAAGCAGGAGCTGGTAGAGCGCGGCATTGAGGCTTACAAGGCTGAGGGCATTGACGCTTATGGCGGCGTTTGCGATGTGACGAAGGAAGATGAGGTTCAGAAGTTTGTTGCGGATGTGAAGGAGAAGCTTGGTCCGATTGACATCCTCATCAACAACGCCGGTATCATCAAGCGGATTCCGATGATTGATATGACGGTTGATCAGTGGGATCAGGTCATCAATGTCGATCTGACGGGTCCGTTCATCTGCTCGAAGGCGGTTCTGCCGGATATGATCAAGATGGGCCACGGCAAGATTATCAACGCCTGCTCGATGATGTCGGAGCTTGGTCGTGAGACGGTTTCCGCCTATGCGGCAGCCAAGGGCGGCCTGAAGATGCTCACGAAGAACATCTGCTCCGAATATGGTCAGTACAACATTCAGTGCAACGCGATCGGTCCGGGCTACATCGCTACGCCGCAGACCGCTGCTCTGCGTGAGAAGCAGCCGGACGGCTCCATGAATCCGTTCGACCGTTTCATCCGTTCCAAGACACCGGCACAGCGCTGGGGTACGACGGACGATCTGAAGGGTCTGGCTCTCTTCCTGGCTTCGCCTGCTTCCGACTTCATCAATGGTCAGGTTATCTATATCGATGGTGGCATTCTTGCCTACATCGGCCAGGATCCGTCCCAGCTCGACGAAAGCAAGTTTGCTGAAGTCAAGGAACAGGATAAGGACATCAAGGTCAAGGTTGACTGAGCAGTAAAAAAACAGCACATTGTCCAGTGAAAGAACAATCTTCTTCCGGCGCAATGCGCTGTTTTTTCTTTTTTTCTCTCGTCTGTTGGCAACGGGAAGGCCTCTTTATCGCATGTTCAGCTGCGCAGACGGAAACTGTTATTTTGAATTCCGGTATTCCGTCGGCGTCATTCCGACGGTTTTCTTGAAGATGCGGCTGAAGTAGTTCTGATCGGCATAGCCGCAGCGTACACATACTTCCTTGATGCTCAGATTCTGGTGGGCCAGGAGGTCTCTTGCCTTCTCCATGCGCAGGTCGGTCAGATAGTCAATAAAGTTGACGCCCGCCTGTTCCTTGAACAGTTTCGAGAAGTAATAGGGCGAGATTCCGACGCTGCGGGCCGCATCATCAAGCTGAATGTTTTCCTGGAAGTGTTCCTGCATCCATTTCCTTGCCTGATCAATGATGCCGGTTTCCGGATCCCGCTGGATTACGACACATCTGGAGAGGTTGGACATGCTTGTGCGGAACGCTTCCCGCAGAGCTTTTTCATCCGTGGCATTGATAATGGAACGGATATCGTCCGTTTCATTGATTTTTTCGCTGTCCATGGAACGGATGTGGCGCACCGCCAGCAGATACAGCTCCAGCAGATCCACCTTCGTCTTTGTCAGGTCTTTGGACTGATGCGCCAGCCACGAGGCATAGGCGCCGGCTTCCTGCAGCGCTTTGGCTTCAATTCCGCTGGAGACGGCATCCAGCACAACCTGCTCCATCGATTCCCTCTGACTGTCCGAATGATTCACCGGCGCATTGAGATCTTCAATCTGCGTCACGCTGCGGCGTCCGTGCCGGATGGCGTTCAGTGCCTCTTCATACGACCGGCTGCATTCGCTCCATGGATGAATGGTGCCGATGCCGACGCGGAAACCCGTCTGAAACGCATCTTCCAGAGAATGGTGCAGCGCCCGCGCCTTCTCAATCAGACGGACACGTTCCTCGTAGGAAAGGCTGCTTTTATCCGACGGCAGCGCACAGATGATCTGAGAGCCGATGAAGTCGCTGACAAAGGCACGGAAACAGACGCGGATCTCTTCACGGATACGGGCAATGGAATCGTGAATGCGAACCGCATCATCCATGCCCTCCGTTGTCTGATCCGCTTCATTCCAGGTACCGATGCCCAGCACCAGGATCAGGCCGTTTTCTTCCGGAATGTTCAGCAGCCGGCGGTACTGATCCAGATCGCTGCTCTGGTTTTTCTGATAGATCAGTGACAGTACGAAGCCGTTTTCAACAATCGGGCTGATCGTTTCGATGCGCTCGCGCATCTCAAGATCGCTTTCCCGCTTGGCCCGCTCCGCATCGATTTCATGCATGAGGGCATCGATGCGCTGTGTAAACTGGGTGCGGTTCAAGGGCTTGGTCATATATTCGATGGCGCCCAGGTGAATCGCCTCCTTGGCGTAGTCAAAGTTGCTGTAGGCAGTGAGGATGATGGCCCGGACATTGGGATTGGTTGTGTGAATCTCACGCAGAGCGTCGAGGCCGTTGATGCCGGGCATCTGAATGTCGATGATCAGAATGTCGGGACGGAAGGTCTCGGCCAGATGGATGGCCTGGCGGCCGTTCTTGGCAATTTCCACCTCACAGTGATCGCCATAGGTTTTATCCAGTATGAATTTGACGGCATCCGTCACGATGCCTTCATCATCTGCCACCAGAATCTTGTACATTGCTTTCTCCTTCCCCGGGGAGCGGAATATGAATCGTTACGGTTGTGCCTTTGGGACTGCTTGTCACAAAGAGCACATTGTCACACTGATAGAAGAGCTTCAGACGCTCCCGCACATTCATTAGTCCCACACCGTTGCCGCCGCTATTCTTGCGCATGTCTTCCGGAAGACTGCCGGCATTGATCTGATCCACGATGCTCTGGGGCATGCCCACGCCGTTGTCGCGCACTTCGATGTCGGCACCGTTTCCATTTCGTTTCGCACTGAGCCAGATATGTTTCTCATAGTCCACTTCCCGAAGACCGTGGTTCAGCGCATTCTCCACCAGGGGCTGCAGCGTCATGCCGGGAAACGGCAGCGAAAGCAGGTCGTTATCTACATCCTTCTCCAGATGAATTTCGCCGCCAAAGCGCACGTTCATGATGTACATATAGTGATCCACAAGCTCAATCTCCTGGCTGAGCATCGATGTTTCACCGGTCTTCTGCAGACGGTAGCGGAAGAAGGCGGATGTATTGTCAAGAAATTCGTAGGTGCGGTCCGCTCCCTCCATCATGGCCAGCTGCTGGCCGGCATTCAGCGTATTGAACAGGAAGTGGGGATTGATCTGCGCCTGGTAGTATTTGAGCTGCGCATCCTTGAGCAGCGACTCACTCCTGAGCTCCTGTTCCTTCATGCGTATCTCGGTTTCCATCGCCCTGCGCTGACGTTCGATGTAGTTCTGAATACTGCGGATCATCTGATTGAAGGCACTGGCCACGGTACCGACTTCATCATTGGAAATGACTTCCTCCTCAGGGACGTTGAAGTCGCCGTCACTGATGCGCTTCGCCTTTGCGGCAAGACGCTCAAGAGGACGGGTGATCGACTGAATGTTCCGGTAGAGGATGAAGATCAGAAACAGCGTCACCGCTGCCAGAACCGCCGTCAGATACCATTCCAGATATTTCAGATACTGATAGAGAGTGTCGTAGTTTTCGGAGTTGGCCTTGAAACGCAGGGAATCAAGGGCACGGATGTTGTCGATCAGATAGCGGTACACATCCTCCATCGCACTGTAGCTTTGCCGGTAGAGATCGACATTATGTGCCGTTTTGGCATCGAGGGCCTGCTGCGTCAGGGTCAGATAGGATGACGCAAGCTGATAGATGTTGTGCTCCAGAAGGCTCGCTTCCTGATTGGTAATCGCATGATTGAAGGGTGCGATGGCGTTCTGGAAATTCTCCATTTCCTCACCGGCGGCGCTCAGGGAGTCTTCGTTCTGGACGTTGAGGTACTGGAACGTGTTCTGCTGGATGCTGGTAAGCAGGGACTGTACCTCATTGAGACTGACGTTGGTCGCATAGACCTGGTTCAGATTGTTGGTAGCGGCGTTGATGCGCAGAAAAAAGAACATCAACAGGGCCAGCAGAATGGCCATGACCAGCGTCACCGGCAGGATGAGCTTGGTACGGATGGAGCGGTAGCGTTCACTTTTCGCTGTCATCGTAGAACTCCTTCCGGTACTGCTGCACATTGGAGGCGTCGATCAAGACCGGCGTAATCTCCGTATAGTAGCTGACCATGTGATATTTCTGATAGGTCATCAGCTGGCGGACGCTTTCTTCGCCGAGCTGCACCGGGTCGGTCGAGATGACCGCTTTGATGCCGCCGTTTTCAATTTCATCCAGAATGTCGGACGAAATGCCGGTACCGATCAATGTCACTCTGCTCACCATGGAACGGCTCGTAAGCAGCTGAAAGGCTGACTGCGTACTCATGGAATCAAGCGTCACCAGAATGTCCGGCACATTGTCTTTGCTGAGAAGCTTCTGGATGATGTCTTCCGAATTGTTCAGTGATGATCCGTTGGATTCCACGGTTTCGTAGCGGAAGGTAATCTTTTCAGAAGGGACGGCGCTGGCAAGACCCTGCAGGAACCACTGGCGGCTGCTTTCGTCGAAACGATCGGCAGGAAACAGGATTGTCGCTGTGCTGGCATCGCTGCCGGAGCGCTTCAGAATTTCGCGGCCGAACTGCTGGCCAAGGAAATAGGCATTGATGCCGACGAAGCCGGAGCGCCTTGAATCCGGCAGGTCGCGTTCCATGGAGATGACCGGGATGCCGGCATCTTCGGCCTGATCAATCAGAGGCTCCAGCGCTTCATCCGAACCCGGTAACAGCAGGATACCGTCGGCGTCCTCATAGATTGCCATCTTGATGGCATCTTCGGTAGTGACCCGCTGCGAAAGGCCGGCCCCGGTTTCTTCGGCAATGGCTCCATATTCGCCCGCCGCCTTGTTTACGCCACGGTACAGCAGGTTCCAGAACGAGTCGTCCGTATTTTCGCCGATGATGGCGATGTGGTACGGATACGTTTCAGGTTCCGTGCCGCTTTGTTCCTTCAGTGGCAGAAGCGAGGCACCGATCACTAAAAGTACCGCAAAAACGGGTATAAAAATCTGAAAGATGCGATTGTTCGCAGATTGCGTCGGTTCGTGTTTCATGGGCGGATCTTCCGCCTCTTATTATCCCACGCCGCCAGGGAGGAAAGCGTAAAAAAAGCGCACAGTATGAGCTGTGTGCTTTGCACTCAGTACCAGAAGGTGAGAACGACATTTTCACCGGTCGAGTCGGTGCAGGTATACATGACCACGTCACCGTCCCAGATACTGGAAATGTCGGTCCAGTCCGTCGTGTACAGGGCTTCTGTCGTATTGTATCCGTAATAGCGGGATGCCAGCGTCAGTGTGCGGGTTGTTCCGTTGAGGGTGAGATAGGCTGTCGACCCGATCGGCAGTGAAGTCAGGCCGCTGAAACCCTGGTAGGCGTGATCGCCGATGACCGTATGCCCGTCATAGTCGCCGATCCAGGCGGAGCCGGCGGTATTGACGATGGCCTGTGCCGTTGTTGGATCGGTCGAGTAGCGGACGGAGGCCGTATAGCCGATGCTCGGGATAGAAAGATTATCGTAACTGGTCGGGACGGAATAGGTTTCCGGTGCGGCTTCAGTGGTTGAAGTGTCCGCTGATGAACTGTCTGCCGGCTGCGTTTCCTGCGGCTCGGGCGTTGATGTCGCTTCCGGTGCCGGCTCCGTTGTTGACGTCACTTCCGGTGTCGGCTCTGGCCTTGATGTCGCTTCTGGCGTCGGTTCCGTTGTAACCTCTGGTGCTGCGGTCGGCGTCGCCGTGGGTGTCGGCTCGGCGGTAATTACCGTAGAGGGCTCATCGCTGTTATCGCTGTCAGCAGACGCGGCAGCGGTTTCTTCAGCTGCCTGCTGCGCTTCCAGGTTCTCCGCCTGGATGTCGATGGCATTTAATGCTTTACTTCCGAAGAAGGCCCCCACAGCGACGATGCTGGAAAGCAGAGGTATATAGTAAGAATGATTTGACATATACATCCTCCTGTTCAATGATTGCCGGTGACATGTACATAAGAGTTTGCGTGCATGTCAGCGTTAGTTAAATTAATACCTTTTTGAACAAATGCAAGAGGGTTTTACGAAAAATCAATCATACCTTTTCGATACATATGAAAATATTTCGAGAAGTTTACAAAAGTTTTCAAACATATAGGATATGCGATATTTATGCGGTTTTGTGAACATTTTGTCATTCGCTGGAGGGGCATGACTTTGCCTTTTACCTGCAGGCATGGAACAGCTTTTCGCAAACTTCACCAATCCTGATTACAATGGTGGCAGGAGAAACCGATATGGAAAAAATAGCGAGCTTTACCGTGAATCATCTGAAGCTGGAACCGGGCATCTATGTTTCGCGCCGCGATGTGTTTCACGGCACGGTCATTACGACCTTTGATCTGCGCATGACGACGCCGAACAGGGAGCCGGTCATGAATACGGCCGAGGTGCATACGATTGAGCATCTGGGCGCTACCTATCTGCGCAACGATCCGGACTGGAAGGAGAGGGTCGTGTACTTTGGGCCGATGGGCTGCAGGACCGGTTTCTATATGATTCTGGAAGGAGATCTTTCTTCTCAGGAAGTTGTGCCGCTTGTGACCGGGATGTTTGAGTTCATTCGTGATTATTCGGGTGCAGTTCCGGGTGCTGCGCCGGCGGAGTGCGGCAACTATCTGGATCAGAATCTGCCGATGGCGAACTGGCTGGCAAAGCGGTATCTGGACAATACGCTGTACCACATCGATGAAGCCCATATGGTATATCCGCAATAGCAGGGAAGCCGGCTGAGGAAAAACTGTTCTCAGCCGGTTTTTTCGTAGATAATCAGAAGGTAGAGAGTCACCGTGAACGGAAACGGAGATATCAATATGGAAGACAAGAAAAAGGCGGCCGCTCTGGAGAGGGTTGTTTCACTTGGCAGCGGCGCCGATTACTGGATGACGAAGGAAGATTCGGAGAATCATATTCCTTCGCTGCGGATGACGGACGGGCCCCATGGTCTGCGCAATCAGACGAATGATGCAGATACGGAGGGTGTCAATCGCAGCCGGCCGGCTGTCTGTTTTCCGACAGCTTCTTTGACGGCGTGCTCGTTTGATGAAGATCTGCTCGCGGAAGAAGGCAGGGCAATTGCCCAGGAGGCACGGGATCAGAACGTAGGCATGGTTCTGGGACCCGGTGCCAACATCAAGCGGAATCCCCTGTGTGGAAGAAACTTTGAATATTTTTCGGAGGATCCGCTGGTATCCGGTACGCTGGCGGCAGGATGGATCCGGGGCTGTCAGAGTGAGGGCATCTCCTGCTGTCTCAAGCATTTCGCCTGCAATAACCAGGAGTATGACCGCTTCATCTCCAATTCCATGGTTGATGAGCGTACGGCGCGGGAGATCTATCTGCGTCCCTTTGAGATTGCGGTGAAGAAGGCGCATCCATGGGCCATGATGTGTTCCTACAACAAGATCAACGGTGTCTACAGCTCCGTCAACCGGAAACTTCTGACTGACATCCTGCGGAAGGAATGGGGCTTTGACGGCATGGTCGTGACGGACTGGGGTGCGATGCATAACCGCATCGATGCCTATCGGGCGGGATGCGATCTCAGCATGCCCGGCGGGATGGCCTACATGGAAAAGGAATGTGCGCAGCTGGCCGAAAGGGATGAAGACTTCCGCCGTATTGTTGAAGAAAGTGCGGAGCGTGTAAGGGATTCGATGCGCCGCGGGGCCAGGGCTCTGTCGGTTCCGTATTCGGCCGACTATGAGGCGCACCATGATCTTGCTGGAAAAGTGGCCGCCGAAAGCATTGTTCTCTTGAAGAACGAGGACAGTATTCTTCCGTTAAGTTACGGTGAGTCTGTGTGTCTCATCGGAGATCTCGGGGATCATATGCGCTATCAGGGGTCGGGCAGCTCCCATGTCAATGCGATCCG
The DNA here is from genome assembly GCF_900240265.1 of Galactobacillus timonensis. NCBI lineage: Bacteria > Bacillati > Bacillota > Erysipelotrichia > Erysipelotrichales > Erysipelotrichaceae > Galactobacillus > Galactobacillus timonensis. The sequence continues at coordinate 1,157,168 of NZ_LT964739.1, forward strand.
GGTCGAGACGCTGAGGAATGAACTGGCAGATCTTCCCTATGCGGCCGGCTACGATGTCAATGGAAATGCGACGGAGCAGTCGATTGACGGGGCGGTGGAACTTGCGAAGAAGGCAGACAAGGTCATTGTCGTCGCCGGTCTGCCGGTCAGCGCGGAGTCGGAGGGCTTTGATCGTACGACGCTGGCAATGCCGGAAGGCATTGTGAAGACGGTGGAAGCGGTGGCGAAGGTGAATCCGAATGTCATTGTCATCCTGCTGGCGGGAGGCGTTCTGGAGGTGCCGTTTGCGGATGATGTGAAGGCGGTTCTGTATGCGGGTCTTCCCGGGGAAGCCGGCGCTTCGGCACTGAAGAAGATTCTCTATGGAGAGGTGAATCCTTCGGGACGGCTTGCGGAAAGCTGGCCGATGAAATATGAGGACGTCGTCAATGCGGAGTACTATGGGGAACCTCGCAGCGATGCGGAGTACCGGGAAGGGATCTACGTCGGCAGCCGCTACTATGAGAAGGCACATGTGCCGGTGCGCTTTGCGTTTGGACAGGGATTAAGCTATACGACGTTTGCATGTACGGATCTGAAGGTTGATGGCCGTACGGCTGCGGTGTCGGTTGAAAATACGGGGACGCGGGCCGGGAAACATACGGTGCTTCTGTATGTAAGAAATCCGGAAGGCGGCTATCGGGAGGTGCGGAAGCTTGCCGGATTCCGCAAGATCGAACTTTCGCCCGGTGAACGCAGAACGGTAATGTTTACGCTCGATGACCGTGATTTCTCCGTTTATGAAAAAGATCACTGGGAAGTGATCGGCGGTACGTATGAGATTGAGGCGGATGGTAAGCGGGTGGCGCTAAGCGTTGAAGGAAGCGAGCTTCCGGACAGCCCGTCGTGGTATTCGTCTCTGGAGGGAAAGCCCGGCCGTGATGATTTTGAGGAGCTGCTTGGCAGTATTCCTGCGGTGCAGCCGATCGGGCGCGGCCACTATTCGATGGACAGTACGCTGCGGCAGATGAGCAGCGATTCGAAGGTGGCACAGGTGATCGTAGGTCAGGTGTGCAGGCATGTGAAGAAGGCATGCGACGGGGATGACAGCAGTCCCGAATACCGCATGCTGCTGTCGACGGCGATTGACATTCCGCTGAGTTCGATCGAAGTGTTCGGGCGGGCGAAGCAGCGGCAGCTGGAAGGTCTTGTGGATATTGCCAACGGCAGTTACGGGCGGGGAATCTGGAAGGAGATTTCGGCACTGTTTGGCAAGTAAAAAAGTTTGTTTATAATAGAAACAAATATGGCAAATCAGCCGGTACGGATTACAAAGCGGCAGGCGAAGCGTCAGATCAACTGTCTGGGCGTTTCACTGATCCTTTATATTGTTTATTATGCGCTGCTCCATTACGGGATCCCTCTTCTGGAAAAGAGCGTTCCCGGTCTCTGGGTGAGCTATGTGAAGCTTCCCGCCTGGATGGATGGCGACCTTTTGGTGATGGCTGCCGGGATTGCGGGACTATTGATCAGTGTGTTCGTGTGCTTTGCGATCAGTTCGCGGAAGCTGGATCTCAACATTCATAACTATCTTGGTAAGCGGAAGATCAAGCCGCTGCGCCGCTTCGGACTGTCCTGCGTTGCGGCATCGATCTGTCTGATCGTGATGTCGGTGCTGACGCTGTTTACCTTTTTCATGCGGACGCAGAATCAGCGGTTTACCTTTATCGGGGATTATTCGACGGCGCTGAATATTGAGAAGAACATTGTCTACTTTGTGCTGTATGTGGTTGTGGTTCCGCTGTGTGATGAGGTGATTTTCCGGGGCGTGATTCAGCGGCAGCTGGGACACTACGGGCGCTACTTCGGGGTGCTCGGATCGGCGTTTCTGTATATGCTGGCGCAGGTGAATCCGATGAATGCGATGATGGCGTTTTTCCTGGGATGGTTTCTTTCGCTGGTGACGCTGAAGTATCATTCGATCCGGCCGGCGATGGGGATCCATATGTTTGCGGCAATGTTCATTGAGGCATTGAACATGATTCCTGGAAAGTATCTGTGGCTGATGTCGATCCTGATGGTGATTGTCTACATTACGGCAGCCGTTACGATCACTTCATTGAAGAATGAAAAGGTGCAGGTGCGCTGGGGTGCGACCGAAGGAAAGCTTTGGGGCATTCTGCTGAGTTCATGGTCGATCATTGTGTGCATCCTGCTGTTTGCGGCAAACATGGTGCTGGCATTTGTGACTGTCTAAAAAAAGGGCTGGCGGCCGGATTACGGGATCCGGCTGTCAGCCTGTTTCTTTTTCTTTTCTTTTTCTTCTTTGGGTGTGCGCGCTGGTTTCAGCCTTTGAGGCCTTCTTCCTGGCGCTGCATGTTTTCGACGACGACGTCATAGATGTCGCCGATGGACTGGCCGTATTCGAGGATCTTCCACGGTTCGTTGGTATGGAAGTGAATCTTGATCAGCGTATCGTCGCCGACAACAAGCAGGCAATCGCCCTTGAAGTGCGAAAGAATGTAGTCATGAATGTCATCTTCGGACAGGTTCTTGCCGTCGATGAGAAGCTGGGTATCAAACTTGAATTCAAGCTGTTCCATAAATCAGGATCTCCTCTGCTTTTGTTGATTATAGCATTTCGCCGGTTTTAAGGCGGTACACGGATACGCACTTCTGTACTGCGTGATGGTGGGACATTGTTAATGGCATGCGAACCTTCAGATCGCTTGAAGCACTGCGATGCAGAGTCTCAGTGCTTTCTGTAAGGAGTTTTTCCCCCAGTCACGCTCATTGTGCTCCTGAATATTTGCAAGAGAATCTGCTGTATAAAGAATCTGTCCGAAAGAAGCACCTCGTTTCCTGGCACAGGCAGCCAATGCGGCACACTCCATCTCGACAGTTGTGCATCCTTCTGCTTTGCGATACTTTACCATGTCCTGCGTTTCCCGGAAGAATCCGTCCGTTGTCCATGTGATGCACTCCTGGAACGGGATCTTATGCGCAAGAAGAGTAGTCTCAATGGTGTCCCGGATATCTTTGTCAAGTTCGATATAGCGGGATGCCGGAAGATAATGATATGAGGTTCCCTCGTCCCGTAATGCTTTTACTGGAATGAGAAATTCGTTTTCGGGCAGATCAGTCAGGACGCCGCAGGAGCCGGTTGAAATGATTTTTCTGCAGCCGCAGGCGATGAGAAAGTCCATCAGCTGTGCTGCCGCAGGCGCGCCCAAAGGGGCGGCACAAAGACAAATTTCCATACCATCCTGCTGAATGATATAAACAGGATAATCCCGGGTTATGGTTTCGAATGTTTCTGCAACAGCGGCGTTTGCCTGCAGAGCGTAATCATCAACTGTATGGCCGAGAAAGGCATAGATGCATTTTTCGGGAAGCTTCAGTTGTTGGGTACCAAGGTTTGGTTTTATGACTTCTTCCGAACTGGAATCGTATTCCAAAATCGGCAGCTCGTGTTTTTGGATCATCCTGATTTCTTAAACTCCTTTCGGGAAGCAATGAAAATAAAAAGTATCCGGACCCTCTTCCATAGAGAATCGGGCCCGGGTACGAACGATATGGTGGCCCAGGCCGGACTCGAACCGGCACGGCATCGCTGCCGGGGGATTTTGAGTCCCCTACGTCTACCAGTTCCATCACTGGGCCGTGCATTTATTCTATGCCAGGAAGGCTGTTTGGGCAAGGTTAGCAGTTTAATAAACAAAGTGCTAGCACTCGTTTGACATGAGTGCTAGATTATATGCGTAGCAAATTTTTTCAAGCCGAAAGGAGGCTTTCTATGGCACAGATCGTTCCTGTATATAACACACTGGTTCTTCCGGGAACCGTGTTCTACATGACAAGTGATAACTATAAGACGTTGACAGGGCAGGATCCGGTCAGCGGCGACCGTCTGATTTTTCTGATCAAGAAGAACCAGGTTGAGCCGAAGGATTATGCGGCAGAAACGTTTTATCCGCTGGGCGTTACGGCAAGTATCGGTGAGGTCAGTTCGAACGGATACATTGAGATCAAGGCCGATGCCCGTGTGAAGGTGGAGTCGCTTACCTTCAATGAGGATCATTCCATCAACGTGGAGTCCATGATCCGCAAGCCCTACAAAGAGGATCTTCCGCTCGAGGATGAGCAGCGCCGCCTGGAACAGATGAAGAGTGCGCTGGTCCGTTCCCTTTCTGCTTCGCCATGGGCACAGATGGCCCGGGGCTGGGTCAATCAGTTTGACTCCATCAGTGAACTGGCCGTGATGACGAGTCAGTGGCTGTCGCTCAATGCGGAAGGCCGCTATGCGATTCTTGCGGCAGACTCCCGTTCCCAGCAGACGGACCTGATCGAAAAGGCCGTCTATCAGTTTACGGAGCCGGCGGTCGTTACCAATGAAGCGGAACAGGCGCAGGAGAACGATAACCAGAAGGCGTATCGTGAACAGGCAATCCGCAAGCAGATGGAATATCTGCAGCAGGAGCTCGATGAGATGCACCCGGAGAATATTACCGATGTCCGTAAGCTGCAGAAGAAGATTGAAGATTCGGGAATGAACGAGACGGCGCGCCGGGAAGCGGACAAGGTGCTGTCGCGCATGAAGCAGGAGGGGCAGAATTCGCCAGAGTATGGTAATCTGTACAACTACCTGGACTTCATTACGTCGCTTTCCTGGAAGAAGGCGGAGATGAAGCCGATCGATCTGAACAAGGCCGAGGCAATTCTCAACGAGGATCATTACGGATTGAAGAAGGTGAAGGAGCGTGTTCTGCAGCAGATTGCGGTCATGGATCTGAACAAGAAGCAGTCGGGTTCGATTCTTCTCTTCGTCGGTGCGCCGGGTACGGGCAAGACGAGTATCGGCAAGTCGATTGCCAAGGCGCTCGATCGTCCGTATGTACGTGTCGCTTTGGGCGGTGCGCGTGATGAGGCCGATATCCGCGGCCATCGGAGAACCTATATCGGCGCTATGCCGGGCCGTATTATGGATGGAATTGCGAAGGCCGGTGCAAGCAATCCGGTGATGGTGCTGGATGAGATTGATAAGCTTGGCGTTTCCTATGAGGGGGATCCGAGCAGCGCGCTGCTGGAGGTGCTGGATCCGGAGCAGAACAATACGTTTACGGATCATTATCTGAATGTTCCGTATGATCTGAGTGATGTGCTGTTTATCTGCACGGCGAATACGCTGGATTCGATTCCGGCGCCGTTACTGGACCGTATGGAGATCATTGAGTTCAACGGTTATACGGCGGCGGACAAGTTCCAGATTGCCAAGCGTCATCTGCTTCCGAAGGCACGGGCGAAGATGGGCATCAAGGCAAAGGATATGACGGTGACCGATTCCGCGATCCGCTCCATCATCAGTAATTACACGATGGAGGGCGGTGTCCGTGGTCTGCAGAAGCGCCTTGAGACGCTGTGCCGTTCGGCGGCGGTGGAAATCGCCAAGGGCCGCAAGACGACGCTGCGCATTACGAATTCCAATCTGCAGCACTACATGGATATGCACCCGATTCACCATGAACATGTGCTGGCGCAGAAGAAGCCCGGCGTTGTGACAGGTCTTGCCTGGACGCAGGCGGGCGGCGAAATTCTGTTTATTGAGTCGCTGCTTACGGTGGGCAGTGGTCGTCTGATCGTTACGGGGCAGCTGGGCGATGTGATGAAGGAGTCGGTTCAGATTGCGCTTTCGCTGGTGAAGGCGATGTTCCCGAAGGAGGCGGAGCAGCTCAAGGATCATGATCTTCATGTTCATGTGCCGGAGGGTGCTGTGAAGAAGGATGGGCCTTCGGCCGGCATTACGCTGACGACGGCGCTGGCGTCGTTACTGACGGGAAAGCGTGTGTCGAGTGAATATGCAATGACCGGTGAAGTATCGCTGCGGGGCAATGTGATGCCGATCGGTGGTCTGCCGGAGAAGCTGATGGCGGCGCAGAGAGCCGGTGTCAAGACGGTATTCATTCCGAAGGATAATGTCGATGATCTCGACGAGGTTCCGGAGGAAGTGAAGAAGAAGCTGAACATTGTTCCGGTCAGCGAGGTGAAGGATGTTCTGAAGGCGGTCGGCATTCTGGATCGCTGATATAATGTCTGCGTGAGCACATTGTTTGATTACGCAGGTGAAACGGATAAGAAAAGGAGCGAACCTTTAGCGGCGCGCATGCGCCCCGAGACGCTGGACGATGTTGTCGGTCAGCAGGAAGTGATCGGAAAAGGGTCGCTCCTTTATCGTGCCATCAAGGCGGATCGTCTGAGTTCGATCATTCTCTACGGCCCTCCTGGAACCGGAAAGACGACGCTGGCACATGTGATTGCCAATTCGACGAAGGCTGCGTTTCTGCAGGTCAATGCGACCAATGCGGGAAAGAAAGATCTGGAGGATGTGGTCCGTGCTGCGAAGGAAAACCTCGGTGCATACGGGCGGCGGACAATCCTCTTCATCGATGAGATTCATCGCTTCAACAAGGCGCAGCAGGACTATCTTCTTCCCTATGTTGAAGACGGTACGCTGATTCTGATCGGGGCGACGACGGAGAATCCGTACTTTGAGGTGAACGGCGCTCTGCTTTCGCGGTCGCGGATTTTTGAGCTGAAGCCGTTGACGCAGGAAGACATTGAGACAATCATCCGGCGGGCACTGGCGGATCCGATCAAAGGTGTGGCGGCTGACAATGTGGTGATGGATGAGGATGCGATTCACTTTCTGGCGGATGTGGCGGACGGTGATGCGCGGGCGGCGCTCAATGCGGTGGAGCTGGCCGATCTGACGACGGACCGCAGTGATGACGGCAGTGTTCATGTGACGTTGGTGGTGGCGCAGCAGTGCATTCAGAAGAAGGCGATCCACTACGATAAGAACGGGGATAATCATTATGATACGATCTCGGCGTTCATTAAGTCGATGCGGGGATCGGATCCGGATGCGGCACTGTATTATCTTGCCCGTATGCTTGAGGCGGGGGAGGATGTGCGCTTCATTTCGCGCCGGATCATGATTGCGGCAAGTGAAGAGTGCGGGACGGCGGATCCAAGGGCTCTGGAAGTTGCGGCGGCTGCGGCAGTTGCGGTGGAAAGAGTCGGGATGCCGGAGAGTGCGATCATTCTGGCCAATGCGGCCTGCTATGTGGCGACGGCGCCGAAGTCAAATGCCTGCTCGAAGGGCATTGAACTGGCGATGGATGAGGTACATAAGAGCGGTAATCTTCCGATTCCTCCGTATCTGCAGGATGCGCACTATAACAGTGCTTCGAAGCTGAACCGCGGCGTCGGCTACAAGTATGCGCATGACTATGATCATCACTGGGTACAGCAGCAGTATCTGCCGGACGCGATTAAAGACAAGAAGTTCTATCTGTTCTCGGATGTTGCGTACGAAGAGCGTCTGAAGAAGTACTTCGATGCGATCGGCAAGAAAGACTACGGAAAAGAAAAGAAGGGGCAATAACTGATGACGAAGGATATCCAGGATATTCCTTCGTTTTTTTACCTGAAGCAGAACAGAGCAGAGAATTCGGATTTTCAATATTCTGCCTGATGAGATCGGAACAGGAGACACAGGTAACATGCATATATTTTCCAAATTTAAAGCTGATGTAATGATGTTGTGTTGAAAAAAGCAGAATTATTTTGTATATAGAAATTGAACAGAGGTGCTATTTATGACAACAACAAATTTGAATGTTCGAATGGATAAGGACGTCAAAGATCAGGCCGAAGAAATCTTTAATGAGCTTGGCATGAGTATGACTACTGCTGTAAACATTTTTATGAGGGCAACGATCCGTGAACATGGAATACCTTTTGAGTTGAAACTGGATGTGCCGAATGAAACAACTGCAGATGCAATTGAAGAAGGAAGAAAAATGGTATCTGACCCCTCTGCGCCGAGATATTCCAGTATGGATGAACTAAAATCGGCACTCGACGTATGAAATATGATGTGCAGTTTACTTCGCAGTTTAAAAAGGACTTGAAACTTGCAAAGAAGCAGAACAAGAGTCTTGACAAGCTGTTTGACGTAATCGAAATTCTGGCGAATGGCGGGACACTGGACCCAAAATACAGAGACCATGATCTCGCCGGTAACTACAAAGGGACACGAGAATGCCATATCGAACCGGATTGGCTTCTGATTTATGAAATCTGTGGAGATGTGCTTGTTCTAATGCTTTATCGTCTTGGCTCACATTCTGAATTGTTTAAGAAATGAGCGGAGGGCAGAAAGTTTGGAAATTAAACCTGTTTTCGGATGTTGCCCATGAATTCGGCTAAAGAAGTATTTCGATATCATTGGCAAGAAAGACTACGGAAAATAAGCATAATTGAAAATGGAGGAACGGGTGATGCTGTTCCTCCATTTTTTCGTCTGTTTGGTGAATGAATTGTGTATCAGTATCCGTGCTTGGCAAAAAGGATATCCATCAGCTGCGGATAGCGGGTGATGTCGAAGTTCTGCAGAGAATGCACGGAATCTGCGGTTCCGATCTCTGCAAGATATCCGTGCAGCCAGACCGCCATGCGGATGGCGAGACTGACGTCACTTGTCATTGACAGTAATGCCGTCAGGATGCCGGTCAGTACGTCGCCGCTGCCTGCCTGGGCAAGGGCGGCACTGCCGGACTGGTTGACATAGACATCGCCGCAGGGCGATACGGCAATGGTGTTGGGCGCCTTGAGAACGACATAGACATGGTAATCGGCCGCAAACTTCTGGGCGGCGGCGAGACGGTTGTCTTCGACGACATTTTTTGCCATGCCGCAGAAGTCTTCGAATTCTCCGATGTGCGGAGTTAGTATGACCGGCGCTTTTGCGAAGCGGAGAATGAATGTATTGTGCTTGAGCATGCGCAGCGCTTCGCCATCCAGAACAACGGGGCACGCCGCATTCTGCAGCAAAAGATCCAGAATTTCGAGCTTGTGCTCCATATAGACGGCTCCGGACCCGAAGCCGATGGCGCGTACCTGGGAAATCAGCGGTTCCAGTACCTCATACCATGTTTCTCTGGTAAAGGGATGATAGACCGGTGTCAGAAAATGTGAAGCGACAATCGGATAGATGCTTTCCGGAAGAGCATCGAGGATATACGAGGCGCCGACAGTCCTGGCTCCGATGAGATTGAGACAGGCGGCTCCGGCCATGCCGGTGCAGCCGTTGATGAAGAGAATCTTTCCGTGGCTTCCTTTCCAGGAAACCGGCGTTTTGCGGGGGAAGTTATGGAAAAACAGATCTTCATTCATCTGAGGGTATGGTGACTGGATACTGGTCAATGCAGTTAGTGGAGCACACAGTTCAACATGCTTGAAGACAGGATGATCCTTTCCGAAGCAATGGGTGAGACGATAGCCGCTGATCGCAAAGGTAACATCCGAGTGAATGGCCTCCGGTTCGATGTGATCGCTGTCAGCGTCGGCGCCGCTGTTGATTTCGATGCTGTAGACGGTAGCGTCTGCGTCATTGATCTTCTGGAACAGTATTTTCTCTGCTGCGGCAAGTGTGCAGTCTTCATCGGCACCTTTGACGGCATCGACCAGAACACATTCGCTGTCTAGGTTTATGGAAGAAACGATATCGCTGTGTTCGAGCGGTTGTAAAAGCTGAGGCGCTTTTCCTTCGACGGGCAGAACCTGGACGGTGCGTCCGGCTCTTTTTAATTCGGCGGCGATGCGAAGACCGATCCGGCCATTATTTCCGGATCCGGTCAGAATGAGGAAGGGGCGTGCATTGTCTTCGTGCATGAGGAGAGCATCGGCACAGGCGCGTCCGGCGCGGCTGCGGTATGCGGCCATTGAAATTCCTTCATGCATGAGTACGTTCTCCAGCACGGATTTGTCCAGGATCATAGGTACCACGCTTTCTAAATACCTTTGCAGTGTAGCATAGCAATATTCTTTGATTTGCAAAATATTTCCGGAACCTGGCTTTCTTCATGGGGCTGGATATGATGGGAAAGCTGATCGGTGAGTCTGGTGGACGTGTTCTACAGAGAACAAGCAGGAGATTGTTGCAGTTGCAATTCACAGTAAAAGCGACTAATCTAAAATCGGAATTTGAAACAGACGGAGAAAAAAATATGTCATATATAGAAAGAGCAATTTCTGATGTTCTCAAGTCCAGGGTAAAAAGCAGTAAATGCACTTTAGTAGTTGGTGCCAGACAAGTGGGAAAATCTACGCTCCTAAAGCATGAATTTTCTGAATACAACTGGACCAGCTTTGATGATTCGCTGACCCGTCTGCAGGCAAGAGATGAGCCGAAGCTTTTCTTCCTTAATAATCCTTGTCCTCTCATCATTGATGAAGTGCAGAAAGAAGGGGCAATCCTCGAGGAAATCAAGCAGGTCGTAGATAATTCACAGAAAAGGGGGCAGTTCATCCTTACTGGTTCGGCCAAGCTTGAATTAATGAAAGGCATCAGCGAATCATTGGCGGGAAGAGTCTCAATCTGCGAGCTGGGCGGGTTGTCTATGCGGGAAATATACCGTGTTCCTTTTTTCAGGCATTTTGTCCCGACAGAGAAGTATATCAGTGAACGTGAGAAGGAATTGAAGCCTTATCAAGACATCTGGGAGATTATTCATAAAGGATCATATCCTGAACTGTATGATGTTGATCGTGACTGGCAGGATTTCTATTCTTCCTATGTTTCCACCTATCTTGAGAGGGATATCCATGAGCTGATTTCTGCTGACAGTATTACATTTACAAAATTTTTGACTGCTGTGGCGGCAAGAACCGGGGAAATTCTGAATTATGCCAATATTGCATCTGAAGTCGGCGTAACTGAGCCGACAATCAAAAGATGGGTTTCCGTACTGGAGAGGACTGGGATTGTATATATTCTTCAACCTTATAGTGCAAGCGCACTGAACAGAGCAATCAAAACTCCCAAGATCTATTTCCGGGATACTGGACTGGCCTGCTATCTTACAAAATGGCTCACAGCGGATGCCTTAAAGAATTCGGCTGTCGCCGGCAGTATGTTTGAAACATTTGTTGTTTCAGAGATTTTAAAATCTTATTCAAATGAGGGCCTCGATTATCATTTCCAGATTTATTACTACCGGGGAAAAGACAAGAGAGACACCGGGGAAAATGAAATTGATCTGATCATTGAAGAAAACGGTGTGTTATACCCGGTCGAAATAAAGATGACCGGTAATCCCAAAGCCTCCATGGGATCAGCCAATACAATTCTGGACAAGATACCAGAAAAAAAGAGAGGCACGGGCGTGGTTCTCTGCATGATTGAGCGGAAGACATATCTTAGGGATAACCTTATTGCACTTCCCGTAGAATATATTTAGGAAGTACGTAACCACAGACTAATACATGCGGCTTCTGCGCTCTTTTTCCCCTGTCCTGCAGGAATGGAAAGAGTGTATGTGTTTCTTTCGGGTCCTTTTTCCTGCTGTTGGATCATTTGCGTTCCTGCTTTGCCCTGGAACTGCATAGTTATGGGAAAAATATGGTTTCTATGTGCTAAAATAGCGGTATCTTCAAGGAGGATTGAGGGTATGCCTGCAAAGAAAGCTACAAAGACAACAGTAACAGACAAAGTGGAAAAAGCTGCAGTCGCCAAGGCCGATGAAGTGAAGAAAGAGGAAAAGACGGCAGTCAGCGAAAAGAAGCCGGCTGTTAAGAAAGCCGCTGTGAAGAAGACAGCTGCCAAGAAGCCGGCCGCAAAAAAGACCGCTGCCAAGAAGCCTGCCGCAAAGAAGGCTGCACCGGTCGAAGAGCCGAAGCGTGAATATAAGAGCTTCCAGACTTACAAGGACATCATCAACTGGAAGAAGTGGGAAGCACACAACAAGGACTGGCTGTATATTGAAGTCAATGCCGGTGATCTTCTGACAGAGGTTGAGGCAGGCGCTGACAACATGGAAACATGCGTGAATGCCATCCTTGACTGCATGCTGGAAGGTGACTGCTTCATCAACCGTCCGGCGGAAAAGGTTTCCAAAGATCTGACAGTCCGTTACTATTGCGACAACCTGGCTGAGAGCCGCCGCAAGTATTTCGACGTCAATCCGCAGTAACACAGAAAGAACCAGACAATAATTGTTACAGAGAATCAGGCAGGGCTGCATATATGCAGCCCTGTTTTCATAGGGATGCTACGGATTCGCGCAGCTTTCTCTCCTATGCGTGTCATGATTATTATCGCCGTATTTTGTGCAATCTTGTCGGTACCTGGGTGGAAGACGGTGAGTATCCGCAGGATGAGAAGCGTCTGAAAAAGATCATTCAGGACATCTGCTATAACAATGCCATGGCCTACTTCGGTTTTTGATCAGCGGCGGGCGATGCACAGTTCGGTGAGTGAGATCGAAAGTCCGATGACAAAGATGATTTCGGCAAGACCGTTGATGCTGGAATAGGTGAGGGAGACAAACCATGCCAGAAGCAGTGCTCCGATGTAGAAGGTGCGCAGCTTTGTTTCGAGCCACATGATCTTTACCAGTAACATCTGCAGCAGGATGAATCCGATGAAGCCGAGGAATACATGCATGCCGCTCCAGAAGTCTTCTTTGGTGTGATAGGGGACTTTGACGACGATGATAGTCAGGATGGCCAGCAGCACGGTCCAGGGGATCCAGTCTTTGGCGGGATAGAGCTGCAGGCCAAGATGAACAAGGAGGGCGAGGATCCAAACGGCTGCCGGAATCATGCAAAGATCAAAGCGCAGGCGGTAGCCGTTATTGATAAGCGCCGTATAGTTCCATACGCGGCAGTCGCAGGTGCGAAACGGCAGAATGGCCAGGAGAGAGATGAGGCCGTAGCCGATGATTCTCAGGACGCTGTCAGGAAGCTTACGTATCAGATTGCGCATGCTAAGATTATAGCATTCGGGAGGATGACGCTATGGCGGTGAGAGTCGGCTATCAGGGGAATCACGGGACGTTCAGTGAGATTGCGGTCCTTGAGTATTTCAAGGATGCCGCGAAGGAGCTGTGCGGGTGTCCCGACTTTCCGACGATTCTGGAACGCTGTGCTTCGGGGGATCTGGATTACGGTGTGCTGCCGGTAGAGAATACGACGACGGGTCTGATTGCGCGTTCCTATGATCTCTTCAAGCTGTATCCGGTCCATGCGGTGGGTGAGATTGTTGTCCCGATCCGGGAGGACTGCATCGGTCTTGCGGGAGCGGATCTTTCGCAGGTGGTGGAAGTGTATTCCCATCCTGAGGCGCTGTCGCAATGCCAGTCCTTTTTCCGATCACATCCGAAGATGAAGGCAATTGCGGCCCAGGATACGGCGGCGGCCGTGGAGGCGGTGAAGAAGTCGGGCGATCCGAAGAAGGCGGCGCTGGCATCGAAGCAGGCAGGTGCCTACTACGGGATGATGACGCTGGCCGCCTCGGTGCAGGACAGCAATACGAACATGACACGGTTTCTCGTTGTGACTTCACATGATGAGGAGGCAGGGGACGCAGATAAGATCTCCATCATGTTGACGGTGGACCATACGCCGGGTTCGCTCTATCATGCGCTTGGAATTCTTGCCTACAATGACATTAACATTCTGAAGCTGGAGAGCCGGCCGATTCCCGATGAGCCGTTTCATTATTCGTTCTATATTGACTTTGCGGGCAATCTGAAGGATCCGGTGGTGCAGACGGCGCTGTCCAAGCTGAGGGAGCACAGTCTTGATCTGCGGATCTTCGGTGCCTATAAGGCCTTCAGGGGATCTTTTTGAAACAAAATGATTTCTTTTCATTCGATCCCTGATTTCCGTTTCATTACGAAGCGATTTTTCCGGCATTTGAGCCGGAGGGTGTTATAGTTGAGCCATGAATCAGTCGTACACGATGTTTTACTTTTATTACTTTACAAAGTAGGCAGGAAGTTTGGATCCTGCCTGTTCATCGTGTCCGGCATGATCCTGAAGCGTTCGAATGAATGAGCCATACGGATGATGCCGTGTGGCTTTTTTCGATTCAGGGGAGGAATGTTATGGAAATGGATGTAGCGGTGTCGGATGGCAGCTACAGGATTACGCTGGAACATGGTCTGCTGGCAAAGGTGTCGGACTATGTTCCTCAAGGGAAGCGGGTGTTTGTGATCAGTGATGACGGTGTTCCTGCAAAGTGGCGCGATATTCTGCAGGCGCAGTTTCCGGATCAGCCGTTGTATGTAATTCCGCATGGTGAAGATTCAAAGTGCTTCGATCAGCTTCAGAAGGTGCTTGCTGCGATGCTGGAAGCGCATCTATCCCGGAAAGATCTGGTGATTGCACTGGGCGGCGGGGTTGTCGGAGACCTCTCCGGTTTTGCGGCATCCATCTATATGCGCGGCATCGAGTGGATCAACGTTCCCACTACGATGCTGGCGATGGTCGATTCTTCGATCGGCGGAAAGACGGCAATTGACTTCAACAGTGTCAAGAACAGTGTCGGCGCCTTCTGGCAGCCGAAGGCGGTGCTGATCGATCCCGATGTTCTTTCGACATTGAGTCCGCGTCTTCTTTCGGAAGGCTGTGCGGAGGCGATCAAGACGGGATTGATCCGTGATCCGGAGCTCTTTGAAAGCTTTGAACAGGATGACTGGCAGACTCATCTCGATACGATCATTGAACGTTCCCTTGCGGTCAAGAAGGCAGTGGTTGAGGCGGATGAGAGGGAGAGCGGTGAGAGGAAGCTGCTCAACTTCGGGCATACCTTCGGACACGCCTATGAGAGTCTGAGCGACGGTGCACTCCTGCATGGAGAGGCTGTAAGTATCGGTATGATGACGATCCTTGAAAATGAAGAAATCAAGAGAAGGCTGAAGAAGGTTCTGGACCGGCTCAACCTTCCGTGTGAATATGAAGCGGATCCATCCGCAGTCTATGAGCGGATTCGCAACGATAAGAAGGCGTCGCATGACAGTATCTCAATCGTCCAGGTACCAGAGATTGGCAAAGGAACGATTGAGACATGGACGATGGCGCAGGTAAAGGAGAAGCTTGGTATATGAAGAATACGATCGGCCATGAAATTACGCTGACGCTGTTTGGAGAGTCGCACGGGGCAGCGATCGGTGCGGTGCTTGACGGCCTTCCTTCCGGTTTCCGGATTGATCGCGAAAAGCTGGCGCAAGCGATGGATAAGAGGCGCGCTGTTGGAACAATATCGACCGGACGTCATGAGGCGGATGCGGTTGAGTTTCTCAGCGGCATCAAGGATGATGTGACGGAAGGTACGCCGGTTGCCATCCTGATCCGCAACACCAATATGCGCAGTACCGATTATCAGAATATTGCCGATACGCCGCGGCCGGGACATGCGGACTACGCGGCTGAGAAACGGTACCTTGGCTATCAGGACAGGGCAGGCGGCGGCCACTTCTCCGGACGGCTTACGGCACCGATGGTGGCGGCAGGAGCGATCCTGGCACAGATGCTGGAACAGCGCGGCATCGTCATCGGTACGCACATTGCCAGCCTGCATGGTGTCAGGGATGATGCCTGGGATGAGAGCAGTCTTGAAAAGCAGATTGCAATGATAAATGAAGCTTCCTTCCCCGTCCTGAACCAACAGAAGGGGGAACAGATGATCCGGGAAATTGAACTGGCGCGCCAGCAGCTTGATTCCGTTGGCGGCGTACTTGAGACGCGCGTCATCGGTATGGAGGCAGGCATTGGGGAACCGGAGTTTGAATCTGTCGAGTCAAGGCTTGCGGAAGCGATGTTCTCGATTCCGGCGGTGAAGGGGGTGTCGTTTGGCGAAGGCTTCGGCTTTGCGGACATGACGGGAAGTCAGGCCAACGATGCCTTTGAGATCAAGGATGGCAGAATTGACACAGTAACGAATCATAACGGTGGCATTAACGGCGGTATTACCAACGGCATGCCGATCAGGATGTCGGTTGTCATCAAGCCGACGCCTTCGATTGCACAGCCCCAGCATACGGTCAAACTCAGTACGAAGGAGAACGTTACGATTGAAATTCACGGCCGCCATGATCCGGCGATCATTCACCGGGCAAGGGCGGTTGTCGATGCTATGACGGCATTCACGCTCGCTGACATGCTCGCAAGTGCGCATAGCCGCCAGTGGCTGAAGGGAGAATGATATGGAATATGGACTGATCGGAAATCCGCTGGGCCATTCCATATCGCCGGCGATTCATGCCTGCTTTCATAACGGTATCGACTATCAGCTTCATCCGGTTGAAACGGAAGAAGCACTGAAGCAGTTTCTCGAAGAGAGAAACTTCAAGGCCGTAAACGTCACGATTCCCTGGAAACAGAAGGTGATCCCCTATCTCGATGAACTCGATCCCGCCGCAAGGGCGATCGGCGCAGTGAACTGTATCGTCAACGACCACGGCCGTCTTACCGGCCATAACACGGATGTGTCCGGTTTCAGGCAGATGATGGAACGCAATCATGTATCGCTTTCCGGAAAGACCGCCGTACTTGGCACCGGAGGTGCCAGCCACGCGGTCTGCCAGGCTGTGGTGGATCTTGGCGGATCGGTTGTCCTTGTCAGCCGGCATCCGCGGGAAGGAAGTCGATTTTCGATGCTCAGCTATCCGGAACTGATGGCTTCTTCCTTCGATGTCCTCATCAATACGACGCCGGTCGGTATGAGTCCCGACTGTGACGCTGCTCCTGTAGAAATCGGGAAGCTCAGTTCGGTTCATACCGTGGCTGATATCATTGCCAATCCATTGCGTACAAAACTTCAGTTTGAGGCTCAGCTGGCCGGGAAGAAGGCGTACGGGGGACTGGAGATGCTCGTGCGTCAGGCGGCACGGGCACAGGAGCTGTTTTTTGGAACAGCCGTTGATGAGAAAACTGTGATGAGCTGCCTCTGGCAGATGAAGATGATGCAGTCGAATGTTGTTCTCATCGGCATGCCTTCATCCGGCAAAACGGTTGTTGGACGGATGCTCGCGCAGCAGCTTGGCTGGGACTTTGTGGAGATGGATGCGGAACTTGTGAAGCGCTTCGGAACCAGCATCCGCAATGTGTTTGAAACGAAAGGTGAGACATGGTTCCGTGACCAGGAAACGAAGCTGATTGAGGATCTTCGCTCGAAGAAGCGTACCGTAATTTCGACGGGCGGCGGCGTGATCAAGCGCGTAGAGAATATGCGGATGCTCGCAGAAAACGGAGTTGTCATCTGGCTGGACCGCAGTCCCATGCTTCTGCACGGGACAAGTGAGCGGCCCCTGAGTCCGGATGATGATGCGATCCGCAGGCTGTATGAGGAGCGTCTTCCGCTCTATCGGCTGTACAGTGATCGATGTGTAGAGAATAACGGGCAGCTGAATGAAACTGTCCGTGCGATTGAAGAAATTGTAAGGGGAGAAAACTGAAATGATTATCACATTAAAGAAAGATGCACCGAAAGAGGAAGTCGATGCGCTGATTCAGCGGTTCAACGAAATGAACCTGCAGGTTCATATGATTTACGGAGACAGCTTCAATGTCTTCGGCCTTGTCGGTGATACGACGCGCCTGGATGAGCGCGATATTCTCGCTAATGAGTGGGTTGAGAATGTGCAGCGTGTACAGGCTCCCTACAAGCTTGTCAATCGCATGTTCCATCCGCAGGATACGATCGTCGATGTCGGCGGAATCAAGATCGGTGCCGGGCAGAAGGTTGTTCTGATGGCCGGTCCGTGCGCCGTTGAAAGTGAAGAAGGCGTCTGCGAAATCGCGAGGGAAGTCAAGGCGGAAGGTGCCGAGATTCTGCGCGGTGGTGCGTATAAGCCGCGTACGTCGCCCTACAGCTTCCAGGGCCTTGGCTCCGAGGGAATCAAGGATCTTGTCGAGGCGCGCCGTGAGACGGGGATGCCCATCGTGACGGAGCTGATGAGTGCTGATCACCTCGATGAGTTTGTTGAAAATGTTGATCTGATTCAGATCGGTGCCCGCAACATGCAGAACTTTGATCTTCTTAAGGCCGTGGGCCGTACGAAGAAGCCGGTCCTTCTCAAGCGCGGCATGTCGGCGACAATCGAGGAGTGGATCATGAGTGCGGAGTACATTATGTCGGAAGGCAATCCGAACGTCATCTTCTGTGAGCGCGGCATCCGCACCTTCGAGAAATATACGCGCAATACGATGGATCTGGCCGTGGTTCCGATCATCCATGAAAAGACGCATCTGCCGATTGTGATCGATCCTTCCCATGCGACGGGCGACTGGAAGCTGGTCAAGCCGGTATCGCTGGCGGCGATTGCGGCAGGTGCCGACGGTCTGATCATTGAGTGCCACAATCATCCGGAATGTGCGCTTTCCGACGGTATGCAGTCGCTGAAGCCGAATCATTTCGGCGATCTGGTGCGTGAAGGAAGAGCGGTAGCCCGCGCCATCGGAAGGGATCTGTGAGATGGATGTAAAGGTGTCGGGACGTCCCCGTGCCCGGGCCATCGTTACTGTCCCTGCCAGCAAGTCAATCTCACACCGTGCCTTGATTGCGGCGTCACTTGCCGAAGGAACTTCAACGATCCGGCGGCTGGTTGATAATGCGGATACGCAGGCAACGATCCGGTGTCTGCGCCATCTGGGAGCGGATGTTGAAAACGCCGGTGACACGATCCTCGTTTATGGGAAGGGAATCAGCTATGATGGCGAAGTTCTTGACTGCTCAGAGTCGGGATCGACGCTTCGCTTTCTGATTCCGATTGCGGTGGTGCAGCAGCGTCCGGTTGTCTTTACGGGACATGGCCGGCTGATGCACAGGCCGCTTGATGTATATGCGGATCTCTTTGCAAGGGAGAATCTTCCGTTTGCCCAGGCTGGTGAATATCTGCGGGTGCAGGGGCCGCTTTCTGCTGGAACCTTTGATATTGATGGCTCCATCAGTTCGCAGTTTATTACGGGGCTGCTGTTTGCGCTGCCGTTACTGTCAGGTGATTCTTTGATCCGGATCCGCCCTCCGTATGAGTCACGCTCCTATGTGGGACTGACGGAGCAGGTCCTTGTCAGATCCGGCCTGGAGATTCAGGATGATGGACTCACGATTTTCATCAAAGGCAGTCAGCACTACCAGCCGATCAACGTGAGCGTGGAAGGCGATGCGTCGCAGGCCGCCTTTTTCGGTGTCCTTGCCGGCATCACGGATACTTCCATCACGCTGCAGGGCCTGAACCCTGCAAGCAGACAGGGAGACATGGCATTTGTGTCAGCCCTGGAGCGTGCCGGTGTCATTGTCGAAACGAGTGCTTCAGGTGATGGCTTTGGCATTTCGGGTGCAGGAAAATTGCATTCCGGAACGATCGATCTTGCGGACTGTCCGGACCTTGGGCCGGTGCTGTTTGCGCTGGCGTCGCAGTGTGAAGGAACGACGGTATTTACCAATGCCGGAAGGCTGCGCGTTAAGGAAAGCGATCGCATTGCGTGCATGGAAGAAGAAATGGGTAAGATGGGCTGCGATATTTCATCGACCCGGGATACCGTAACGGTACGCGGCAGGACGGCGGTCCGTGGTAATGTGGAAGTAGACGGGCATAATGATCATCGCATTGTGATGGCGCTTGCGGTACTAGCCGGATGTGCGGATGGTCCTGTGACGATTCACGGGGCCGAAGCCATCAACAAGAGCTATCCCGGTTTCTTCGATGATCTGAGGCTGACAGGCATGGAGGTTCAATGATGCTGGATACGGACACAAGGATTGCGGTCGTTGGTCTTGGTGTACTTGGCGGCAGCTATGTGCAGGCGCTGCACTCTGCGGGCTTTTACCATGTGATCGGCATTGATATTGATGCGTCGACGATCGAAAAGGCGAAGGAGCGCCACTGGATTGAAGAGGGCGGGAATGATCCTTCGCTTGTAAAGGATGCGGACCTGGTGATCTTTGCGCTGTATCCTCATACACTGATCCACTGGCTTGAGGAGAATGGGCACTGGATTCATTGCGGGGCACTGGTCAGCGATGTGACCGGTGTGAAGCGGCAGATCATTGCGCAGGTCAATGCCCTTCTTCCGGACGGTGTGGAGTTTATCGCCTGCCATCCGATGGCGGGACGTGAGAGCCGCGGCATTGATTATGCGGACGCATCGCGCTTTGAAGGAGCCAATTTCATCATTGTGCCGACGGCTGAGAATACAAGAGCAGCCATTGATACGGCGCATTCGCTGGCCGAAGCACTCGGCTTTACGCGCATCAGCGTACTGTCTCCGGAAGATCATGACCGGATGGTCGGCTTTCTGTCGCAGCTTACGCATGTGATTGCGATTTCGCTGATGAATGCAAGCGACAATACGCACCTTGCGCAGTATACGGGTGACTCGTTCCGCGATCTGACGCGGATTGCGAATATCAATGAGGATCTTTGGCCGGAGCTCTTCGTCATGAACAAGGACAATCTTCTGCGGGAGATTGATGAGTTCGATGCGGAAATGAAGCGGTTCCGCAGCCTTCTGAAACAGGATGACTATGCGGGCATGAAGGAAAAGATGCGGACGGCGACAGAGCGTCGGCGGCTGTTTGACAAGCCGAAGAAGGAAGTGAAGGCGGCAGATATGAAGCGGATTATGTTCATTAACGGGGCAAATCTCAACCTGCTCGGCATCCGTGAGAAAAACCTGTATGGAAGCGAGTCCTATGAGGATCTGATTCATCTGATTGAGACGGAAGCGAAAAAGCGGCAGGTGGCGGCGGATTGCCGGCAGTCGAATCATGAAGGGGATCTGGTGGACTGGATTCAGGAAGCCTATTTCAAGCACTATGACGGGGTTGTGATCAATCCCGGTGCCTATACGCATACCAGCCTGGCTTTGGGGGATGCAGTTCATGGGGTCGCGCCGCTGCCTGTCGTAGAGGTGCATATTACGGATATTGATGAGCGTGAAGCGTATCGTCACATTTCCTATGAGGCGCCCTACTGTCTGGCACAGATCAAGGGCCATGGCTTTGCGGGCTATATTGAGGCGATGGATCTGATCCTGAAGCAGCCTGAAAAAGCGGGAGAGTAAAAAAACAGGCGGCGGCATGTTACAATACTCGCGCTATGAAAAAGAAAGAAATATGGATTCTGGTCCTTGTGGCGGTTGGTGCGCTGGTTGGTCTGCTGGTGCTGAATCATGTGAATACGCTGTATACCGGTTCTTCGACCAGCGGCGATTTCAAGTCGGAAAGCGGTGTGACGGTGGCTGTTCAGCATGCCAGTGACATTGTGCTGGAGTTCGATCCGGCGGTTGATGCGATCTATACGGTGGATGGTGATTATGGCGGACTGCAGATCGAGGTGAAGGACAACCAGTGGCGGGTCATCAATGAAAAGTGCCCGAACCACATCTGCGCTTCGATGGGCTGGGCAAACAAGGACAGCCTGATTCCGATCACGTGTCTGCCGAACAATATTATGATTTTTGTGGAGTCATCGAACGATGCGAATTGAACGGACGCGGCGGTTTACGTATCTTGCGATGCTGTCGGCGATGGCGATTACGCTGAATCTTCTGGAGACAGCGATTCTGCCGCCGGTTTTCGGCTTTTTCAGAGTCGGCCTCGCCAATATCATTGCGCTGGTAACGATCCGGATCCTTGGCGTAAAGGATATGATCATTGTCAATGTGATGCGGGTCGTGATCGGTTCGCTGCTGAGCGGAACATTCCTTGGCAGTATGTTCTGGATCAGCTGCGGGGGAATTGTTCTTTCTTCGCTGGTTCTGATTCTGCTGGACCATCTGCATTCGTCGCTGCTGTTTACTTCGGTGTTCAGCTCGATTGCGCATTCGGTGGGGCAGACACTGGTGGTGATGGTGTTTTATATGCAGCCGGGGATTCTGGCGATTCTGCCGTACTTCCTGCTGATTTCCATTCCGACGGGATTGTTGACAGGAACGATTGCGAAGCTGGTGCTGAAAAGGATCAAGCCGCTGCGCAAAGATGCCTGGAAAGAAGAATGATGGTAAGAAACAGCCTTTCGGGGCTGTTTTTTTGCGGCGTTATTTCTCCGCCAGGAACTTTGCGGCCTGTACAAGCAGATCACGGTCATTGGGGTAGGTGATCATGGCCATGGCTTCGTCGTAGGTGAACCAGTCCATGCCCTGCAGTTCCTCTTTCTGTGCCTTTTCCTTTCCGCTTTCATATGCGGCAAGAAAGTAGACAACATCCTTCGAGACACCCGAGGAAGGAGAATAGCTGAGCGTATGGCGGAAGCCGTCGAGGAAGGTGACCTTGAGGCCGGTCTCCTCCTTGATTTCACGCTTCGCTGTTTCATGCTCCGTCTCATTTTCTTCGACATGACCTTTCGGGAAGCACCAGTGGCCCTGCACCTGATGGATCAGCAGATACTGTACTGTTTCATTGTTGCGGCGGATAATGACGGCGCCGCAGGATTTTTCTTTCTTTGTCATATGGTCATCGTATCCTTTGTTGCGCGCTTCAGTGTCCACATGCGCAGAAAGACGTCGCCGTGGATCTGGAAGCTGTTTTCGTTTTCATCTGGAAAGACGCGGCTGGTAAAGACGGCGTCTCCATCATTGACGAAGATTTCGACGCTGCTGTGATCGATGAAGATGCGCAGATGCGTCAGACCGTTCGGCAGGCTGCGGGTACGTGCTTCACCCTGATCTTCGTTGAAGCGGCGATCCATGTGGGAGCGATCGACGGTGATCTGGCACTTTGCCTGGTTGAAACTGATCTTGAGGCCGTCTTCCCCGTTTTCTTTGGCGAATAATATCAGATCTACATCCCCAGGCCGGCAGTAGAATTCCATCTCACAGCTTTGCGGCAGCGGACACAGTTCACCACGATCTGCTTTGGTGACGTCGAGCTCCTGATCGCGCAGCTCCTTTAACTGCGGAAGCGGCTGCTGAACCAGACGGCGTCCGCGGATGCGGAGTTCGCGCGGCAGAGTGAGGCATCCGGACCAGTTTTCTTCATCGGTCGGATAGCTGCTGTCAGGAAGTCCCATCCAGGCAATCAGAATGCCCTTGGACTCATCCTGCACATTATTGGCAAAGGCGGCGGCGTAGGAATCAAAGCCGAAGTCCAGGACATGGAACTGGGTCTTTGGTGTAAAGGTCAATGTGTCCCAGCTCATATCGCCGATGATATAGCCGTTGTGGTTGGTGGAGCTGCCGCGGCCCGCAATTCTGAGATGCTGGGGGCAGAAGAGGAGGATGTCCTTTCCGCCGATCTTTTCGATGGTGGGGCACTCCCACATGTCGCCGAAGGATTCGAAGCCGGGCACTTTCAGTTCGCCGGCGAAGTTCCAGCCATGAAGCAGATCGTCGCTTTTATAGACGAGGACGCAGCCGGTCAGATTCTTTTTCCTTTGGGCGCCGAGAAGGATGTAATAGGCGTTCTGCTCAGGATTATAGAGAATTTTCGGATCCCGCTGATGTTCCGTGTAATCCGGATGGGCGCCGAACAGTGGGAGGGGATACTTTTCGGTCCAGCCATCGTCACGCAGACGGGCAAGGCAGGTGTACGGGTGGCGGACCCAGTTTTCGTCGCGGCTGTTGCCCGTATAGTAGAGATAGAGCGAGTCGCCGATCGGCATCGCGGAACCGGAGTAGACGCCTTTATTGTCATATTCCCGATCCGGCATCAGGCAGACGCCGAGGTTCTTCCATGTCACAAGGTCATCGGATACGACATGGTACCAGTACTTGAGGCCGTGGACAGCTCCCCAGGGGAACCATTGGTAGAACAGGTGCCACTGGTTGTTGTGCCACACAAAGCCGTTCGGGTCATTCATCAGGCCCGTGATGGATTGGACGTGATAGGTTTGCCGATAGTTGGAGCGGCTGGTTTCCTGGTGCAGGGTCCAAAGCTCCTGCGGATCCTTGAGCGGGCGGTATCGTTCTTCGCGTGTCCAGTTTTTCATAAATGTTCCTCTTCGCTGATAGTATACTTTCGCCGGTCTGAATTTTGGGGGTTTGTCGAGAATTCTGTTTCATTTGGCTGTTGCCCTGTTTTTTTGTTTGTGCTAGTATAGCTAAGCAATCCTCGATGGCGAGTTGGTGAAGTGGCTTAACACACCGCCCTTTCACGGCGGCATTCACGGGTCCGAATCCCGTACTCGTCACCATTAGGGGTGTCGTACAATGGTAGTACAACGGTCTCCAAAACCGTTGATGGGAGTTCGATTCTCTCCACCCCTGCCATTGATTTATAACAAGGCCATTATGCAGAAATGCATCTGCGTAATGGCCTCCCTATTGTGTCAAGAAATTTTTGGCTTGAAATAAAGCTTTTTTGAATGTACCTCGAAGTACTTGCCGCGGTTATGGAGTAATCATTTCCTGCATTGGATGCGAAATCATAGAAAAGTGTGTACGACGAAAACAAGAACGTCTGACTTTTTCAATAAACAGCACTTGTTCTCCCATCACTTCTATGGCGGCGAACCTCCCGTGTCTACCAGGATCACTGCGTACTGCACAGGTCCCAACTTCCTTCGTTCCGCTTGTCCATAACCTGGGCGTCGGCTAAGCTTTTTTACGGGATTAAATCCCAAGGTCAATATATCTGCCAACTGCTGGCTTGTACTTTGTCTTTTGAATCTGCTGACTTACCACGACAGCGCTGCTTGCGCAGCGGACGTTAGCCTGTCATGGCTTGCCGGTAATGCTGAACTGCCTTATCATCCGTCGATCACAAGGCAGATCTCAATGTCTGAGCTTCAGGCACTCAGATCTGCCTGTGACATATTTCTTTGATTCTTACGCTGCAGCCGGGCGAATAATGTCTGACGTCATCTTCCGACCATCGTACGGAGTTCCTGTTGTCAGAATCTTGTAGAAGACTCTCATTGCTTTACAACCGACCGCAATCAGAGACTGCATCTTCTTTAACGGGTTCTCCGCACGCGTTGTGTAGTACGCATGGATTGCCGCAAAATCTCTGTTTCGACTAATCAGTGATATTGCCAGCTGATATACGCACCACCTTAATCTCTTGCGCCCCCGATAGCTGATCCCGCTCTCTCCGTTATGCTTGCCGGAGCTGTCTGCTACGATCGCAAGTCCAGCCAGCTTCTGAAGAGCCTTGGCATCCTTGATTCTGCTGATATCTCCGACCTCAGCCACAAACGTCAGTACCGAGATCGTCCCAACACCGGAAATATTGAGCAGTTCTCTGGTGTTTGGGATCTGCCACAGCAGATCAGTTACTTCTTCCATGATTCGATCCACTCTTGATTCGTACGTCTCCAGATCATTCAGAAGATCCATCAATTCCATCCTTGCGGATTTTGAGGCTTCTTTCCTGCCAATACTGTTCTTCGCTGCTTCGTACAATTTCTCTGCTCTTCGTCTGCCTGTCCCCCGGACTTTGTTATCGCTCCACACCTTCAGGATGCCGTCAATCCCTGCTGCCACAATATCCTGCGGAAGCGGATATTTCTTCAGAATCATCGTTCCTGTCACATTGTAGACGTTGCCATACACATCAAGGTATTCCGGAAAGTAGATGGAAAACCATCTGGCAACTCTGTTTTTGGTTCTTGTCAGTTCTTCTACTGCACGGATCCTCTGATTCGAAAGTTCCCTGATTTCCGCATAAACTCCTTCAGGAATATAGGGAAGACAATAACGTCCGTCACTTGCCAGCCCCGCTATTACCTTCGGATCTTTGCGGTCATTCTTAGAAGGATCGTTATCATCCAGTTCCTTTGACTTTTTGACTGCAGCCGGATTAACCTGCGCAAGAATCATTCCGCTGTCCTTGATGTACGTCCCCAAATTCATCCAGTAATGACCCGTCGGCTCCAGCGCAACGATGATGAATTTCATTCCATTCCTTTTTGCCAGATCCTCTGCCCAGGCTTTGAATGCCTCAAAGCCATCTTTAGTGTTGGTAAACTTGAACGGCTTGCTGGAAAGCTCAATTTTCCGGTTGGTGAACGCTCTTGCATAATGATTCTCGCTGCCTACGTCTACACCGATCACCATCATGTCATCCGTTATGAATGCGATTTTAGAATTCTGATCCCTAAGTTCTTCCGTACCAACTTTTGTATTTGCGGATTTATTCTGCTTTTCTGTGTTATTCTTCATATGTACCTCCGTCAATTGTTTCAGCTAACCGTCAGTCAGCAGATTCAATTGTACCCGAGGTACTTTCTTTTTCTTTACTTTACTCAGCCTCCGTGCCTGTGATTGGCAGCTTCCTGTCACACTTAAATGTTACAGGAAGCTTTTTTTACGCCCGGGTTTGTTTCCGGGCTTTGGGTGATTCGTGGAAGGCGCCCCGGAGAGGGGCGAAAGATATTCGTTGAAGAATACTTCCTTTCGGATCAGAATTCCCGGAATCACGATATCCGTCATTGGACTGCTGCGAAGGGCGTAGCCGCTGAAGGACTGGCTGATGCTGCAGTCGCCTTCGGGGCCGGTCCATCGGTAGATGAGATCCCTTCTTGCCGGGGAAGAGGTACGGCGGAAGCCTCGGTTGAGATGATCGGATTCTGTACCCGGCTGATCGATGGCGAGCAATACCTTTTCCTGATTTATGTCCGTCTCCTCTCGATCTTAAGAACTGATAGTAAATGTTTTAACATTCGGGGAGATGCCAGATTCTCTACGTGTCAGAGAAAACTTGGCAGTGCGGCAGGTATTCTTTCGGGGATCTTAAGGAAATGAGGTGTGTCAGTATGGGGCCTGCGTTTTATAATATTTAGGACTATTGGGAGACATTGTATGGGGAAAAAGAAAAGAAAGCAGAAGGGCATGCCCCTGTGGCTGCTGATTCTTCTGTGCGCCATTGGCGTTGTGGGCGCGGGGCTCTATGAGCTGCGGGCTTATTATAAGGAGAAATTCCGCGGTTCGGCGGCAGCCTACAGTCGTCAGCAGATCCGTGGTCTGGAAGAGGGCAGCACGGAATACAAGATTGCCCGCTGGTTCTATACGGATGAGGAAATCGCCAGTATCCGGGACAATACGGTGACGGTGGATGAGAGTCAGGAAACATCGACGCTGGCAAATGATGACGATGGCATTGAGATCGTTCCAGTGTACGGTTCGACGTATGAGGGCTATCTTATGCTCATTAAGAATGCGGAAGATCTTTCGGTTGCGGTCAACCCGTATCTTTCGACGGGACAGGCGGCGCCGGATCTTGATACGTATGTCAGCATGTACAATGCGGCAGGCGGCACGAATGCGGGCGGCTTCCAGGATGCGGGCGGTACGGGCAACGGCTCGATTCCGCAGGGCATCGTGATCCATGACGGCAAGCTGGTGTATGGAAACGGTGACACGTATATGGATCTGATCGGCATTACGGAGGATCATCATCTGATCTGCACGCAGGCGACGGGAAATGAATTCCTGTCCTGGGGTGTCAAGGAGGCAGTGACCTTCGGACCGACGCTCATTAACAATTACAAGGTCGCATGGACGGGCGGTACGGACAGTCTCAACATTCTGAATCCGCGTACGGCCATTGCGCAGGCGGGCGATGGAACGTTCATGCTGCTGGTGGTCGATGGCAGAGGTCCCAGTTCCTTCGGCGCCAAGTATGAGGATGTGATTGAAATTTTCCAGAAGTATGATGCGGTGATGGCTGCCAACCTTGATGGCGGCAACTCGACGGCGATGATCTGGAAGGGCAAGTATGTCAATACGCCGGTATCGATGTACGGTTCGCGCAATCTGCCGACCGTATTCCTTGTGAAGGGAGACAACTGATGACGAAAGTAAAATATCCGGTTGCGATCGCCATCATTGCGGCGCTGACTGCCGGTACGGCGGTATTTGGTTCGATCCGCGTACGTCAGGCGAAGGAAGAATTTGCGGCAGAGGAAAGGAAGCTGCCGGAATCGGCAATTACAAACTATCTTCAGCAGCTGAAGGATCAGGATTATCACGCGGTGTATGAGGATGCGCAGCAGGTGGATCCCAACTTCAATTCGGAAGCCGACTATACGGCAAAGCTGCAGGAAGTATATGACGGCGTAGATCTCGATGCGCTGCAGTATACGGGTCTCGACAATTCCGACGGCTCAAAGGACTACAAGCTGTACAGCGACGGAAAGTTCCTGGCAACGCTGCGTCTGAGAAAGAATGCGGACGATACGTGGCTGGCGGGAACGATCTTTGTCGGCGACCAGAATTATACGATCGAGGTTCCGACAGGACTTTCGATTCTTGCCAATGGCATTGCCGTTTCGAAGGATTACTGCAAGCAGACCGGTGTTGCCGCAAGCAACTTCTCCGGTCTTGGTGATCAGAGTCTCGCGCCGCTGGTGGATGTTTATGAGCTGGACAATCTGCTTGGCGAGCCGACGATTGAAGTCGACGGGGACAGCAGCTATGGCGTATTGAAGGATGTTCTGACCAATAACCTCCTCATTGGCAAAACGAGCAATGATGCGGATCTTGCGCAGACGATGATCGATGATATTGTGACCTGTGCGAAGTTTACGGCGCAGGAAGCGACCGTGGCACAGGTTGGTGCAATATCGGTCCGCAATTCTGACTGGTGGGACAGAATCTCCACGATGCCCAACACCTGGTTTACGTCACACAGCACTTCGAACTTCTCGAACGAGCAGGCCTTCAACATCATTCAGCAGAGCGATGATACGATGGTCGGCTATGTCACCTTCGACTACTATGCAAGCAACGGTACGGTGGATCGGACATGGAATGCCGGCTATCAGGTGACGTTCCTCAAGGAGGGCGGGACCTGGAAGATTGCATGCATGGCTGTTGATGCGGAACTCAATCCGGCACGTACCAGC
This sequence comes from Galactobacillus timonensis, assembly GCF_900240265.1. Taxonomy (NCBI): domain Bacteria; kingdom Bacillati; phylum Bacillota; class Erysipelotrichia; order Erysipelotrichales; family Erysipelotrichaceae; genus Galactobacillus; species Galactobacillus timonensis. Next base: position 1,185,781 of record NZ_LT964739.1, read on the forward strand.
TACTTTGAAGATCTGAACAGCTGACAATTGAGAAAAGATCAGGAACTGCCGCGGCCTTTCCGGTCCGCGGCAGTAGTTTTTATAAGGATGATGGTTACGGTTCGACGCTGCGTGCTGAGCCGCTGGCAATGGCCGCATCAGCGACGGCTTTGGCGACGGCGGGACATACACGCTTATCAAAGAGAGAGGGGATGATGTTTTCTCTGTTCAGTTCATCGTCCCTGATCAGGGAGGCGATGGCACGGGCGGCGGCAATCTTCATGTCATAGTTGATGTCGCGGGCATGAACGTCAAGGGCGCCGCGGAAGATCCCCGGGAAGACGAGGACATTGTTGATTTGGTTGGGCATGTCGGAGCGGCCGGTGGCCATGATGGTGACGCCTGCTTTGATTGCTTCGTCGTACATGATTTCCGGCGTCGGGTTGGCCATGGCGAAGACGATGGGGTCCGGATTCATTTCTCTGATCCACTCTGGTTTCAGGGCGTGGGCGACGGAGACGCCGATAAAGACATCGGCACCTCTAAGTGCCTCCTGCAGGTGTCCGCTTCTTCCTTCGGGGTTCGTGATTTCAGCGAGGCGTATCTTGTGATCTTTCAGTCCTTCGGGACGCGACTTGTTCAGGATTCCGTGTTCGTCGCAGGCGATGATGTTTTTTACTCCCAGGTGCATGAGCATTTCGATGATGGCGGTACCGGCGGCACCGGGACCGTTGAGGACGACATGGATGTCTTCCATCTTCTTGTGCACGATCTTAAGGGCATTGATCAATGCGGCTGAGACGGCGATCGCCGTTCCGTGCTGATCGTCGTGGAAGACGGGGATGTCCAGCTCCTTTTCCAGGCGCTGTTCGATTTCGAAGCACCGGGGACTGGAAATGTCCTCCAGGTTGATCGCTCCGAAGGTCGGGGCAAGATATTTGACGGTCTTGATGATTTCTTCGGTATCGGTCGTATCGAGGCAGATCGGGAAGGCATCAACATTGCCGAACTGCTTGAAGAGGATGGCCTTTCCTTCCATGACCGGCATGGCGGCTTGTGGACCGATATTGCCAAGACCAAGCACGGCTGTACCATCGGAGACGACGGCTACCAGATTTCCCTTGGCGGTATATTTATATACGTCTTCGGGAGAGGCGTGAATGGCCAGACACGGGGCGGCGACACCGGGCGTATAGGCGGTGGAAAGTTCGTCGCGGTTGGTGACGGGGACCTTGGATACGATGGCAACCTTGCCATGGTGCCGGGCGTGCATTTCAAGTGATTTTTCGCTGTAGTCCATAGTTGTTTTCCTCTTGTTTTCCATCTCAGTTTAGCAGTTCGGCAGGAAACTGGTACGATTGCTGTAGGAGGAAGAAGGATGCGGGACGATGAATACCGGATCGAGCGCGATTCGCTGGGAGAAGTGAAGGTGCCGGCCGACTGTCTCTGGGGTGCGCAGACGGAGCGGTCGCGACAGAATTTCCCGATCGGCGTGGGACATGAACAGATGCCGCAGGAGATCATTCATGCCTTCGGATATCTCAAAAAGGCATGTGCGTTGGCAAACGGCGATCTTTCGCCTAAGATGACGAAAGAGAAGATGGATGCCATTGTCGAGGCATCGGAAGAGATCCTGTCCGGCATGCTGGATGATCAGTTTCCGCTCGTCGTGTTTCAGACGGGCAGCGGTACGCAAACCAACATGAACGTCAATGAGGTCATTGCCCATGTCGCAAACGCCAGGGCGCATCGTTCCCTGTTACATCCCAATGATGATGTAAACCTGTCGCAGTCAAGCAATGACACCTTTCCAAGTGCGATGCACATAGCGATCGTGCTGGAAGTGGAACGCAGTCTTCTGCCGGCGATGGATGAAGTGATCCGCGTTCTGAAGGAGAAGGAAGCAGAAAACGCCGGCATCATGAAGTCGGGGCGGACACATCTGATGGATGCGGTGCCGGTCGCCTTTTCGCAGGAAATATCAGGCTGGCGGGCGGCGCTGGAAGAGGATCGGGCCATGCTCGTAGAGACGCTGGATCATGTGCGGCAGCTGCCTGTCGGCGGGACGGCGGTCGGTACGGGTCTCAATGCGCCAGAGGGCTTTGACAAAGCGGTCTGCCGCTATATCAGCACCTTCACGGGGACGAGGTTCATTCCGGCTGAAAACAAGTTTCGGGCCTTAACGATGCTGGATGATGTTGTTGCGGTGCACGGTGTAATCAAGGCGAGTGCCATGGATATGATGAAGATGGCCAATGATGTGCGCTGGATGGCAAGTGGTCCGCGCAACGGGCTTAGGGAGATCCGGATCGCGGCCAATGAGCCTGGCTCTTCGATCATGCCGGGAAAGGTCAATCCGACGCAGTGTGAGCAGGTGACGATGGTTGCGGTGCAGATTCTCGGCAATGATGCGGCCGTATCCTTTGCGTCAAGTCAGGGAAACTTTGAGCTGAATACCTATCTTCCTGTGAGTGCCTATAATGTGCTGCAGTCGATTCGTCTTCTGGCAGATTCGATGCGCACCTTCGCTGCACGGTGTCTTGCAGGAATGGAAGCGCGGAAAGAGACGATGGAAAACAATCTGCGGCGCAGTCTGATGCTCAGTACGCTGCTGTCACCGGTCATCGGCTATGCCAGGGCCGCCGAGGCTGCACAGAAAGCCGACAGGGAGAACTGTACGCTGAAAGAAGCGTGTCTATCGCTCGGGTATCTCGACGGGGAAACCTTCGATGCCCTGTTTGCGCCGTTTTTGAAGCCGGAAAATGAATCGCCGGAAGGCGAAAAGTGAGCCGTTGGCCTTGTGCTACAATGGGCTCTTGGAAAAAGGAGTTTGAAGATAAATGATAAAACAGCCGGTCAGAACAAATGTTTCTGATCTGATTAAGACAACGATGGGATCGCAGTTTGTGATCCCGGTGTATCAACGAAGCTATACGTGGCGGCCGGAGGCGGAGACGGCACGTCTGATGGGAGATATTCAGGATCTTCTTAAGGATCGCAGTGCGACCCATTTTCTCGGCATCATCATTTCGATGGAGACGGATGTGTCGGCGATGTTCAAGGAGATCCAGATCGTGGACGGTCAGCAGCGTCTGACGACGTCGTTCATCTTTCTTCTGGCGCTGAAGCGGGTGGCTCTGGAACACAATAATGAAAATATTGCGGGAATGATCGATGATTACTACCTCTATAATCGTCACAGTTCCCAGGAGGCATTACTGCGGCTGAAGCCTGCCGTCGGCAATGATGATACGTTTGCGCATCTCTATTACGGTTCCTACAAGGATCTGGATCATAACCAGAAGGAGACGCCGGTCTATCGCAACTTTGATTATATTTACCGGCGGGTTGAGGAGTTTTCGAAGTCATGGTCGCTGGCGGAAATCCTCGATACGCTGGGACGGCTCGATGTTCTGTCATTTCCGCTGAGCGAGGATGATAATGCGCAGCAGATCTTTGAGTCGATCAATTCGACGGGTGCTCCGCTGACGTCTTCGGATCTGATCCGCAATTACATTCTGATGAATGATTCGAGCGGCGTTCAGGAGCGCAACTACGAGCTGTACTGGCAGCCGCTGGAAAAGAGAATTCCGGATCCGGCGCGGCTGGAAGAGTTTTTCCGTTTCTATCTTGCAGAGAAGATGTATTCGCTGCCTGCGCGGCGTGATACATATGCGGCATTTAAGAGCTGGTGGAATCTCTCGGAAGCCTCGAAAGAAGATAAGCTGCGTGACATTGCGGCAAACTGCCGCTACTATGATGCGATTTACCATGGGCCCTGTGAGGATGGGGACGTGGAGATGGCGCTCTCAGATTTCCGCTATACGGACAGTCGGACGCCGGCACCGTTCCTTCTTGGGATGTTTGATCTGAAGGAAAAGGGAACGATTTCGGGCAAGGATCTGGCGAAGGTGATCCGTCTGGTCGATACCTATTTGACACGGCGTGCACTGCTGGGGCTGGATACGTCGATGATGGGGCGGTATTTTCCGCAGCTGCTGCAGTCGGTGCTGCGTACATTCCAGCCGGGAAATAACAGTATCTATGAGGTGACGAAGCTGTGTCTTGTGAACTATAACCGGGGCAGGGCTCTGGCGATGCCGACGGATAAGCAGATTCGTTCGGCTTTGAAAGAAACCAATGCCTATAGTCTTCTCTGCATTCGTCCGGTATTGGAGAGGATTGAGCACTATGGTGCGACGGCAAAGGTGGATACGTCGGATCTGAATATTGAGCACATTATGCCGCAGCATCCCAATGCGTGGTGGAAGAAAAATTCCGGCGCAAAGGATGAGGATGAATATTCGTTCTATGCGAATCTGATCGGGAATCTGACGCTGTGTGCGCAATATGATAATACGCGGATCGGCAATGAGGATTTTGACTATAAGAAGAAGGTTCTTTCCAGGACGCTTCATATTCGTATGAATTCCGGGATTCTGAACTCACCTTCCTGGGGAATCAAAGAGATCCGCCAGCGCTGCGAGACGATGGCGAATGAGATCATTGCCATTTATCCGTATGAAAGTGCCCGTGAACAGGCGAAACCGAAACGGCAGACAAATCCAGTAATTCTGCTGAATACGCCTTCCGTGAATGCAAGGGCGATGGATCGGGGGACGCAGGGCGTTGAGGTGTTGTCCGGGTCTTCGATGCGGCCGTATGGTCAAAAGGAGATGCGCTCGATGCAGGGCATATATCGTTCCCTGATGGAGAAGGGCGTCATCTATGAGGATGAAAACGGTACGGTTCAGTTTGCGCGCAGCTGGCGTTTTACGGACCGGAATCAGGCGGCGCAGTTTCTGATGCACCGGGGTGGAGATAATACGGACGCATGGACGTATGAGGATGGTTCGCCTCTAAAAGAAACCCAGGCGGCGAAAGCAGGAAAAGAAATCAGGGAGCCAAAGGGAGATCCTACGGTAGTGAAGCAGAAGAATACGGGGGGCAAAGCTGTGTCTTCGTCGCAGGCTGCCGAGAATTCAAAGTCGAGGAAGCCGCATCAGGAAGCCTCTGTGACGAAAGGTCATAAATCATCACATTCGCATCCGGCCAGTGAGAAAAAAACGATGTCTGATCCGGCCCCTCAGCAGAAGAAGAAAGAAAATCCGGGGCGGAACGATCATGCGAAGAAAGCCTCTTCGCATCGTCCTCCATTGAAAAAGACGCATCCGGAACAAAATAAATCTGTGCCGAAGACAACGCAGCCGCTGCCCCAGGCGTCAGAGAAAAAAATGAGCGAGCCGCGGCGCCATAGTGGGAACGGTTCTTCTCACAGTTCGCGACGGCCGAAGACGATGGCTGAAAAGATGGGGATGAAGCCGCAGGTTGACTCGAAGGAGATAAAAAAAGAGGAAGAGACGGTCCGCAAGAGCGGCGGTGCGTCCTTCCTGTTACAGCTGCTGGGGCGGAAGAAGAATCATTCTTCCAATTCGTAATAGTGGATATATGCTTTGAAGGCACTGGGAACTGCGTATTTCTGCAGTTCCTTTTTTGTGAGAAAGAGGAGGTCGTTTTCCGCCTCAAGATCGGCCGCCCGCAGCTCATATGCGTGCATATGCCATTCGACGTGGGAAAAGATGTGAACGGCATCGGGGAGGGGGCGGACATGGAGAATCTGGACCTGGAAGCGGCGTTCGGCTTCATGGACAGCTTCCTGCTCGCTCAGCCACTGGTCGATGCCGGGAAATTCATAGAGGCCGGCAAGCAGACCGTGATCCGGTCGTTTTTGGAGAAGGAAGGTATCTGCGCAGCGGATGATCAGCAGGGTGCGGTTTACGATCTTTCTTTGTTTCAGTGCGCTGCGGAAAGGGATTGTATCCGTCTGGTTGTGAAGATGTGCGAGGCATGTTTTCTGGAAGGGGCAGTGATCGCAATGGGGTGGCTCGTTGGGGCCGCAGATGGTTGCGCCCAGCTCCATCAGTGCCTGATTGAAGTGGGAGACGAAGCGGGGGTGGGCATCCATTCCCTCTGCGATACAGGCATCAAGGGTTTCCTGAAGGATGGCTGTAATCTGTTTTTTGACGGTATCTTTGCGGATATCGTCGGTGATGGCAAGGCGTCGTGTCATGACGCGTAATACATTTCCATCGACGGCAGGTACAGGGATGCCATATGCCTGGGATGCGATGGCACCAGCGGTATAGGGACCGATGCCGGGCAGCGTTACGAGGATTCTGGGGTCGGATGGAAGTTTACCGGCATAGTCTTTCTGCAGGAGGATGGCGCATTTTTTAAGGCTGCGGGCACGGCTGTAGTAGCCCATGCCTTCCCATAGTTTCATGAGTTGATCGTCATCGGCTGCGGCAAGGGAAGCAATGTCGGGCAGCTGCTTTTTGAAGGCGATAAAGCGGTCGCGGACAGCTTCGACCCTGGTTTGCTGGAGCATAATTTCGCTGATCCATGTGTCATAGGGATTGTTGGTATCGCGCCATGGCAATTTGCGGTGGTGTTGTTCGAACCATTGGACAAGTGCATCAGTTTCTTCTTTGTTTAGTCTCATGTGTCTCATTTTATCCGATGCAGGAAAATAGTAAAAAACGAGGTTTCGCAGCAGTTTCGCTGATTGGCTCAAGTAATCCGTCTCTATTGATTTCGGGGCAAGACAAATGAGGCACGATGGTGTATTATAAGTCTTATCAGTCATGCATCTGTAATTCAATGGTAGAATGCGACCTTCCCAAGGTTGATACGCGGGTCCGATTCCCGTCAGGTGCTCCATAGCGCTTTCCATGCGGGGCTGCGCGGTGTTGTGGCGGAAATTGTGGCGGTTTTGATTCAGATTTCCGTTTTTGCGACCTGTTCGCGCTGGTTATGGTACTTCCCGCTTATGCCGTTCGTGCGTGTGCGCTTACGGCTTTTATTTTTCGTTTTTGAGTTTTGTTCACCTCCGTCAGCGCAAAATAAAAAGCCCTCGCGTTTTGCCGCGGGGGCGCTTTCGCTTTCATTTGCTGCTGTCAGCGCGGGTGTGGTTTGCGTATGTCGCCCAGTCCGGCTCATAATCCGCCTGCGCCTGATTGCCCCACGTGTCCCATCCCTCGCGCGTACCGCGGGCGAACAGTTCAATGCGCGGCGCGTCAGAACATGCCTCGATAAGCGGTATGAACTCATCCGGCTTTCTGCTATGCTCGCGTTTTTCGGCGCGTATGAGGTTGACCTGCGACCGCGCGGGCGCTAATGTCCGATACGTCTCACTGCGGCGCGGTGTGCGCACTCCGAACAGCAGCGGTTCAACCACGTTGCGATAATAGAACCCGACCCCGCGCCCGTCCGGTAACCCATCTTTGCGCGTCTTCTCCCAGAACAGCGTCGTCTTGTATGTGAACCCCCATGCGCGCAACACCTCCAGCCCGTCGGGTATCAGCGCAACCGGAACCCACAAATAGCAATGGCAATAATCGTCTGATATTTGCGAAACCGGCAGGCGCGCAATGTCGTCCGTCGTCATCGTACCGTAGCGCTGCAGCCGGCTATGCTCGGGCGCCACTTTTCCCGTACGGTTTGCAAATCGCCATGGCGGATCGGCGTATATCGTCCTGTAGTGCTTGCCCGCCGCCGTCTTCAGCAGGTCCGCGGCCGTTTCCTCGAATGTTGGTTCAATCATCTGCGCGTGCGTTGCCGTATTATCCATGCACTCACCGTCCTCGCCGTTTAGTCTATCACGCAGCCGGGCCCTATGCCTATAGCCAGAATAGGGCACCCGCCCTGTCGGCGCGAATCCAGACGATACGTCAATTTGCCCATCCATGTTGTGCTCGCGCCGAATTTTCCCATGACTCCGAGCCCGCGAAACAGATCATTCAGTTTCTCCGAGCGCGTCAGTATCACTCCGCAATCTATAACGCCGCAATCAAAATACGTGCGCATAGCTAATAAATCGCGGTCAAACGTCTGATCTTTGCTGTTCCATTCCAGATCCAGCGCAACCGTTCCGTTTATGAAATCTATGTTGTGGCCGTCAATGTAATGTTCCAGCGTCATATCCTCGCTTTGCGCATTCACCCTCTGCGCGCGCTGTCGGACATATTTGTGCACAATCAGATCGCCCTCAATACGGATCTCGCGCCATCCGCGGGGATATAGTTCAGCGTCGATCCGTTTCGGTATGCGCGACTCGTTACCGCCGGATGCGCGGATATCATCCCGCGATATGTGGAACGCCCGCAGGCAATCGCATATGTCCCGCCATTCGTCGATATGCGCACTCGTTAGAATTTCAAGCGCGTGCCCGTAATTATAAAACTCGTATCGCGCGTCTAACTCGTTATCGCCAATTGTTACTCGCATTGTTTCGCCCTCGCCCTCAGTTGAGATCTAATCACCGCCAGCGCCGCTTTGCAACAAGATCCGCGCGTTCCCCGTATGCGCATTTTGCGTTCAGCGTCATATTGCTCGCCTCTCCGTCGTATCGCGCAGCTCACGTTCCATCGCGCCGGCCCCGCTCGCCCGCGTCCGATATGCACTGCGCTGTTCCGGCTCCATGCGCCGTTCATAGCTCCGCGCTGTCGGCCGCACTGCTCGCGTCTGCGCCCATTCGCGCTCATCACTCGGCGCTGTTGCCGGCACCGTACGCCGTCAATATGCGCCCTCGCATTCGCGCGCTATGCGGTTTCCGCGCATTCGCCCGTTACCGCATAGCCAATGCCATAAAATGCAAAAAACAGGCAATTTTACGCGATTTCGGCGCTGATTTTTAATCCCTTTCGCCTTAATGCCCGTTATTTTTCGCGAATGGGCTTATTTTGCATGGTGTGCTTACGCCACGTTACCGGCCGTTTTTCGGGTCATTCAGGCACGAAAAAAGGGCGGGGCGCAACCGGGTCAGTTTTCTGTCCCGATAGCGTATCCCGCCATTTGTTAGTTCAGCGCGCCTGTTTTCGTCAGATCGTCATACGCTGATTTAATGTGCGCAGTCGCCGTACGCGCGCGGCTGTTGTGATACTCCGGGTGGCTGTCGCAGTACGTTTCATATGCGTCCAGCACGCGCATAATCTCGATAAATTCCTCTGTTGTGTGCTGAATTTTTCTCTGCAATTCGCCGTCGAACGTTAGAATTTTCCAGCGCATTTCGTTCACAGAATCAACCTTACGCGCGTTTTCTGCCGCGTCTGTTTTTGCGTCCAGCGCGTCAATTTTTTCTGAAAGACGGTTGATTTCCGCCATAATTTTTGCGCCATTCGGCTGAGTTTTCGCCGCGTGTTTTGCCATAATAAACTGCCCGACCCATTGCGATCCAAGCGCGGCAATCGCAACACTCGCAATGAGATCCCACGGAATTTCGTGCATAGAAAAGCCCCTTTCTGCATAAAAAAAGCCCCGGGGCCTGCAATGCATTCCGCGGGGTTAGCTTTCGCTAATAGTTACTCGCCGTCGTCAGCGCTTGCGTCGGTTTCGTCGTCGTTTCCGCCGTCGCCGCCGATGCCGTTGTTTGCCTTGTAGCTCGCATTCGATACAACAACCAGCGCGCCGATAAGAACGCCGGCCGCGTTGATCGTCTTCACGATTGCGTCAACATTCGGCCAATCCCAGAGCGGGCCAACCGCGCCAACAAATGTGGCGATTGCCGGGCAGGCAACAAGGCCGGCATATTTCAGAACGTCATAAATTTTGTTGCTGATCATAGTGTGTTATCCTCCTTATTTCACTTCAACAACCGCGTTTGCAAACCCCGCGGCGGTCAGCTTTTTGCTGAGTGCGTCTGCGTTTTCTTTGCTTGAAAATACGCCGCACTGAACGCGATATTTCGCGCTGGCGCTTGCTGTTTCCTTTGCCGTTGCGGTGTTGTTTGCATTCGCTAACTTTGCATTTACTTCAGCGCAAATGTACGCCGTCCGTGCCTTAATATACGGGCCGGGGCAGGCTGTTGCGCTGTAATCGCAATGCCGCAGCAGCGTTCCGTTTTTGCCGTTGTAGTACAGCCGCGTGATGCCGTACCGCTTGCAGATGTCAGCGCAAAGGCTGATTGTTGCGTTGAGCGCCGCGTCCGATACGGTCCAGTTCGGCGCAAATGAATTGTTAGCAACCTCGATTGTGATTGCGTGGTTGTCAGGGTTTGCGCCGCTCGTTGTCCACGGGCGATCCGCTTCAGAAACATGCTGCGTAATCGTGCCGTCGGTTGCGATGGAATACGTTGCGGAACTGCGGCGTGACCTGAATACCTGTGCGATCTGTTTTCCCGCCAGATTGCTTGCCTGATGATGGATTACGATTGCGCGTACTTTCTGTCCGGCGCGGCCGTTGCTGTGTGTTGGTACGATGAGCGTGCTATGCGGTAATGATGTGCCGATGATTGCCATACTTGCTATGCCTCCTATTGCGATCTCTATGCAAAAGAAAAGGGCGCTTATTGCGTCCTTATTCGGTGATTCCGTATTTCGCTTTCAGCGCTGCGAGCGCAGCCTCATATTCGGCGTTGCCTGCGCTGTCAGTGTCCGTATCCGTTGCGCTTTTGTCTGAATCCTGCGCAATTTTCGTTTCTGTTTCCGTGTAAGTTCTGCCGGCGTCGGCAGGGTCAATTGCCTCAACATAATCCCCCGCCGGGCTTCCTCCGTGAATGTAATATCCGGCGTCTGAGTACGTACGAATGAGTCCGCTTTCAAGTGTTTCAGTTACGATTGCCATATTGATTCCTCCAATTTATGATGCCGAATATTCTGACAGCGGCTTGATGTAGTCTGCGTATGTGCTCCAGTTGGTAGCTGTTTTGTAGCTGTCAACGAGTGCGTCAGGAACATAGATTGCGCCCGTTCCATTGCTAATTGCAGTGGCACTTAACGCGTTTTGCGCGCCGAGAGCACATACGCTATCGGATTGGCTTATGACTATGGTGCTAAGTGCCGAGCAATATTCAAACGCCTCCTGCCCTATAGTTGTGGCAATTGGGATTTTTACTGATACGAGCGATGTGCAGTGACGGAATGTGGCATATGGAACTACAGCGAGCTTCGGTAGGTCAATCTCTTTTATTTTGGGGCAATTCTCAAACACTCCCGGACCACAGGTTGCTAGCTTCGGAACGCTTATTGCTGATGCTGCGCAATATGACAGCGCGTAGTCTCCCATATATTCAACGTTTGGCATCTCTATTGATGTCATGTTCCGATTGAGCCCTAGTCCATTGCTGTATATTCTCGTTGCGGCAGGTAAACTAAGCGATTTCAATCCGGTATTATAAATTCCATAACTATTCACTGTTGTGACAGCGGGCAGGCTCAGCGATGTCATGTATGAGCAGCCATAGAACGCGTAGCCGTATACGTTAACAGCCGCCGTGAATGATGCTGATTTGAGAGCTGTAAATTCCCTAAACGCAGATCCGCCTATTGCAGTTACCCTGCTATTTTCATATGCGGTAATTTCTCTAGTAACCAAGCCGTCTTCTGCTGTAGTATCGCCTCCGCTGATTCCCTCCACGGCGGTTTTTGCTGTTTCGGCTGTCAGTGTATCAGGGCTCCCGGCTTTCGCTCTGATTGCGTCCAGCAGTGATACCCATGCGGATTTTGCCATGTATACAATATCTGCCATGCTATAACGCCTCCGTTTCCGCGTTCGTCATTTGCGCGAGCACTGCTGTTACAATTGCCGTTTTGTCGTCGTCTGTGAGCGTGTAGGCCGGGCCTGCAGCGCCTGTTTCACCGGTTGCGCCGTTCATGATATCGGCCGTATGCGCGCCGTTTTTGTCCGTGATTGTGATGCGTTTTCCGCCGTCAATTTCGGCGATTTCTACCGTCGGCGAGTATCCGTCCGCGCCCGCAGATCCCGTCGCGCCTGTGGCTCCCTGCGGGCCTGTAGCGCCATTCTGAATGTCCGCCGTATGCGCGCCTGATGCGTCGGTGATGGTAATGCGCGTGCCTCCGTCAATAGCGGTAAACGATACAATAGGCGATACGCCGTCTTTTCCGTCTGTGCCTGCGGATCCGTTCGCGCCGTCCTTACCGTTCGAGAGCGCGATAGTGTGTGCGCCGTCTCTGTCCGTAATCGTGATGGTCGCGCCGGTGTCCGTCTGCGCAGCGGTAACAGTAGGGGAGATTCCGTCTGCACCGGTTGCTCCGGTTTCGCCCTGAGGCCCCTGTGCTCCGGTGTCGCCCTTTGCGCCGTTCATAATGTCGGCAGTATGCGCGCCGTCTTTATCGGTGATTGTCAGGCGCGTGCCCCCGTCAATAGCGCTGAATTCAACCGTAGGCGATACGCCGGATGCGCCTCCACCGCTCCCGGATGCGGCCTTTTCAGCGCGCTCTGCGGCCGCCTCTGCGCGTTCTGCGTTGGCGCGCGCGGCGTCCTCAATTGCCGGAATTTCCGTTGTGCTGATGTCCGTATCGTCCGCCAATCCTGCCGGTTCCACGCGCAGAATAAAGTTTGCGGATCCAACAATTTCATCATTATCAGCGCCGGTAGTGATGCGCAGTTCGCACCACGTATCGCCCGGAACCGCTGTCATATTGCGCGTGAGAATGACCATTGCCACGGATCCGTAATGCTGACAGGTATGCGCGAATCCGTGGCGGTCCGGCTTAGTTCCGCGCACTGTGACGGTTGCGCCGTCGGGGATTGTGTAGGTGTTCGCGCCTGCTGTGAGGCAGAGAATAAGCTCGCGCGCCCCGTTGTCATACTGCGATACAGGAATTATTAATGTGCGCCCACCCTGTATCATATCGAGCACGTATGTCTGTTTGATTGCCATAAATTAGCCTCCTTTATCCGACGTTGATATATTCGACATTCTTTCTCACTGAAACGCCACCCGCTTCTTCTGCGCGTTTTGCGGCCGCTTCTGCGCGTTCTGCCTGCGTGCGTGCAGCGTCCTCGATTGCAGGTATCTCCGTTGCGCTGATGTCTGTTTCGTCTGCTAATCCGGCGGGTTCCACGCGCAGAATAAAATTAGCGGAACCGACAATATCTGCGCTGTTTTCGCCGGTTGCAATGCGCAATTCGCACCAAACGTCGCCCGGAACTGCTGTCATATTTTTGCGTACCGTGACCGATACTGCTGATCCGGCATATTCGCAAGCGTACGCAAACCCGCGACCGTCCCGCTTCGTACCCCGCACTGTTACGGCGGCACCGTCCGGAATGGTGTATGGGTCTGCGCCCGCTGTCAGCGATATCAATAATCCGCGTGCCCCATTGTCATACTGCGATACCGGAATGATCAATGTACGCCCACCCGGTATCATATTGAGGCTATAAATCTGCTGAATTGCCATGTGTACCCCCTTACTTCACTTCGCTGTGATGACTCCTGCTACAGAATAGGCAATCTGTTTTGTTTTGATCTTGTCGATCGTTTTTGCTACTGTAGGCATAGGTGTGCCAATTTCAACACTGTCGTATTTGTCCTGCAGTACGTTCCATACAGTTTTCGTTACGATTGATGAAACTGAAATTCCGAGCCTCGTATGCTGAACGAGTACGGTGTCGCAGAGTCCGATCGTTTCAGCCTGCAGTGACGGGATAAATGAAACCTTGCAGGACATTGATACATGGCCGACGCCCGGATGCTGTTTAACCCACATTGCTCCGGCCGCATCTATCTCTGCTGTTGTTGGATCCACCCCGCTTGATGTGTCAATGTATTCTGATACGTCGGCAGCCTTGATGTATTTGTCAAACGGTGGATCTGTCAGGCCTGTTTGAATGGATCTACCTGTCAGAAAGACGCTTTTCCCAGAGACCGGCTTGCAGAACGGTTCAATTTTACCGTATGCGTCGCCAATCGACCACGTGAACGTTCCATCCGTCATGTTGCTGCCATAAATCACTCGCGCGCCACGATCGGTTCCGCGGTTTTTGTATAGAGTGACGGTTTTTCCATCGAACAGCAGTTCTCCGCCGTATGCGTCAGTGATATCAGTCAATGAATCGCGCGGCGTTCCGTAGTCTGTTCCTATGGTTGTCGTGTATCCGCCGTCCCCCATTCCGGATGATGAAAATACAACTGATGTCGTGCCCCCATAAACTCTGCCAGACAGTTGTCCAATTGCGTCCTGCCCGCTCGTAGCCGTTATTTCTACGGTCCATGCGTGCGATAGATCTACGAGGATGATGTGGCGTGCTGTAACATGTGCGGTTCCGTTTGCGCCGTACCGAATCTGTTCAATACGAAACGGCTGCACGCCATTGATCTGATTGGCTTTTGCTGCAATTACTGCGCCCAACTGCAATTCGGAAAACATTGTTCCAGACGCAGGATAATCCAGCTCCAGAATGTAGTTTTCATTGCGCGTTTCCGTGACAATCGCACTCGTCGCCTCCCATAGTGCACCGATCCCGACAGAATTGTGCAGTTCGCATTCACCGGCAGCCTCGGACAGAACGCGCGATTTTGTTATCCATGGTGTCATAAATTACAGCCTCCAATAGCGCGGATATACGGTAATTGTTCCTGCCGTATTGTTTGAAATTTCGCTATACCCTGGTTCCAATACCGGCCATGCCCCGTTATCCAATTTCAGGTTCTTGCTATAGTTAACGCGCCCGGTTACGCCGTCATAATAGGCGTACATCTCATCGCAATCCACGGCAATTTTATATGATCCAGATACAGTGATTCCTCGTCCGGCGATCACTATGCTGCCGGGGTTATTGAACTGTATCAGCGGGTATGCCGTGTGACGCGTCGTGTTTCTAATACTCAATTTACTGTTAGCAGGAATCTTAACACCCGTAGAGCCATCCGTTAGGAACCGGCGCGGGTCGCAGTCAAAATGGATCTCAAATATTGCTGTTCCGCGGCGCCTGTCAACGGTCGGTTCGAATGCCTCAGATACGCGTGCCATGCGATATTCTCCGGCATTGTACGTGTCGGTTAGTTTGTAATATGCATCTGAATGTGCCATCAGCCAGTCACGTGCGTCATACGCAGTGCCGAGCGTTTTCGTCATACAGTTGTATACAATCGTTGCATTTTTATAACGGCCGTGATCGATCACGATGTCTCCGTTGCGGCCTGGAATTGATACCGTTTCAATGTCACGCACAGCGCCGCCGTACGTGTTCTCGCCGGAAACAATAATTCCCATTGATTGACTGCTGGTTCCGTCATATGTGAATGTTCGCATCATATTAAAATCTCCCGCTCTGAATAGCTAACTGCTGCGTCAGCCTGTCAATCGTGTAATCTGCAATAGCCCGCTCATCCATACCCTGTGACGGGTACACGTTGACGGTAATGCTGCCCGGATTTGCCGAGCGTACAGCGCTGCTGATTGTGTTCAGTAATGCGTTTTGACCGATAACGAGCTCTGCGCCGTTGCCGTCGCCGAATCCCTTATACCCGTTAGGCGTTGCTAACACTGTCGGCGATGTGAACGCTACGGCGTTTGTATATGCCGATTTGTACCAGTCAACCGACAGATGCGGAACGCTAGGCGGCGTCAAAGAAAAGCTCCCAGAGATTGAGAAGTGCGGCAGCTTGATGATCGACCGAATACTGTCCCACACGCTTGCAATCTTGCCGGGGATGTCACGCACCCAGTCAATCGCTTCGCTGATTCTGTCCTTGACTCCGCCCACTAAACTAGCTCCGAGGTCAATCCAGAACTGATAGTACGGCTTGATTACACTGTCCCAGAGCCATGTGATCCCGTCCTTGATGGCGTTCCATGCGTCAGAAAATGCGCCCTTAATACCGTCAAGAACCGCAGAAACCGCGGGCCCGATAGTATCCCAGTTCGCGATAACTAACGCAACACCTGCAGCAATTGCGGCGACGATCCAGCCTGCTGGTCCGATAGCTGCAAGCACGGGAGCTGCCGCCGTCACGAGGTTTCCGATTCCTGCTGTGATGCTGCCGACAGCCGTGACAACGCCGCCGATTCCAGTGACAACAGGACCGACAGCCGCCGCAATCAGTGCCGCTTTCACAATCGTTTCCTGCATTTCCGGCGTCAGGCCGTCCCATGCTTCTTTGAGCCGTGTGATTGCATCGCGGGCAACTGTAAGCGCCTCTGTGATCATAGGCCCGGCCGTTGTAACAAGCTCTGCCGCCGTGCTTTTCAGCGAGTTCAGAGTCGGTATCATTTGGTCTATCGGATCCTGCGTCTCTGCAAACGTGTCCGATACAGATCCCGCATAATCGGCTAATGATCCGCTGAGCGCGTCAAGTGAAAGGGATCCACTAGATACGGCGTTATAGATAGCGGCGCCGGCTTTTGATCCAAATGTGTCATAGGCGGCCTGCAATTTTTCTGTATCTGACGCATTGCTGTTCATTACTCCGCTGAAATCCGCTAATGATTGTGACAGCGTTTTTCCGCCTTCGGTAGCGTTCTTCTGCGCCTTTGTGAGGCCAGCCAGCATTACCGATGCATCCAGTCCGGCCATATCAGCGGCACCAACTACGGCGGCTGCTTCCTCTGCGCTCATGCCCATAGCCGTGAATTGTGCAGCCGATTTGGTCACATCCTGCGCAAGAGTATCAACAGAAACGCCGGTTGCCTGCCCGACAGAATTCAATGCGTCTAGCAGGTTTGATGCGTCCTCTGCACCCTGCCCGTATGCGGCTAGTGCTGCGGAAACGCTATCGATTGATGCGGAAACCTCTGTGTTGTTAAGAGATGAAAACTTTACAAACTGTGTAGATAACTGTTCCAGATCATCGCCAGTTAGACCGAATCTCGTGCTCACTTCACCAACCGCATCAGCCGCAGTTTGAAAAGATGTCGGTATCGTCTCGGCAATCGATTTCGCACGGTTTTGCATGTCTTCCAGTGCTTCACCGCTTGCGCCAGTCTTAGTTGTGATCGTGTCCATCGCTTCATCGACAGACTTCCACGCAGCGACTGAAGCCGCCGCAACGCCAGCGATAGGGGCAGTCACCGTCTTTGTGAGGGTGGTGCCTACGCCCGTGATGGACCCACCAGCTTTGCTGATCTTGTCACCGACAGACGAGATAGATTCTCCCGCCGTTGCGATCTGCTGCTGTGCGACACTTCCGAACTGCTTGTACTGATCTTCGAGGCTGCTCAGCTGCTGCGTAGTCTTCTCGATCTCGCGTGTTAGCGCAGCCTGCTGTTCTGCCGTTTCGCCCGCGCTGTCGCTGTTTTTCAGCTGCTCAAGCGCGGTTTTTTCCGTCTCCAGCTTCTGCTTTGTTTCGTCGATGGCATCGCTGAGATACTTCTGCTTCTGCTCCAGTAATTCTGTGTTAGATGGGTCTAACCTGAGCAGCTTGTTGACCTCTTTTAAGCTGCTTTGTGTATCTCTTAGCTGCGCATCGACATCCTTTAGGGCAGACTGCAGCTTCGTAGTGTTTCCGCCGATCTCGACAGTAATGCCCTTAATTCGTTTGTCAGCCATGTGTATGCCTCCCTTGCGTTTTGGCGCGTTTTCAGCCCGTTTGCGACGTTTTATTGTATTTGCGGTAATTTATACGTATGCGCTAATAAAACGCGAAATAGGGGCTATTCTTTGCGAAATACGCTATGTTTATGGTGTTGGTACGTGCGTCAGCGGATGTCCGCCTCTGCTCGTATGAAAAAAGCGCCCAGATATCCCGTGAGCGGGTGTCCGGGCGCAATTGTTAGAACGCATCAAAATCGTCCTGTGTTGCCAGTTCGTCGTATTCGGTGTCGTCGTTGCTGCGCTCAATAAGCATATCCATTACGTCGCCTTCGGTCAGTTCGTCCATGTCCGCAATGGTCAGCCCGCATTGTTTCGCCCGTAGCAGATAAAGCGCCGTAGTCAGCGTTCTATCTACTGGGCGACTGCGTTTTTTGGTGCAACCGTCGTAGCACGCGAGGACAGATAAGCGCCGATGATCTCGGGCGCTGCTGTCAGAATTGCGTCGCCGTCCAGCGTATCCAGCCAATTCATAAATGTATCGTCTGAAAGTGCGGACATATCGGCGTGCGCAGCCTGCATCGCCATGACATACGCAAGGCGCGCAACGGTTGCGTAGTCAAGTGTGCCGGATTTATCCATTGCGCCAATATCCGTCAGCAGATCACGGCGGAAAACGGATTTATAGCGGATTGCGGTTGTGCCGGTGGCCAGCATTGGCGTAGATACCGGCGCGCCGTCAACCGTCAGATTTACTTTCTTCAGCATTGTAGACCAATTACCCCTTAGCAGTCGGCACCGGAACTTCGTTGAACCATGCATCATATCCTGCGGATCCAGCGGCGCACTTCGCCTTTACGATATTAGCTTTCAGCGTTTTGTCGTAGATTGTTCCTGCGGTGATATCAATGGAATCCGTCTGCGGCTCGCGGCTGCCCTGCGTCGTTTTTCCGGATACTTCCGGGCGTGCGGCAACGCAGTTATACATGACGTGGCGGGTAGAGCTTACGTCGCCTGCAAACTCAAACAGCAACGCAAAATGTGTTGTAAGCGCATCGGCGCTCTCAACGACCATGCCGTTTCCGTCGGTGATTGCGCCGAGTACGTCAGTCTCGAAATCCGCCGGGATCTGAGCACACTCCAGCGTTCCACTATACCCGTCGTTTGCGTAAGAAACGTAATATTTGATATTGTCGGCGTAGAACACCTGCGAATCGCCCTCAGCCTTCATGCTCAGAGATACTGCGCCCGGCCACGGCTTTTCGGTTCCGTATGTGGCGCTGCCGTCCTCTGCGATTGTGGCCACGGCATAATGAACGTTGCTGAGGCCGTATTTTACGCGGTTTTTGGTTTCAGTCATAAGTTAGATCCTCCTAGATCAAATTCATATGTGACAGCATAAACAGCGGCATTTTCGTCATAGTCCGCCGCTTTGGTCGCATAATAATCTGAAAGCGCGGCCTCAACCGCGCCTTCTGTGCTGATATCGCGCTCCGCCTCGTACAGCGTCAGCGCAATTGTGTAGTAACGGTAATAAATGGAATTGTCGGCGTAGAAATCATGCTCGGTGTAGCTCCATACGATATACGGCAGCATCGGCGCATAATCCGCATAATCAGGAAAATGATCGTACGCGTGCTCGATATCAATATTTTTCAGGATGCTATCAACCTGATCATGCATACGCCGAACCGCGCTAGCTATGTCGATTTCTCGTGTGATCATTTTGTCTCCTCTATGATGCGCTCAACGCGCTCTGACAGATCTTCTGCCGCGGCTTCTGCTGCCGGCGCAATATGCACGCGGCCGCCAAACCCGTTAGCAGGATCTGTACGTCCGCCGTTGCGCAGCTTGTGCGAATTTTCCAGCAGATGCGTCAACCGATACAGCCGGTTCTGCACGCCGCAAACCATGTATGCGGGTGTTTCCTTGCGCACAACGACGCTCCATCCACGCCGATAGCGTGTGCCGGGCGATGTTTTGCGCAATTGCGTTTTCGTGTCCTCTGCGGTCGCTTTGACGGCTTGTTTCACCTTCGCGGCAACGGCGTCAGTGTATGCGGACAGCTGCTTCGTCAATTCGCGTTCAATGTCGTTCTGCGCCATACTGCTACCTCATAATGCGTGTCTGCCGATCACCGGCCCGGCGCTCCAAATACAGCTCAATTCCGCCTGATTTCGTCTCAAACGTGCGGTAGATGTGATAGCGCTCCCCATTGATAACCGCATATGGTTCGCCGTTGTAATCATCCGCGCATGCCAGCGTCAGAACCATAGTAGGCGTGATGCCAATTAATCCTGCGCTGGTAAATTCTGCGCGTGTGATAGGTCCGCGCGTGGCTGTCACAACGTTAGGCGCTCCGTGACTCTCCGTGATTTGGTCGCCGTCTGCGCGAATAGGCGTGACAGGCTGTAATACAACGTCAATCACCCGATCCATCGTCAGCCGCGCCTCCTGCGCATGTATACGCCGCCGCGAGGGATAGCGAGCCTTTCAGCGCCTCATACGCCGCTGCCCATTCGGCTCTGCGCTCATCGTTGCCGTAGCTCGCTTTGAGGTAAAGTTTCAGTGCCTGTCGGATTAGCGAATCATTCAGATCCACCCGTACGCCGGCGGCCTGTAGATCCAGCGCGCCTGCCTCGAGTGTCTGTGTGATTTCGTCATCCTGTGACGCGGCGGAAATGCGCAGCCAGCTTTTCGCGTATGCGAGCATGTCCTTTGCTGTAGTATCCGCCATGGTCAATCACCTCAGCCGCCGATAGTCAGCGTTGCAAAACTCTTGCTGTCAACCAGACCGGCCTCTGCGCGTGCATAGCCGCTGTAGATGAACGTATGCGATTTGATGTCCTTATCGGATTCAATCAGCACGTCCGTGACAACATTGTTTACAACTCTCTGCGGGTCGCCTACGAGAATAACGCCATCTGCAACCGCGTCTTCAATGCGAACCTTTGCGCCCAGCAGTGCGCCATCGGCTGCGTCATCGTTGACAGACGGAACAAACAGCGGGCGTCCGGTCGTGTCGGTCAGATTTGCGAGCTGGTTGTAAAGCGTAGAACTCGAAACGTATGCAACCTTCTGCGAGCAGCGCTTCAGTGTGCCGAACAGCTTCGTGATGTCGGTATATGCAAGCTTTGTGCTAGTCAGCTTGTTGCCGGAATCGATAGCGCCCTCAACCGTCGCAACGACGTCAGCCGCCATAGCGTCTGCGAGCTGTGCGCCGATTTCCTGCACCAGATAATTTTCCAGCGCGTCAATTGCCATGTTGCGTGCAGCATAAGAAAGCACTACGTCCTTAGAGTAGTCATTGCCGGCGAGTTTAATCGTTGCAAGCGTGTTCTGTTCGTCATCGTTTGCTGCGCCCTCAGCGGTCTTCTTTGCCTTGCCGGCCTTGACCTCGGTGTGAACCGGCAGTTCCATAACTACGCCAGTTCCGCGCAGTGTCTGAATGTCGTCCAGAATGCTGTGGGTTTCGTCAATCGTGTTCCAAATGCGGTCTGCAATCTGTGTCGGGATTACGCCGGCCAGCGTTTCGGTCGTGTGCGTAAAGTCCGCATTGACCATTTCATAAGCCTGCTTTTCGGCGTCGTTGAGATCGCGGCCGCTGATGCGCTTCAGGAACGCATTGCGATATTCGGGTGTTGCTGCAAGATTCATGTTTTCAGTCATCGTTCTATCCTCCATATTGACTTTTGTATTAGCGGCCATAGCCATAAACGGCGCCGCGGGTTTTGTGTTTGCCATTGCGGCTTTTTCGGCGGCCGCTGCCTTTTCTGCTTCAAACGCCTTCCGGGTCGCCTCAGCCTCCGCCTTGATGGCGTCAGCTTCGTCTAACCGTCCGGCCTGTGCGGCGTCCTTACCGCGCGCCGCGAGATCCTTCATCTTGTCCTGGTACTCATTGAGTGTCATTTTTTTAATCCTCCGTGTTCAGGTTGTCGAAATACTCAATCAGCGCTTCACGCTTTGCTCTCAGACGCGTTTTAACGGCCTCTGGAAGCGTTTCTGCGGTGCTGTTGGTAAACTGTCCGTCTCCGCCCGTTTTGTCGCTCTGCGGGGCTGAAATCGCGTCAATCAGGCCGTAGTCTAGCGCGTCCTGCGCGGTCAGCCACGTTTCGTGATCCATAAGCGATAAAGCGTCCTTTTCCGTCATGCCGGTCTTTGCGACATACGCGGCGGCGATTGCGCGGTTTGCGGTCTTCAGTGCTTCACTAGCGGCGTCCATATCGCGGTAATCGCCAGATGCGGTCGTTGATACGTTGTGGACCATCATGCGCGCCGTCGGTTCCATGTCGCACCACCCGGCCATAGCAATGACTGAAGCGGCCGATGCCGCCTCGCCGGTGATGTGGATGTGCACACGGTCGCCTGCGCGCTTCAGTGCGGAATAAATCTCGCTGCCTGCGTTGATCTCGCCGCCAGGGCTATTGATGTATACGTCCAGCGGTTCGTTTGCGTCTGCGCTCGCGATTGCGTCGGATACGGCGCTCGGGTGCGTTTGTGTCATGCCCATGTAGTCGTAAATCCATGCGTCGTCATCGGATACAATCACGCCGCGCACGTTAATATCACTCATTGGGTGCTACCTCCTTAGGTTTGATATTTGCGTCCGGAAATGTCAGATCGTCAGCGCTCGCCGTAATCCGGCGCGCGTCGGTGTCTGCGCTTTCCGTATCGGTTCCAGTAACGGCAGCTGTATCGAGACGCCGAATCGGTTCATCTCCGCCCGGAACAGGTGCCAAATTAAATGCGCGCCGCCATTCGTTAGGCGTAAGCGCTCCACGGTCAACCATTGCGCTAAGCGCGAGTTTTGTGTTCAGTGATGCACTGTCCCACGCGCTCGCCTCGAATACGATACGATTGCCGAACGCGCGCTCGCGTCTGCTGAAAAGTTTTCGCGTAAATTCAGCGCTTAACTGCCGCTCAATCGGTTCAATCTGTGCGTCGAAATATGCCGTTGTCTGCGCTTCGTTTGCCTTGTTTGATACGATATCCGGCGATACGCCAAACAGCGCGTAAATGCGCGCCGTCGTACGGTCAATGACGTCAGCGTTCGGTACGTAATCGTGCGTTGATACCTGCTGCGCGTCGGCCATACTGTTAACGCCCGCCACGCCGGATGTGTTTGCTGTAGATAGCCACGTACGCGCGAATTCATCCGTCTGCCTTTTCATGTCGCTAGGCGGCAGCACCGACTTAAATTTCAACAGCCACCGGATAGCGCCGCCGTTTTTGATCGCGTTGATAATGCCCTGATCGGTGGTTGTTACAACGTCCAGAAGCGGGGCAAGCGCCGGCGCGATAGGTGAGCCGAACAGCTCGTTATCGTGGTAATCGCGGCGGATGTGGATAACGTCGTCGTAATCGAAACTGAACCGTTTGCCGTTTGTCAGCGTGAATGTCAGATAAAGCGCCCCCGCTGGCGTATATGCGGCGTCTACGCTTGTTGCGGCGATAGGGTATATAGCAATAGCGTTTCCGTAATCGTCGCGCTGAATCACCGCGAATGCGTTGCCGTTTAGCATTAGCTGCGAGGCAAGTTTTTCAAGCATTGCCTGCATCGTCATATATTGGTTTGGCTCTTCAAGCAGAAACCGAATACTGTTTGACGGATTGACGCGGATGTCGCGCCCGCCATCGTCTCGCGTCGTTTCGATAATATGTTTCGGCGTCAATTTGCCCACGGCCGAAACTGCGGGGCGTGTGCATGCGCGTACGATATCGCTGCGATAAACCGAACCGCTCCATGCGTATACGCCGCGCGTATCGGATGTCATTAGCTCAACGCCGGAAACGCGGCGCGGGTTAATAAGTGCTCTGAATCGTGAAAAAATGCTCATCAATGCGCCTCCGTTTCGCTTTCATATTGCGCCCACGAACTGTATTCATCCGCGTGCTGGTCATATACCGTGTACGCGTCAAGCAGGGCGGCAAATGCGTCAATGCGCCCGCTTTGCTTGCCCTTCACCGGCTGTATGTTCCCGTTTGTGTCGGTCCGTACGTATGTGTTGCCCAGACACCATTTCATAACGGGGTTGTTGTCGTAGTTAATGCGGTGCGCCTCCAAATCAGCGCGCAAGTTCTTCATCGGCCCGGATAGCGTGATAACGCCCTGTCGGACCGGAACCATTGTCTGCTCGCCAAATTCAGCGCTGAACTGCGCCAATAGCGAATCGTCAATGTGCCACGGGTCATAGCCAATCCATATCGGCCAGATTCCTTGCGTATCGCGCTGATCGCGGAACCAATCCAAAAATACGCGCTTGTTAACGCGTACGTCGTCCACAATTGTTATCATCCCGCGCTGCGCCCATAGCTCATAAGGCGCCCCGTCGGTGTTTGTGCGCGTTGCGTCGCTGGTTGCGCTCAGTTTTGTGCGCGGTATCCAGCAGTGTGTGCGCACGAGGATCTCATTGCTGTCCGCTCTCCTGCCGATCAGTACGGCGGCGTTCATATCCACGCTGTCGGCGGCGTCCATACCGCCAATCGCATAGCGCGGGAACGGACCAGTAATGCGCGCCTCGTTGTTCAATACGTCCCACGGCAACCATGCCTGCGATGCATTTGCGATAATATTGAAATCTTTCACAAGCACCGTTGCCATATCAGGCGGGGATGCTTTTGCTTTTTCGACATTAGCTCGCAATTCGCCAATCTTCTTGATCGCACCCAAACCCGGGTTGCTTTTCACCCATAGGCGCTCATCGTCGATCTCACGGCGGTCATCCTGCTCATAAATTAGTGGCAGGAATCGTTCGTCCTCTACCGTGCCGTCCAGCACTTTGCTTGCGTACTCGTACTGTGCGTCATATACGCTATTACGGATAAAGCCAGCTGTGGTGATCTCGAATAGCAGGGGCTGTCTGCGTGCGCTCATCGACTGCCGCATGAGGTCATACAAATCACGGTCACGTATTGCAGCCAGCTCGTCGATGATTGCGCAATGTGCGTTCAGGCCATCCATGCCGTTGGTGTTACTTGCAAGAGCCCGGATGTATCCAAAATTGGCGGTACAGTAAATATCATTTTGCCGCTTGCGGGCGACTGACTTTAGTGCTCCGCTGTGCTGCAACATGTGTGCACACTCCAGATATGTATGCTGTGCCTGCTCGCGCTTTGTCGCTAGGCAGTAAATCTCGGGTGCGCCCTCACGGTCAGCGATCAGCATGTAAAGTGCGACCGCTGCGACCAATGTGCTCTTTCCGTTCTTGCGTGCCATGATGATCACGCACTCATGGAACCGGCGCATTCCGTTATCATCTACAAAGCCAAACAAAGCGTTCAATGCGGCTTTCTGGTATAGCTCCAGTCGGATCGGCGCACCAAAATTTCCTTGCGATTGACGGCAAAACCGCTCGATAAACTCAATAGGGCGGTTAGCGCGTACGGGGTCATAGTGATATTTGCCGGGGCGCTCGTAGTCGTATAGCAGGCGCCTGTACTCTGTGATCAGCTTCGTGCATGCGGGGATCTCGCCATTGATGATCTTGTGCGCATACTCAAGCATGTAAACGGTCTCCGCCATCGTACGCACCTCCGTTTCATTCGTCTTCTTCGTCGTCCTCGCCGTTGATAAAGCGCATTAGCTCAGCGGCTCCGTCTTCGTCTTTGCCAAAACTGTCGGTGATCTTGATTAGCGTTTTGACGGTCGCGTTTGCCGAGTTTGATGTGTTTGTGAACTCTTTGACACACGGGTTTGCATACGTGTTGCGCTCACCTTTGACGTATGACTTCTCAGTGGTCACGCCGTCTCTTTCGATTGACTTGCGCAATTCATCGAGGATCTTCAGCTGCGTCAAATAGCGCTCAAAAGTGGTGCAAAAAAAGAAATTATTCTGCACGCCACGCTTTTTGGCGATCTCAAGAATCTTTTCTGCCTGTTCTGTCAGTTCACGGTCCTTTTTCGTTTTTCCAGCCATGTAGCACCTCCAGATTGCAAGCAAAAGAAAAACATCGGCGCTTCACGGCATCCGATATCTTGATATCTATGTAAATTCTTTCAGCAAATCAATGAAACTTTCATGAAATGGACTGAAAGATAGCGAAAAAAGTGTAAAATCGCCGCTCGGCAGTGCAAAGCCCCATGGCTCGGCTTCCCGCGGCATCATGATTCTTTGTGAAAAGGGGGGATGCCCTTCACAAATTTTTCTTCATCTGTTTCGCGGATTCCGATTGGATCGCCGTTCTCGCCAAACATTACGCGCCGGCTGCGTTGTTTTGCCAGTGCCTCGTTGTGTCCCCATGCGTGACCCGGTAATGCATTGTGGCATTGCCAGCATACAAGCTGAAGATTTGCGAACGATAACGTCACATTCGGATCGCTGATGTTCGCCGGCGTGATCATCGTTTTGTGATGGACAATCTCGCCCAGACGTTCGTGGCATATCTCGCAGATACCGCCGTCAATGCCGCGCCGGTAGTCGATATATGCCTGTCTGGTTTGTCGCCATCGTTTAGACGTGTAAAACCAGCGTGCGTAGTCGTGCGCCATTTGTGCCTCCGTGCGTTCACATACAGATACCGCCGGCGGAAGGTTGCCGGCAGGAAAGAAATCATTCAGATATTTGTCGAGGGAGAGGAAATTTTGCACCGGCCCGGCGATATCTGTATGCAAACGCGCCAGCGGATAAATGCATACAAAAAGGGCAGGCCCGTTTAGAACCTGTCCTTTGCCTATTCATCCACTATAAGAATATTAGCACAAATTCAGTATCAATGCAAACTTTTTAGCGCAATTCGTCAACATTTCTGCAGTAATTTTCAACGGCTGTAAGGATTTTTTTGCGAATGCCGCTGCGCGTCATATCGTAGCGCTGCTCCATAATCAGATCAAATTCGGCATGCTGGTATTTGTCTATAGCCATTGCGCGCGTTGTATCGTCCAGTCCTGACAGCATACGATTCACCGCCGCCATACGCTCCTGCGCGTCAATCATCCGTTGCCGGATTTCGTCGCGCCTGACGATTTCCCGTTCATGGTCAATCGTCGGACGCTCCCCGCCGATATTCCGGCCCGCAACGATTTTGTCATAGCGGATCGCGTTACACCCGCATTCGCGCGTATACGATTCCTGCAAGCGATCATTACACCGCGCAACCTCTGCAGCATAGAACTCGTAATCGGCGAGGTCACGTAACAACCGCCGCGCCTGCCATTCGTAATACCGCGCGTCATCCGTATGCGCGCCTGCTGCTGCCGGCGCCGTCACAATTTCTCTCTCACTCATGTGCGCCTCCCTCAGAACGGCAGATCCGCCCAGTCGTCATCGCTAGCGCTGAATAGAACGGTATCGTCAACAGCTGTTTTTTCCGCCGTCGTGCTTCCGCTCATAGCGTCAGCGCGCCGTTCGATCTCAGCCGTGTTTCCGTAGCTGTTGCCTGACGCGTTATCTGCAGCCGGACCGCCCATATCAGCAACCGCCTGTGCCATATGTTCAGCGCGGTCACTCGCCTCTGCGGCGCGCTTTGCACTGCCCGTCGTATCAATTTCCGCGTAGCCGTTAGCTGTGCGCATAATCGGATGTCCCTCACGCCCATACAGCTCAGCAGGTTTTTTCTGTAGCGGCGAATAGCCCGCAACCCTCAACCAGCCCCGAACGGTCGTTGCTGTCGGTTTGTAGCCGATACGGTTTGCAAATTCTGTAATGAATGTGTTTACATCGATTCCGCACACCGTCGGATCTTTTTCCGTAGCCGTAACGTTTGCGTTTTCGATCATGTAGCGGATGATGCTGTCGGCGGCATAGCCAAACACCTTATCGCGGACCTCTTTTGTATGGCCCATTTTCAGCGTGTCGGCATCGTCCTGCCCCTCGAGCAGTACGCCGTCTGTGCTTCCATCCGTAATCCGTGTGAACGTCGGATATTGCCACCACACGTCAATCGGGTCTGATTCCGGAAACGACCGCGCGATTGTCTCGAGTCTGAACGCTGTCGCTCCATCCGGTGCGTTCTGAATGGCGCCATTGTCCAATCGGCTGAGCGTCATAATGCAGTCCGGCGCGCGGCTGAATACGCCTGCGCCAACGCCGCGGTCGAGTACAGATTTCAGTGCGCTGTTGCCCTTTGCGTAATGGTGAACAATCATCACCGATGCCCCTGTCTGTTCGTTCAGTGCGCTGACCTGCGCATATGCGGCGGTTACGTCAGCATTGCTGTTTTCGTCACCGTCGATAATGCGATACAGCGGGTCAATGATAATCAGGCCGATCTGCACGCCCTCTGTTGCGCGGATCTGATCCACCATCGCGGTGAGAACGGTTACGAGGTCGGTGATTTTAATTGCGCGCCCGCGGAGGGTTAATACGCGCAGATTCGGCAGCGGGTAATCGATACCGCGAGCCGATTTAATGCGCTCGATTCTGTTGCGCACCTCAGTGTCCTTCAGTTCCAGATTTACATACAGTACCGGCGTCTGCGCGACATGCAGCCCCAGCCACTGCGCATGGTTTTCACCGGCAGTGCAAGCGATAGCGAGTTCCAGAACCAGCCATGATTTGCCGGCTTTCGGCGGTGCGCTGATAATGCCGATCGAGTTATTGCGCATATGGCCCTCGATCAGCTCTGCATCAAGCGCCGGGCAATCGGACATACTGCGCGTGTAAATTCCCTGCGGACCGGCGATATGGTGCTGCGCCATCAACCGGCGCGCAGATACCGCACGCGTGCGCTCGCCGTCTTCATCGGTAATTGCATATGTCGGCACCCACGTATCCGTCTTCCCGTCATATGCGCGTCCGACAATGCGGGCGCCCTTAGTTTTCGCGATCAGCGCCGGAACGGCCGCCGGGCTTAATGCCTGCCCCGCCTGCTGTTCAAACGCCCACGCGATCTCGCGCGCTGTCATACCGCTCTGCCCGCGCAGAATTTCTGCAAAGATCCGGGCATTGCGTTCTGCTTTTTCGGCCCGCTTTGCGGCGGCTTCGGCTTTTGCGTCTGTTTCCTGCGCTTCGGCTTCGACCGTCGCGGCGTCGTTTTCCTCTGCCGCTTCGGTCATCGCCTCATTCGTTACTGCGTCATTGATTTCGTTTTTGATTTCATCCATAATTTCCATGTTCCTCTCTCTCGTTTGTGGTTATTCGTCTGCGAGGACATTGCGCTCGCCATTGCGTGCCGGCTCGGCGGGTGCTTTTTCTGGTGCTTTTTCTGTTGTCCTTGCGTTTTGATCACGGGCTTCCGTTCCCGCATATGTGCTGTCGATCCATTCATCCTCGTCATCGGCCTGCGCCATTTCGTCTGCAAGCTCCTGAAGATCCCGTTCCTCTTGTTCCTGTGCAGCGATAATTGCTTCACGTGCGCTAGGCGTTATGTACGCGAGTTCGTCGGGGTCATACGCTGACGCCGGTGTGCGGTTCTGGTAATACGGCACCGTTGCCGGTTTCGGCTGTTTCGCTTCTTCAGCTTCCCGCCGTTCCCGTTCAGCGGCGTCATGCGCGACTGTTACGCGGCGATACAGTTCATCCGCGCCCAGCATTTCATTGACGGCGTTCATCACGGCGTCGCATACGCGGTCATACGTGCTAGCGCCTGTCACGTGCATGTAGTAGTCACCAATCTCTGCAAGCGCCGGACAATCGCGGGCCAACTTGCACCCCACACAATGCGCGCCGACCTCCCGCGGGCAATCGTGGCCGGCCGTCATAAGTTTCAGCGTCCGGTTCCATTCGTTGCGGCGATCCTCCATCCCGGCGGCGGTATGCGGTGCCGTGTGCATTGCCCGTGTGTCGCCGTTCATCACGATCATCACAAGCCCAACCGGCCGCGGGTTGTAATTGCGTGCGTAGTTCCAGATTGCGTTTGCCGTCATGCGGGATTTCCCGTCATCCGCCCATACGTGAGCGCTCACGCCGAATTTCAGGTCAATGGCGATAATCACCGGTTCGCCGTTTTTGCCGTAGCCCTCGCCGTACAGGTCTGGTTTCACATAGCCGGATGCATTGCCGTTGCCGTCATATGTGGTGAATCGCCGTTCGGCGGCAATCGTTTCAGATCTCACACGGTAGCTATCAAGAACGGCCCGTACAGCGGATGCCGTCCAATCAACGGCGGCCCAGTCGCTCGCGTCCAGCAGTTCACTGTCAGCGGGGTCAATCGCGGCGCCGGTAATCGTGCGCTCAACAATTGCGTGAAGCGTCGATCCCCGTGCGTGTCCACCTGCAGCGTCGCTCATCCATCCGGCGCGCGGGCAGTCAATAGCGCGGGCGTTCGACGCGGCAGACGTGGCCGGCGCCGTGTTGCTGACGTAGCGCGCGTACTGCGTTGTGGAACGTGGTGCTGTTTGGTTCATGTTTGTATTCAATCCTCTCTTTCTCACCGCCCCTTCGTTCAGCGGTTCTAAACGTAGGATAAAACGATAAAAAATTTTCCGGTTTGCGAAATGTTCGCAAAATGGCTTAATCATGCGGTTTAGCACTCATTGAGTCATAGCTGTTTGTAAGCGTGTTTCATGGCTATTTCAGTAAATGTTTTCATAAAAATTCAAACAAATTGCACAATTAGTGCTGTAATCCCGCTAAAATGAGCGCGGAAAGTTGAGGACGTGTTAGTGAGCGTAACAAAAAAGGCGGATATGACCGTCAAAAGCGCGATGTCTGTTATTTCTGACAACATCAAAAATGGATTGATTCTTGCAAATTGTTCGCAAGCGAATTTCGCAAAAAATTTATCTGTTTCGCCCGGTTCCGTATCCGGATGGCTGCGCGGAACAACGGAACCGCCTCTGCACATGCTGGATCGGATCGCCAGCGCGCTGGGCGTAACGGTCGCGGATCTCGTAACGCCGGACGGGGTAGGGCGTGCGCCTGACGGCGTGATCGTCTGCCCCGTAATATCAGCGCGCGCGCCGTATGCCGTGATCGGTCAGATGCCGGCGCCCCGTGAATATTCCGCATATCACGGTCTGGTTGCCGTATGCGGTGCGTCCGATTTGTGGCTGTGCGTTCCTGCTGATAGCACGGGGCTGGGACTCCATTGCGTGCTGCGCGATGAACGCGCCGGCGGTGAACTGCGCCCCGGCTATGCGTTTCGCGGCGCGGGCGGATGGTCCTGCGAGTCGGATGCGTATGGGCGCCCGCTGTATGGCGCTGATATCGCGTATGCGGTAGTCGGACGTATGGCGCCCGTGTCGCCGTCCGCGTATCGCTGACGCTCCGCGGCCGTCTCACTAACGCTGTTGTTGCAGAAGGGGTTTTTACTCAGTAGGCGCTCCGGCCGGCGCTGGTGGGATATACGGCCCCCCTTAAGGGGGCCGTAATTCCCCTGCGCTTTGCCGGCCTCTGCGGGAATGATAGTTTTAGCGCATACGATATCCCCCGGCCGGCTATGCCGTCCACCCCCTCCGGGGGTTTATCTGCGGATGATGTGTGCGTGCGGGATTGATCGTATGGCGCTATTCGCTGTATGTGGCACAATACCCTGCAGGGGATGGTTTTTTATTACGTAAGCGCTCGGGTTGCGCCGTAGGGGATATATGGCCCCCCTTAAGGGGGCCATAATTCCCCGGTGGCGCTTCCCGCCTCTGCGCCGTATGAACAATTAGCGCTTCAGATTTGCACTGCGCGTGCTATGCTGTGGCGGGGAGGTGGCGGATATGGCAGTTAGTAAGCGCGGTGATTCGTGGCAGGCGCGCGTTGAGTACCGTGACGCGGCCGGTCGTATTCACAAACTGACGGGCACCGCGCCAACGAAATCAGAGGCCCGTGTGATTGAATCCGAGTTATTGCGCAAGCGTGACATGATGCGCCGTGGCGGCGATGGTACTGCGGACGCCGCTCATGTTCCGACATTCGCCGATATGCTCGCAGCGTATGCGGATTGGCGCGGGTGCGGTGAACGAGTGCGCGAAAAGCAGGCATCGCACATACAGTACCGATTGCAGGATATCGCCGGCATGCGCATGGATCAGATTACGCGGGCAACGCTTTCGGATTTGCAGCGCTCAATTGCCGGATCCGATTATTCTTCCGCCGTGCGCAATGAGACTATTCAGCTCGTGCGGGCGGTGTGCCGCTATTATGCGGCCGTGTATGGTGCGCCGGATCCGTCTGTGCTGATGCACGCCGTCCCGCAGACGCCGGATGAGGTGCTGCGCGTGTCAGAGCATCCAGTGCTTACGCCAGATCAGTTTGCACGTGTTGTGCCGTATGCGCCTTCGCCATATCGTGAATTTTTTATCATTCTCTTTTGGACCGGGATGCGCCGGGGTGAACTGATTGCGCTGTACCGTGATGACGTTGATGTCAGCGGGCAGCGGCTGCATGTTGCGCATAGCCAACGCAACGCAACGCAGGTACGCGGGACAACGAAAACGCGGGCTGTGCGCTGGATTGGCATTGACGATACAACATGGCAGGTTGTTTTGCAGGTTTATCACAACAGCGCCGGCCCGTATCTGTTCGGCGGTGATCGCCCGCTGTCGCCAACTACGCTTGATCGCCAATGGCACGCCGCTATGTCCGCTGCAACTGCCGATGATCCGCTGCTCCCGCAGATCACAATTCACGGGCTGCGCCATTCGCACGCAACGTGGCTGATTAATTCCGGTGTAAACATTGTCGCCGTATCGCGCCGGCTCGGTCACGCCTCGGTGGAACAGACGCTCAGAACGTATACGCATCTGCTGGATAATACAGGCGCACAATGCGTGCAATACATCACCGATTACCGGGGCGCTCATAACTCCGGCAGCTAGCACAAACGCACAGAATGCGATTTTTGGCCTCTCCCGGGCCCGTATAGCGCTTTTATGCGTCTGCCCGATAAAATATGCGTCCGGGTGCTGTTTGCGCCGCTAGGGCCCTTAAAACGCGGAATAGCACATATGCCGTTTTCTGCTAGCAGGCTCCGCAGCTGTTGTGGCGGTTTGTGTGGCGGCGTAAACTCGCAAGATGCGATTCTAGGCCTCTCCCGTGCCCGTAGAGCGATTTTATGCGCTTGCCCGATAAAATATCCATCCGCGCCGTGTTGGCGCTCCTATGGCCCTTAAAACGCAAAATACAGCGTGCCCATTTTTAACGCTTACGGGGCGGGGGTATGAGCGATAATTAAACATACCCCCATGGGGTATACTGAGGCGCTGATCCTCGTTTGTGCGCGGCCGATGCGCAGCATAACATGTGGCGGTGTGTGGCGGCGCTCGGACTGCCTGTGCGCGTGTGGCGGTGATGTGGCGGAACCGGATGCGCCTCTTCCGAACAACTATGAAAATGCGCCAGGAAAACAGTCTGTAATTCAATGGTAGAATGCGACCTTCCCAAGGTTGATACGCGGGTCCGATTCCCGTCAGGTGCTCCATATATGAAAATCCGCATGGCAATGCGGTTTTTCTTTATGCACCAAGCGTAAGCGACAGCCAGGTGATGATAGACCAGAAGCTGATCAAAGGATCATCAACAGGCAAATCGATCACGGGTAACTTGATGCGTGTTTCAGGCATCGAACGAAGCTCGCTGAACGGAAGGTGAATTGCAATGCTAGAATTCACTCATGGATGAAGTGAATATATTCTCTCAGCGGGCACCGCGTTTTCCTGCCCACGACGGGGTGATCGATATCGGCACCCTGTTTCATGAAGATGTCTATGCGGCGTTTTATTACGCTTACAACATGGAGGAGTGCGACGGTGCCGTTCCGCTGCATTGTCACATTGATTTTGAATTGTTCTCTGTGGAACAGGGAGTGGTTCAGCTTCAGGTTAACGAAAAGATCATGACTCTTCGCGAACATGAAGGTGTCTTCATCAACAGTAAAGTCATCCATCGCTTTGAAGCGATCGGGACACAACCCTGCCGTATCGCGGGGCTGCACTTTTCTTCCCGCTACGTCAATGGCGGCAATATGCGCCTGTATAACCGATATATGGAAGGGATTGTTAACAGTGCGGCGTTTGACTGCATCCTTCTGTCCGGTAAAGAGAGTGCCCCCGTTCTGCGCCGGCTTCAAACCATCATTTCCGATTTTTTGGAGAATAAGGATGGCAGCGACCTCTTTGCCCGCAGCCGGTTTGCGGAAGCGTGGTACTACCTGTGGAAGCTGTGCGAAAAAGATACTGCCGGTGGTGATCATTGTATCCCCGCCCGTCGCAGCCGAACCATGGTAATGCTCCAGTATATGGACCGGCATATCAGTGACAGGATCCGGCTTGCGGATCTTGCCCGTGCCGCCTCCGTATCCGTTCCGGAAGTGATTCGCTGCTTTCAGGAAACGTTTCAGACGTCGCCGATGCAGTATCTTTACTCGTTCCGCATGAAGGATGCTTCGCGCCGCCTGCGGGAAACATCCTGTACCATTCAGGAGATTGCCCGCCAGGTAGGCTACAGCAGTCCGAGCTACTTTACGAGGGATTTTCGGCGGGAATTTGGAGTTACTCCTTCACAGTACCGGCAAAGGATCAATAATTCACAAGGATCAGATTTTTCTATTTTCTGACAAGATAATGATATTGTGAAATTCCTCTCTTCTATAGAATGAAAGGGCTTTACATTCCAGGGAGGAAAGAAAATGAAACGATTCAGTACACTTCTTCTTTCCACGCTGATGCTTCTTTCTATGGCCGGATGTGCTTCCAGCACCTCCGATGCCAAGTATAAGGCGGGGACTTATACAGGAACAGCAGCGGGGAAAAACGGAGACGTTACGGTGGAGGTTGTTCTCAGTGACAACGCCATTGACAGCGTAACCGTCAAAGATCAGAAGGAAACGGCGGGCATTGCCGATCCGGCTCTTGAGCAGATTCCGGCCGCTATTGTTGAGGCACAAAGCACGGCAGTCGATACTGTATCCGGCGCAACGATCACCTCGCAGGCAATCATCGATGCGACCAATGCCGCTCTTACATCGGCAGGCGTCGATGTGTCAGACATGGCAGCACCGGCTTCTTCTGAAAACAAGCCGGTAACTTATACCGCCGGAACCTATACTGGCAAAGCTTCCGGTTATAACGGACCGGTGGAGCTGGATGTCACCTTCAGTGCCGATGGCATTGAAGATATCGCGGTCAAGACAAGCAGCGAAACGGCTCATGTCGGCGATGTTGCATATGACATTATGTTTGCGGATGCCAAGGAAGCTAACGGGTCTGGTATCGATACGGTATCGGGCGCAACGTTTACCTCGGCCGCTGTTCGTGAAGCACTCAATGATGCGGCACAGCAGGCAAAGGCTTCCGATCTTGCGGCATTCAAATCCAATACGGTTCATCATGAAGCCAAGGATCCGATCGAAGATACATGGGATGTTGTCATTGTTGGCGGCGGCGGTGCCGGCATGATGGCAGCTGCCCAGGCAGCCCAGGATGGCAGCACCGTTCTTGTCATTGAAAAGAATGCGGAGATTGGTGGCAACACACTGGTTTCCGGCGGCGCCTTCCAGTCGGTGATGCCTTATCTTGTCTGGGATCCGGAAAACCCGGATGCGACCACAGGTATCAATCCGCTCGATGGCAAAGAGTATGCGAAGGTTCTCAATGATGCTGGCCGCATTGATACGCTGCGCACCATTTACAACTGGTCCGAAGAACCGTTTGACGGAACTCTGGATAAAGATCATCCGTTTGTTGCAGGTGACATTTCGCTGAATGCGGCACGCGGCGTCCATGCCGAGTATCTGCCGGTTCTCAAGGATCTCAAGGCAGAGATCAAGAAGTACCTTGACTGGGCAGACGCACAGATGGCGGCTGGCAAACAGGAGACGGAGCTTCCGCTCTTCTCGACGCTGAATCTGCATGTTTTCCAGACCTACTATGGCGGCCTGCGTCCCAATGAGGAAGGCACCGACTGGATCTATGGCGACGTTGATCTTGTGAAGCAGGTGATTGAAGGCGGCCAGGAAATCAAGCCATGGCTCGTGGAACAGGGTGCACAGTTCGACTATGAAAAACAGTCGACACTCATCGGCTGCCTGTGGCAGAGAGAAAACGCTGTCGTTGGCGGAACGGTTGACGGAGAATTCTATGAATCCAAGTGGGGCGCCTACTTTGCTGTTCCAAAGAATACCGTTCTGAAGGCAAACGACCATAACGAGGTTCTGACCCGCACTACGGCACAATCCCTGATTACGGAAGATGGAAGAGTGACCGGTGTCAATGCCGTCATGTACGATGGCACCACGGTAACCGCTCATGCGACCAAGGGTGTCATTCTTGCGACCGGCGGCTATGGTGCCAATATTCCGATGGTCCAGTCGACCAATGATTATTGGCAGTCAGATTTCATTGCCGACAACATTGGCACAACAAACCGTTCCTCGCTGCAGGGCGATGGTATCACAATGGCAGAAAGCCTGAATGCCGCAACCGAAGGCGAAGGATGGACACAGATGATGCCCCTGGGATGGGTTGACAATGGCAACCTCGCAGGCGGCGCCGGAGAAAATGTTATCTTCATCGATGCGGCAACCGGCAAGCGTTATGTCGATGAGTCCGCAGAACGTGATGTTCTCTCGGAAGGTGCCTTCGAACACGGCATGTCGCAGGATGCGGCAGAGAAGCTCGGCCTCAAGTATGTTCCGGGCATCTATGTCGAAATTTCTAACGTTAACACTGTTGCCGGCCCGGGCGGCTTCAACAATGCCCAGACCGATATTGAAGGCAGAATGTATTTCCGCACCGTGAAAGAAACTGCCGAAATGATCGGCTGTGACGCAGAGACGCTGCGCAAAACCATCGAAGATTATGATGCCTATGTCATGGGCACCGCTGATTCACTCGACGTTGATAAGCTTTCGGTACGCGGAACAATCGGCGAAGTGGAAAAAGATGAAAATGGCCATTAT
The DNA here is from genome assembly GCF_900240265.1 of Galactobacillus timonensis. Taxonomy (NCBI): domain Bacteria; kingdom Bacillati; phylum Bacillota; class Erysipelotrichia; order Erysipelotrichales; family Erysipelotrichaceae; genus Galactobacillus; species Galactobacillus timonensis. Next base: position 1,221,799 of record NZ_LT964739.1, read on the forward strand.
CTGCCGGATACTTACAAGCTGGACAAGGTACGTGTCCGTTTCATGGCTCCTTCGACGCACCATACAATGGGCGGACTGAAGGTGGATCTGGACCGCCATGTTCTGGATAATAATGGCAGCGCCATTGCCGGCCTCTATGCGGCAGGCGAAGTTACCGGCGGCATCCATGCGGGCAACCGTCTCGGCGGAAACGCTATTACAGAAATCATTGTTTCCGGACGCGCAGCCGCAAAGGCAGTTGACGCAGACAATCAGTAATTCGATTCAATTTCTTATCCTGCATTCCTTTTCCGGGGCCTTGTGCCCCGGTTTTTCTGTATTTGGGCCCTGAAAAATCAGCGCTCCAGCTGCTGCAGAATCGCTGGAGCCTGTTTCCTGATAAACGAAATAAAGGTCTTCGCCGCCAAAGGCAAAGCTTCATAACTGCGCCAGCCCATGGCGATGGTACGCTCAAACGGTTCCTCAATCGGCACAACTGCAACTCCCTTCGAGTAACCGGCAAGGGTCAGACGAAACAGAATAGAATATCCCATATCTTTCTGTACCATTGTCAGAATGGAGTAGTCATCTGTAATCTTGTAGCGGATATCGGGATGAAGATGATGGGTTTCAAACGCCCGCAGAGCGACACTGTGCTCTCCCTCATCGAGAAGAATATAGGGCAGCTGTTCCAGCTGCGCCAGGGAAACGGAAGAACGATTCGCAAGCGGTGAAGACAGCGGCAGCACTGCCATCATCGTGTCACTGTAGATCGCTTCCGTCGCAATGCCGCTTACAAACTCCGGGACCACGAAGCCAAAATCCAGCCGCCCGCTGCGAATATCTGACGCGATGGAATCATATTCCCCCTGGCGCAGCTCAAAACGCACCGCAGGATAAATCTGCTCAAAGTCATGCATCAGGGGAGGAAGAAGATTACGGCTCACACTGGTAAAGGTGCCGATACGGATGATGGCACGGCTGAATCCCGCCATTTCCTTCTTCTTTTCTTCCAGCGCTTTCTCGGCTGTAACGACGGCCTGAAAATAGGGAAGATAGTCTTCCCCGTCCCTGGTCAGCGTGATCCCGTTTTTTCCCCGCAGAAGAAGGGTGGTACCCGTTTCCTCTTCCAGTGAACGGATGGCCTGCGAAATGGCGGACTGCGAATAGCCGAGAGCTTCCGCAGCTTTCGTAAACGAATGGCTTTGTATCACCTGAAGAAAGATCTGATAGCGGTTATCCATAAGTACTCCTTATGAAACCATTATAAAGATTTGTTTTACTGATTGTATTTCAAACTCAATAATTAGAGAAGAAAAAATAGGAAAGGGAATCGTATCCGATTGAATTTTTATGACAACAGCAGCTGCCGACATCAAACTGACGAATCACTCCGATAACCGCATCGAATTTGCCCGGGGAATCAAGGATGGTATCCCCATCATGACAGGTTACTTCGCCGTCTCCTTTGCACTGGGTATTGCCATGCGCAATGCCGGTCTCACACCGGGTGAAGGCCTGATGATGAGTGTATTGAACACGGCTTCGGCAGGCGAATATGCCGGTATCACGATGATTGCTTCCAATGCCTCTCTGTTTGAGACGGCGCTGATGACGCTGATCGTCAATGCGCGCTACTTCCTGATGAGCTGCGCATTGTCCCAGAAATTATCGGAGCATACGTTTTTCGGCCATCGTCTTGGCATCAGCTTTGTGATTACGGATGAACTGTTTGCCATTGCGGCTTCCCGAAAGGGACACCTCAATCCCTTCTATTACTATGGCGCCGCCCTTGTCGCGATCCCAGGATGGGCGGCAGGTACGGTGCTTGGCGTCATTGCCGGATCTGCGCTGCCATCCATCCTAGTCAGCAGCCTGAGCGTGGCGCTCTACGGCATGTTCCTGGCGGTCATCATTCCGCCCTGCAAAGGAGATCGTATCCTGCGGCGGATCGTTGTCTGCAGCTTCGTGCTTTCGTATCTTGCAAGTGTTCTGCCGGGCATCTCTTCGATCAGCTCCGGTACGCAGATCATCGTGCTGACGGTTGCGATTGCGGCCTTTGCGGCCTGGAAATATCCGATTCCGGAGGAACAGCAATGAAAAGTGTCTGGACCTATATCATTGTGATGGCGGCGGTGACGTATACGATTCGCGCTCTGCCGATGACGCTGCTGCGCAGACCGATCAAGAGCCGCTTCATTCGTTCGTTTCTTTATTATGTTCCTTATGTGACGCTGGCGGTAATGACGTTTCCGGCAATTATCAGCTCTTCCGGCAATATGTGGGCAGGACTTGCGGCATTTGCGGTAGGGCTGTTTCTGAGCTGGCGCAATGCAGGATTGTTTGCGACGGCGGCCGGCTGCTGCGCCGCTGTGCTGGTCGCCGGACTTTGGTAAGTTTGCAAAATTGGAAATATGTATACCGGCACAATCACGTTGACTGATTACACTGTACATGGAGTAAAGCGAATCTATGCTGCAGGTGGTCGATCTCTGTAAACAGTACAAAACCGGTACGCTGGTGCAGCAGGCTTTGGACCATGTCAGTCTCAGCCTGCGTGACAACGAATTCGTCGCCATTCTTGGGCCTTCCGGTTCCGGAAAGACGACGCTTTTAAATGTAATTGGCGGCCTGGATCGGTATGATTCCGGTGATTTAATCATCAATGGCGTATCGACGAAAAAATACAGGGACCGTGACTGGGACTTCTATCGCAACCACACGATCGGCTTCGTGGCGCTTTCGCTCGTCGTTTCGTCGATCATGATCGGTCTGCTGTCGGGAGTGATGGGAATCGGCCTGACGATTGCGCTGAATCCGCTGGTTTCGCATATTCTGCATATTCGTACGCAGTTGCCGGACATTGAGGCCAGCCTTCCGGTCGGATTTGCCGGTGAGCTGGTGCTTTTGAGCATTGGGCTTACGCTTCTGGGCGGATTCCTGCCATCCCGCAAGGCGGCCGGGAGCGATCCGGTTGCGGCCCTTCGTACAGAGTGAAGGAGTCTGATATAATTTGGAAACTATGAATAGTTTTCTGTGTGTTGCGGCAGCTGTGGCTGCGGTGGGAATTCTGGTGTGCAAGTGGCTGGACAGGCTGTCCGGCATGGGCATCTTTCTGGGGATGCTGGTGTGCTTTTCGGTGCTTGCCTTTGTGAACGTTTCTTCTGCTGGGATACGGGTTGCGCTTGCGGCGGCGGTCGCTGCGGGGGCGTGGATCGTGATTTCTTCGCTGCGGCAGAATGTGAATGATGAGCTGTTCAGCTTTGAGAAGAATACGAATGAGGATCAGGGCGATATTCAGGATGATCTTTCCATTGATCTTCTCGATGCCTGTGCTGAGCGTGAAAATGAGCGTTTCAATAATGGCTGGAAGGTTCATATTGAGCGCTGCGGACAGATTCTGGAGCGGTTTCACGATAAGCCGAATCTTCTATCATTTGCCAGACAGCGCAAGTGCGGCGGTCTGATTTTTCAGGGACCGGAAAATTCGCGGATTTCGATTCTTGTCGAGTCGCGGCCGACGTCGCGCTCGCTTCCGCTTCTGACGCGTCTGCGCAGGCCGGATGAGGGCAGTGACCTGGTGACGCTGATGACGATCGGTGAAGTGGTCGGTCCGATTGATTTTGCGACGATGATTTCGCTGCTGCAGGGGGCTGTTAACATCCTTCTGCACGGCGGTGCGGGATATTTGTATGTCTTTGCGGCGAAGCAGGATTCGACGATCCTGGAGGCGGCCGGTCTGATGCGGACAAAGAGCGGGACCAATCACAAGGATGAGGTGCTGTTTCTTGGCATTTCGCCGCGTCTCTATCTTTCGGAAATGGACGATCAGGACGAATGAGAAGGCTGTTGCGTTTCCTGCTGGCTGCGGCAGTGGCTATGATATGCGGCGGATTTGTTCCGGTGCAGGCGGAGGGCTCAGAAACGGAGGCCTCCTTTTCTGCGTATACGGATCCGGATGTGCCCTCGGCGCAGTCGGAATATGTGTATCTGATGGATGCGGACAGCGGGCAGGTGCTTGTCAATAAGAACGGGGATGAGAAGATGTTCCCGGCGAGCCTGACCAAGATCATGACGGAGATCCTTGCGATCGAGAATCTGCCGGATCTGGATGCTCAGGTAACGATCACTTCCCAGATGCTTTCCGGACTGGCGGAAGCCAACGCTTCGGTTGCCGGTTTTTCTGCCGGCGATCAGCCGACGGTGCGTGACCTTCTGTATGGATGTGCACTGCCCAGTGGAGCGGACGCCGTCAATGCGCTTTGTTATACCGTTGCCGGATCGGTTTCTGATTTTGTGGCGATGATGAACGAAAAGGCCGCTGAACTTGGCATGAATGCGACGCACTTTGTCAATGCGACCGGGCTTCACGATGAGAATCACTACAGCAGTGCCCGTGATATTGCCATCCTGTTTTCCTACTGTCTGAAGAATGATGTGTTTCAGCAGCTGATTTCGACGCCGTCCTATACGACAACGACGGGCCTGACATTGACTAGTACGGTCTGGGGCAGTGCATCTTCCTTCGGTCTGGATGCGGTTGGCTTTGAAGGTGGAAAGACCGGATGGACGCCGCAGGCTGGCCGCTGCCTGGCAAGTTCTGCTCGCATCGGAGACATGCACCTGGTTCTGGTGAGCGGGCAGGCAGAAGGATCCGGAAATTTTGCGGACGCTTCGCTTCTTTACAGCTGGTTTCAGGACCATTATGAAAAGAAGACGCTTCTGAGCGCGGGACAGGAAGCCGGCCGCGTGGAGGTGCTGGATTCGTTCGATGGTTCTGAAATTGTTTTGACGAACGTGTCTGATGTTGTGATGGATCTGCCGAAGGATGCAGTGATTGATACGCAGCTTTCTCTGCCGGAAACCAATGCAGTCTATGCGCCGGTAGCAGCCGGGGATACTTTGGGTACCCTGAGCGTTACGGTCAATGGACAGACAGTATATGAGACGGATCTTGTGTCGGATGTATCCTTGTCGCGCAGTACGCTTGCCTATATTCTGCGGCGGGTACGTGAAAATCCGGTGGCGGCCGGTGGTGCTGCGGCATGCGTTGTGATGATCGCGGCTTTGATGCCTCGTCGGCGTTGAGCGTCTGCGGCATTTCTTTAATCTGTAAATTTCCGGCGATGATGCGATTGCCTCAGCAAGCCGCGCTATAGTATCCTCATAGGAAGAGAAAGAAACATTCTTCATCTGTAACTTGATCTTTCATTGGAGGAATGATCATGAGTGATTTTCTTCGTCAGGCGAATTCAGTTCCCATGTATCTGATTGCGGCGGTGCTGGTGGTCGCAGTTCTTTTTCAGTCTGTGCTCTTTCTGAGGCGGGCATGGAAGCGTGGAAGGGAACTTGGCATGGATCCGGCGGTGCTGAAACAGACGGCAGTATCTTCGGCTGCCTTTACGGTGGTTCCTTCGATCGGAATCCTGATCGGTGTCCTTGCCCTGGCGCCGGCGCTGGGTGTTCCGGTGCCGTGGCTGCGTCTTTCGGTGCTGGGTGCGCTGCATTATGAGAGCAGTACGGCGTCAAATCTTGCCAAGGGTCTTGGCCTTGGGGAGCTGCCCAGTTCGATGATGACAGGCGGCGATCTTGCGTCGATTGTTCTGGGAATGACGGTGTGCATTCTTTCGGGTGCGGTGTTTGTGCTGTTTTTCTTCCGGAAATATCAGAAATCAATCATGACGAAGGCAAAGGGCAATCCGAAGATGGCGGATATTCTGTTTTCGTCGATGTTTCTGGGAATGATTGCGGCGTATCTTGGGGATGCGGTTTCCTATCTTCGTACCGTGACCGTTTCGGGACAGACGCGGCCGGTGAACATTCTGCCGCTGATTGCGTTTGTGACGGCGTTTTTTGCCAATGCATTCTTTCAGCATCTGATCCATAAGAAAAACATCCACTGGCTGGAAAACTATGCGCTTTCGTTTTCGATGCTGGTTGGCATGGCATGTGCGGTGATCGGGCAGTTCATCTTCCCGTCGATGAGCACGTTTCTTAACTGATGGGGGTGAAGGATCATGAAGAAGACTGGAAGCTATGAGGAACAGATGCACGCAATCGGCCGCTTTTCGATGGCGGTGATGCTTGTATTGATGCTGGCGGTGCCGTTTCTGATCTGTGCCGTGTTTCATTCGACTTTCCGCTTTACGTCGGGCTACTGGCTGGCGTTTGTGTCACTGCTGGTGCAGATGGTGCCTTCGGGAATCATTGAGGTCATTACCTATGCGCCGATGCTTGGTACGGGCGGAACCTACATTGCCTTCATTACGGGCAATCTGATCAACCTGAAGATTCCGTGTGTCATGAATGCGCGTCAGCTTGCCAAAACCGAAATCGGGACGGAAGAGAATGAAGTTGTTTCGACGATTGCGGTATCGGTGTCGGCGATCGTGACGGATGTGGTACTCGCCATCGGCGTGATGCTCATTGTGCCTCTGACGCCGCTGCTGGAGAATCCGGTTCTTGTGCCGGCATTTAAAACGGTGGTTGTGGCGCTGTTTGGAGCGATGGGCTATACGTATCTGAAGAAGTATCCGAAGCTTGCGATTGTGCCATGGTCACTTGGCGTGATTGTGTTTCTTCTGATGCCTTCGTTAACAAACCTTGTGAGTACGATGGTTGTGGTGCTGGCGGTGATTGCGATGGGTGTTGCGGTTGCGCTAGCCAGGAAAGGCAGGGTATGACGATGCTGGCAATGATTGGAAAGATTGTGCTTTGGATATTGATTGTTCTTGCGGTTCTGCTGGTGATTGCGATCATTCGGGCGCTGCTGTTGAGGGCGCCGGCGAAGGGACAGCGGATGGCGGTGAGCCGCAATGAGAAAGAGCTGCAGGAAATGGGTGAGCGCTTTGCGCGCATGATCCGTGTCGAAACGATTTCAAAGAACGGGGATGAGGATCTTTCGGCTTTTGATCAGCTGCATGATGTGATTGATGATCTGTTCCCGCTGTGTACAAAGACGATGGAGAAGAACGTGGTGCACGGGGTTCTGATCTATCGCTGGAAGGGAAAGGATTCTTCTGCTCTGCCGATTCTGATGATGGGACATCAGGATGTGGTGCCGGTGGATCCTTCGGGCTGGAAATATCCTCCGTTTGGCGGGGAGATTCATGATGGCGCTCTGTATGGCCGGGGAACGATGGATGACAAGTGCAACATCTTCTGTCAGATGTCGGCAATTGAAGGACTGCTTGCGAAGGGCTTTGTGCCGCCGTGCGATGTGTATCTGTCCTATTCGATCAATGAAGAGACGTCTGGCAACGGGGCAAAGGAAGCGATCGACTGGTTGAAGGCACATGGCGTCAACCGTCTGGCGCTGGCTCTGGATGAAGGCGGCGCGGTCGTTGATAAGGCGATGGCAGGCATGGACCGTCCGTATGCGGTGATCGGCATTACGGAGAAGGGCTATGTCAATCTGAAGGTGACCGCGAGCGGAGAAGGTGGACATGCCAGTGCGCCGAAGGCCGAGACGCCGGTGACGCGGCTGTGTGAATTTGTGTCGGATGTGAACCGGAAAAAGCCGTTTGAGCGCCTGATGACGCCGCATGTGCAGTCGATGTTTGAAGGGATGGCTCCTTCCTTTGATTTTGGGATGAAGCTTTTGATGGGCAATCTGTGGCTGTTCAGGCCGCTCCTGGTCAAATTGATGCCGAAGGTGAACAATCAGGCAGGTGCGCTGCTTGGGACGACCTGTGCCTTTACAATGATGAAGGGATCGGATGCGGCAAACGTCATTCCGTCGCATGCGTCGATGGTCGCCAATCTGCGGACGGGATTTACGCAGAATGTCGAGGAATCGGTCAATGTGCTGAAGAAGATCGGTGCGAAGTATGATCTTGAGTTTGAAGTTCTCTACAGCCGCGAAGCTTCGCCGGTGACGCCGACGGACAGTGCTGCCTACAAATATCTGGAAGGCTGCATTCGTCATCAGTTTCCGGACTGCGGCGTGGCGCCCTATGTAATGACAGGCGGCACGGACAATCGCTGGTATGCGGAGCTGACCGAAAACTGCCTGCGCTTCTATCCGGTACGTCTTACGTCCGAAGAACTGTCCTGCATGCATGGAAACAATGAGCGGATCAGTCTTGATGCATGCAGCGATGCGATTGATTTCTATGCCTATTTCCTGGAACACTATCGGCCCGGAAAATAAGACATTGGATTCTGGATCCTGTTTGGAAAAATGGAACTCCTGCGCATGCCTGCTTATGCGGCTGCCTGGAGTTTTTTTCTGCGGCTTTGAGATGGACGAGCATGAAAAAAGGCACGCTTCATTGTGTCTGAAGCGTGCCCCGCTTTTGTGTACTGCAGGTCAATCGTTGTTATCAGCATCCGGCTGCTTCTTCGACAGCATCAGGTTGACGACGATGCCGAGAATCAGCGCGCAGGCGACAGCGGTGATCGTTACACTTCCGAACGTCAGCGACAGTCCGCCGATGCCGGCGATGAGAATCGTGGAGACGACGAAGAGGTTGCGGTTCTGATCAAGATCGACGTTCTGTACCATCTTGAGGCCGGATACGGCGATGAATCCGTAGAGAGCCATGCACACGCCGCCCATGACGCAGGAAGGAATCGTGGCAATGAAGCCGACGACCGGCGACAGGAAGGAGAGGCAGATGCACTCGATGGCAGCCGTAATGATGGTTGCGACGGAAGCGTTGCGGGTAATGGCGACGCAGCCGATCGATTCACCGTACGTTGTGTTCGGGCAGCCGCCGAAGAAGGCACCGACGATGGATCCGATTCCATCGCCCAGCAGAGTGTGATCCAGTCCCGGATCCTTCAGCAGGTCGCGGCCGATGATGCTCGAGATGTTCTTGTGGTCTGCGATGTGCTCTGCGAAGACAACGAAGGCAACCGGTACATAGGCCGCAAAGATCGTTCCAACGTAGGCACCGGTAATCTCGGAGAAGCCGGCGAATGCATGCGTGAATGTGAAGTCAGGAACCGAGAAGAACGAAGACAGCTGGACGCCATCCGCAAACAGACTTGTCAAGGCGCTGAAGTTCGTAATCTGCAGAGCTGTGTTTCCTGTTGCGATTCCGATGAAGGTGAAGATCGCTGCCAGAACATATCCCGAAAGAATGCCGATGATGAACGGGATCATACGTGCGTGCTTCCTGCCGTAGGTGCTGGCAAGCATTGTGGCAAACAGTGCAACAAGTCCGCAGAGGACGGCAATCTTGGTTGTTTCACCGGTTGCGGAGCTGACCTGCAGATCACTGATCGCATTTCCGGCCAGGCTCAGACCGATGATGGAAACGGTCGGGCCGATGACGACGGCCGGCATCAGGCGGTCAATCCAGCCGACGCCGACAGCCTTTGTGATCGCGGCAATGATGACATAGACAAGGCCCGCGAAGATTGCGCCGAGTAACAGTCCCGCAAAGCCTGCCTGCACACTGACGGCACCGGCGAAGGCGGCAACCATCGATCCGATAAAGGCGAAGGAGCTGCCCAGGAATACCGGACTCTTGCGTTTCGTAAAGAAGGTATAGACCAGGGTGCCGCAGCCTGCTCCGAAGATCGCTGCACCGGTAGACATGCCGTTGCCTACAATCATCGGTACGGCAATGGTGGCGGCCATGATCGCCAGCACCTGCTGGAAGCCGTAAGTGATCAATGCGCCAAGTTTCGGTTTGTCTTCTACATCGTAAATGAGTTTCATACAATCTCCCTTTCCCGGTGCCTGATCAGAATCTGTTTACAAAAAAGCGCAGATTCCCGTCAAGGAGAATCTGCGCATACTCTTTCCTCGCAGTGTACTGATCTCGTCCTTGGCGGCCTCACTGGACCTGCCTTAAAGCACCGTCGATATATTAGCGGACAATCGGTGATTGTGCAATCGGAATTCGGAAAATTCCGGATATTTAAAAATTTGAGGGGATGGTGACCTGCATTTCAAGGTGATGGGGTTGCCATCTTTTATGTATGTCTGTGAAAGTTTAAGACTCTGGGGTTTGCTTTTTTTGTACAGGTATTGTTCGAATTGGATGAAAAAGACTATCCTTCAGGTAAAGGAGGAATGTTGAGCTCCTGGCAATAATAAAAGCTGGCATCCCCAAACCCTTCGCAGTCCAGCATATGCCAGCGACTCCATTATAGACCTGTCTGATGATCATGATTCATTGTCATTTGCACAAGCTCGTGGAGTTTGTTAAGAATCGCCTGATTCATTCCTCAAACGATTCTTCCACACAGGAAATCATTACAAGAGCTGTTCAGGTCTTTTATGATCAGTCGGTTTCCGAACTGATTGTGAATAATGGCTATCTGTATTACGCAAAGTACAGCAGAAGATTTACCATTCTTGATCATACTGTGCCACTGATCATTAAGCGTGTTTACCGGAAAGGCTCGTCTGCAGATGCAGTTCTGCTGTCTTTCATGATCCCCTACAGCAGCCGCACCGCGGACGATTTTACCGCTGTTCTTACTTCATGCGGGGATCGTTCCTTTACCGTTGAAGAAAGCGGTAATTCCTTTGACTATGACGCTGTACGGCTGATCCGCTGGAAGTTCAACCGGTACTGGCAGAGTATGCTCAATACCAGGCGCATTTACCTCAATACGGATATAACCACGAATTGTATTACCCTGCTTGGCAGGCAGTTCCTGCAGAACAGAAAGCTGCGCTGCCAGCTCGTTTTCACATGACCTCTTTTTCTCACAGCAGGAATATCAAAGAAGCCTCTGCGTTCCTATTCTGAGGGCAGAAGGGATGAAAGCCGATCAATACCGAACGAAGGAACGTTTCACCTCATCATTTTGAAGAAAAGCCCTTCGTTCATCATTTTGATTCGGCTTTCCGGAAAGGAATTCATGCATGGTATACGGTATTCAATCGATTCCCTGCAGAATCAGAGGTCATCGGTATGTCTCTTAACACGAATAAAGAGGACATCATGGAGCTCTTCGGCCTGGAAGACAGTGATGTGGAGGACTTCCAGTATCAGAACTTGAATGGAAATGCACAGATCTCAGTCCGGCTCGTTCCGCACTATGAGCCCTGCCCGGAATGCGGCTGTAAAACTCCAAGGATCAAAGATTATTACTGGAAGAAGATTACGCACAGTGTTCTTTCTGATCGTAAATGTACGCTGCTTTACCGGGCCAGACGATATGTCTGTCCGGTATGTCATCGAACCTATGCAGAGAAGAATCCATTCTCCTTTGGCAGTATGAGTATCTCCGCATTCACGGTTCAGAGAGTGCTCACGGATCTGAAGAACTATAACGAGACATTCTCTTCCGTTGCGCGCAGGTATCATCTCTCTCCTGCCACAGCTGCCTATCTGTTTGATGATCACGTCAGTCTTCCCAGGAAACCTCTGCCGGAGATGATCAGCTTTGATGAAGTCTATGCCTTCCGCAACTACAGCGAGAAATTCGTCTGTGTTCTTATGGATTTCCAGAGACAGACGCCCATTGATTTCCTGAACTCCAGACGGGAAGATCGGCTGCTCAGCTACTTTATGAAGATCCCGCTGGAAGAGCGGAAGAAAGTCAAAGCCTGTTCCTTCGATATGTACGATACCTATCGAACGGTCATGAAGAAGTGTTTCCCGAACAGTATCGGTATCGTGGACAGATTCCATCTCTGCCAGGAACTGGGACGCCAGACCGACAGTGTTCGAATCCGTGCCATGAAAGGAACCACAAAAGGTTCCGATGAATACTATCTTCTCAAGAAGTTCAACTGGATTCTCTACAGGCATTCCGACAGCAGCACAAAAGATGGTAAGAAGCTGTTCGATCCAAACGGACAGAGAAGATATAACAATCATTTCAAATTTCCGATTAACTACTATGATCTCCGCGAGAAGCTCCTGAAAATAAGCCCTGAGCTGATGGAGTCATGGAATCTGAAAGAAAAAGTATACGACTACTATGAGACCGCCACGCCCAACGATAGGGAGCAGAAACTGAACGAACTGATTACGGAGTTCAGGAAGTCTCAGGTACCGGAAATGCGTCACTTCGCCAGCACACTGACCAAATGGCGGACCGAAATCATCAATTCTCTTACTACCTACGGCTACATCTACAAGGTCGATTCCAAGACCGGCAAACCCAATGCCTATCATAAGCGGATGACCAATGCGATCATTGAAAACCGAAACTCAATCTGTAAGTGCATCAAGAAGAATGCGAACGGCTATCACAACTGGGACAGATTCCGCAACCGCCTCATGTACGTTCTGGACAAGGATGCGACCTACTCATTGAACCCGATACACTCGAATGTCACAAAAACGGCGAAATAAAAACTTGGCCTCACAGCTGTTCAAACCAGTTGTAAGGTCATGTCTTACTTCAGATGACTCGGGCGCTGAGTTCATGATTATGGGGCGCCAGTTACCCCAGAGATTTATCGCTCCGGTTTGACTCTAACCCCACACATTTCAAAAGCGCCAAAATTCCTCAAGAATGAGTGAACAAAAAAACTTTCATCACACTGTTGGCAATGGTGAAGATGAAGAAGGCAATATGCGAGATGTCGTCAAAGTTGATCGCTGCGTTGAGATTTCTTGCAAGGATGGAGTCTTCGGCCGGCGTATCGTTGGATGAAAACATGATGTCACTGCCCTGAAAGCCGAGCCTCGCAGCCATTTCAAGTTCTGTATAGGAAGAACAGTCGAGGCCGCTGCCAAGGTTCTTCATGATGTTCAGGATTGCCGGGGTTCCAGGAAAATGCCTGCTTGATCCTTGCGTCATTGGCACGGATGTCTGCCTCATCCTAGAGATAGAAGGGTGTTGGATACCGGCTGGCAATCCATCGTATCTTTTCCTCCGTAACAAACGGTCGTTTCATCGCGATACTTCCATTACTTTGGATACAAGTCTACATGATCCAAGGCGGCTTATGGTACTGTGAAAGCATGGAACGCTATCGCATGTTTTCGCACTGGTGCATGGAAACCTACGGCCATAAGCTGTACCGCATCGCTCTCGATGCGGGGATGACCTGTCCCAACCGGGACGGGACACTTGACAGCCGGGGCTGTATTTTCTGCGACGCGGGAGGCAGCGGTGACTTTGCGACAAAGTACGACGGCCAGAAGATCGATATGTCTTCGGTTTCTTATGTCCATCATCCGGAACTGGGGAACGGATATTTCATTGCCTATTTTCAGGCCTACACCAATACCTATGCGCCCCTGAAGCGGCTTCGGTTTCTGTTTTCATCGGCGCTTTCAGATCCCTTGTTTGCCGGTATCTCCATCGCTACGCGGTCGGACTGTCTGGGGCCGGACGTCATTTCTCTGCTGGATGAGCTGAAGAAGGAATATCCTTCAAAGTTTATCTGGATCGAACTTGGCCTGCAGACGATGCACGAAGATACGGCACGCTGGATGCGGCGGGGTTATCCGCTGTCTGTCTTTGAACAGGCGGTGAACGTGCTTCAAATACACGGCTTTCCGGTCATTGTGCATGTGATTCTCGGTCTGCCCGGGGAAGACAAACAACGGGTGCTGGAAACGGTGCGCTATCTCAATCGCTTTCATCTTTTCGGTGTGAAGTATCAGCTGCTGCATGTGCTGAAGAATACGGATCTTGAAACCCTGTATGAGGAGGGAAAGGTTCATGCTTTGACACTTGATGCGTATGTGGATCTAGTCGCTGCGTGCATAGCAAGTACCGATCCGTCTGTGATTCTGATGCGGCTGAGCGGAGACGGGGATCCTGAGGAACTGATTGCGCCGTTATGGTCACTTGCAAAGAGGCAGGTGCTCAACCGGATTCAGCACGAACTCAAGACGCGAAATATTACGCAGGGGTGCTGGCTTCCGCTATAATTTCTCTTGCGTGAGACTATGGAAGAGCTGACATTTATTTTTGAGATCATTGGGACGGTTGCCTTTGCGATCAGCGGCGCCATCTGCGGGCTGCGTTTTCGAAACGATCTTTTCGGTGTGATCAGTCTTGCCGTCATTACAGCGACGGGAGGAGGCGTGATCCGCGATGTGATTCTCGGTGTGACGCCGCCTTCGGCATTTACCAATCCGGTGTATGTTTCGGTTGCGGCAGTGACGGGTGTGATCGTGTTCATCGTTTCCTATGTGTCGTTAAAGAAACATCAGGAGTTCAATCCGACTTCCTATCGCCGTGTTCTCTTCTATATGGATTCCATCGGTCTGGGCATTTTTACGGTGCTTGGCTGTCAGACTGCATTTTCGATGTACGGGGGAGACAATCTCTTTCTCTGCGTCTTTTCGGGAATGATCACCGGTGTCGGCGGCGGTCTGTTACGGGATATGATCGTGGATCAGCTGCCGGATATCTTCCGGAAGTATGTGTATGCGGTGGCTTCGATTCTTGGCGGCCTTGTGTCGGCGCTTCTGCTGCGGGCCGGGTGCCGGTCGCTGGCCATCTATCTGCCGGCCGCAATGATTGTGGCGGTGCGGATTCTGGCGTCGCATTACAACTGGTCGCTTCCAAAGGTTGAGGAGTTTCCGGAGCACTGGAAAAAATAAACCGGTTCACATAATTTCCCATAATTTTGACATAATCCTGCGAGAAGGAATGTCTACTATAAAAGTGCAGACGAAATGATGAAACGTCTGCGATACTTGGTTGGTCAACCCCCTTTCCCAGCCATAATAAAAAGAAGTTGTAAATCCCCGAAAAAGAGCCCGCGCAAGCGGCCCTTTTTCGTAGGGGGTGGAATCTGTCGCGCTCTGAGAGGTTCTGCTTAATCCTTCTTATTGCGCGAAATCAGCGCGAGCATCGCAAAGATGCACACGAAGCCGATCAGATCATAGACGGTAAAGGAGGAGCCGAAGATGGCGACGGTGACGATGGCTGCGGTAGCCGGCTCCGAGAAGCCGTAGAGGATGCCCTTTTCGGGACCGATCAGATGGACGCCGGCCATGTAAAGAGGGAAGGCCATCACGTTGCCGACCAGGACGACGAAGCAGATACCAAGGATGCCGACAAAGTCCGGTGTATAGCTGTAGGTCCAGATATGGAAGACGATGGCAAAGAAGACGGAGCCCATCAGAAAGGCCCATCCCTGAAGCATCGTTACGGGGTATTTCTGCAGAAGCTTCTCCGGAACGACGTTGTAGATCATGACGGTAACCGCGCAGCAGACGCCGGTGATCAGGGCATTGATAGGTACCGCATCACCCTTGGTTCCATGGGTTGTCAGCAGATAGACGCCCGTCAGCGCCAGCACGATGGCACTGATTTCATTGAAGGAGGGCGGGCGGTGAAAACGGATGCACTCGACAAGGAGAATGAAGATCGGCGAAAGGTCCTGCAGGATCGTTCCGACAGCGGCAGAAGAAAGCTGAATCGTACGGAAGTACAGATACTGGCACAGGCTGACGCCCAGAAGTCCGTAGACAATCAGCTGGAGGCGGTCATCCTTTCCCTTCCAGACTTCCAGTGTCTGCCGGCGGTTATGAAGGAAGCTGTACAAAAGGAGAATGATGCCCGCAGCTCCGAGACGAATCGGCACGAGCCAGTGGGCATCCATGCCTTTGACATCAAACAGGTACTGTCCCATACTCCCGGAAAGACCCCAGCAGACGCCGCCCATCAGCGTCAGAAATGCTCCCTTTACGTTTTTGCTCATGTGGGCAATTATATCCTTCTGTATACGAGAATTGCCGTAAATTCTTCGTATACTGATACAGGCGGGCTTTTCTTTTGAAAAAGACAGCCGTGCGCTTTAAAATACTGAGGTTTTAACAGTGGAGGTTTTCATGCGAGTAGGACTGGATATCGGGTCGACTACGATCAAGTGCGTCGTTCTGGATGATGCGCAGCACATCGTTTATTCCACATATGAACGGCATATGAGCCATATTCTTGAAAAAGGAGAAGAGATCCTGTCCCGTATCCTTCGCGACTATATTCCGGATGGCAAGGCTTATCTTGCAATCTCCGGATCGGCAGGCATGGGCCTGGCGGAACGCAGCGGCATTCCCTTTGTTCAGGAGGTGTTCGCTACCCGCGTTGCCGCAAAGCGGCTGGCACCGGGCACCGACTGCATCATTGAGCTGGGCGGCGAAGATGCCAAGATCCTGTTTCTGACCAATGGTGTTGAAGTACGTATGAACGGCTCCTGTGCCGGCGGTACGGGTGCGTTCATCGATCAGATGGCGACACTGCTGAAGATGGCACCGGATGAGATGGACAAGGCGGCCCTCAAGGCGGAGCGTACCTATACGATCGCTTCACGCTGCGGCGTCTTTGCAAAGTCAGACGTGCAGCCTTTGATCAATCAGGGTGCCAAGGCCGGTGATATTGCGGCCTCCATTTATCAGGCGGTTGTCAACCAGACAATTGCGGGACTTGCCCAGGGGCGTCCGATTCAGGGAAACGTTCTGTATCTTGGCGGACCGCTGACCTTCTCGGCATGTCTGCGCAAGTGCTTTGATGATACGCTCCATGTGCAGGGGAAGTGCCCTGAGAATTCGCTGCTGTATGTAGCAATGGGGGCGGCTTTCTATGCGGACCATGAGGTTGATATCCATGCGGCGATCGATTCTCTGCATGCCTACAGTTCGACGGCAACCTACAACTCTCTGCCGCCGCTGTTCAAGAATAAAGAGGAATACTGGGAGTTCCATAACCGCCATGCCAGGGCATCAGTGCCAACGCGCAAGTGGACGGATGATGTTGGGCCGGTGCATATCGGCATTGACTCGGGATCGACGACCATCAAGATGGTTGTCATCGACAATGACGGCAGGATTCTGTACCAGTGGTATCAGCCCAATAACGGCAATCCGATCATTCCGATGCGAGAGACGCTGATGAAGCTTTACCAGCTCCATCCCAATATGCAGGTGGCTTCCGCGACGACGACAGGCTATGGCGAAGAACTGATGAAACATGCGTTCCACTGCGACTTCGGTCTGGTTGAGACAGTGGCTCACTTTACTGCTGCCCGCAACTTCATGCCGGACGTGGACTTCATCATCGATATCGGCGGCCAGGACATGAAGTGCTTCAAGATCGAGGACGGCGCAATTTCGAGCATCTTCCTCAATGAGGCATGTTCGTCGGGCTGCGGATCGTTCCTGCAGACGTTTGCCAAGGCACTTGGCTATGATGTGCAGGAGTTTGCGCGCATGGGTCTCTATGGGGATCGGCCGGTGGATCTTGGTTCGCGCTGCACGGTCTTCATGAATTCGCAGGTGAAGCAGGCGCAGAAGGACGGGGCGTCGCTGGAAAACATCAGTGCCGGCCTTTCGATTTCGGTCGTCAAGAATGCGCTGTACAAGGTCATCCGCTGCGCGAGCCCGGAAGAGCTTGGGCGCAAGATCGTCGTGCAGGGCGGTACGTTCTACAATGAGTCGGTTCTGCGCGCGTTCGAGAAGGAGATGGGCGTCAACGTCATCCGTCCCGACATTGCGGGACTGATGGGCGCCTATGGTGCGGCATTATACGGAAAGAAACATGCGGGTGCCGACGGGCACAGTACGCTGTTGAATCTTGCGGAGCTTGAAGGCTTCCAGCAGGATGTGAAGGCATTTACATGCCAGCTGTGCGGCAATCACTGCCAGCTGACGATCAATACGTTTGCGGATGGGAAGAAGTTCATCTCGGGTAACCGCTGCGATCGTCCGGTGACCGGCAAGAGCAACGATGAGTCGCTGAACATGTACGCATGGAAGCAGAAGAAGCTCCATGACTATGCGGCGGATCAGGGCGATGGCAATAGAGGCACGATCGGCATTCCGCTGACGCTGAACATGTATGAACTTCTGCCGTTCTGGCATGCGTTCTGGAAGACGCTCGGCTTCCGGGTGCTGGTGTCGCCGCCTTCGACGCGCAAGATGTACCAGGATGGTCAGGGTACGATTCCAAGTGATACGGTGTGCTATCCGGCGAAGCTGACGCACGGGCACATTCACTGGCTGGCTGAGAAGCATCCGGATGCGATCTTCTATCCGTGCATGAGCTACAACATGGATGAGCATCTGGGTGACAATCACTATAACTGTCCGGTTGTGGCCTATTATCCGGAGGTTCTGGAGGACAATTGCAGGGAGCTGGAGGGTGAGACCTTCCTGCGCCCGTTCATTGATCTTTCGCATCCGGATGAGTTCCGCAAACGGTTCCCGGCGTTCATTCATGAGCACTGGCCGAAGATTGAGGATGAAGAGATCGATGCGGCGATCACGGCAGCGTACCGGGAATACTACAAATATATGGCTGAGACGCGTGCCAAGGGCGATGAAGTAATCGCCGAAGCAAGAAAACAGGGCCGGCATATTCTGGTACTGTCCGGTCGTCCGTATCATGTGGATCCGGAGGTGAATCACGGCATTGACCGTCTGATTACGAAGATGGGTGCGGCTGTCATTACGGAGGACTCCATTTCGGAAAAGACGGGACACATGAAGACGGCGGTCCTGAATCAGTGGAGCTATCATTCGCGGCTGTATGCGGCGGCGAAGTACTGTACGACGCAGCCGGACATGGATCTGGTGCAGCTGGTTTCGTTCGGATGCGGTCTGGATGCGATTACAACCGATGAGACGAAGGAGATTCTGCAGGAGGGCGGCAAGCTGTATACGCAGTTGAAGATTGATGAGATCACCAACCTTGGTACGGTAAACATTCGTCTGCGTTCGCTGCTGGCGGCATTGGAAGAGCGGAAGGAAGATGCGAGGGAGGAAGCGTAAATGGAATATCTGACCCCGAATTTTACGAAGGATATGCTCAAGGACTATACGGTTCTTGTGCCGAATATGTGTCCGGTACAGTTCCGTCTGGTCAAGGCGGCGATGGAGTCGGAAGGCTATCATCGCATTGAACTGATCGGAACGGGCTCCAGCGAGGTGACACAGCTGGGCCTGAAGTATGTGCACAATGATACGTGCTATCCGGCGCTGATCATCATTGGTCAGTTTCTCGATGCGCTGAACTCGGGAAAGTACGACGTTCATAAGACGGCGCTGCTGATTACCCAGTCGGGCGGCGGCTGCCGGGCGAGCAACTACATCAAGCTTCTGCGCAAGGCGCTGGTCCGGGCGGGCTATGACTATGTTCCGGTGGCGAGTGCCAACGTGTCCGGTCTTGAGAAGGGATCCATTCTTCCCTGGACGCCGCGAATGTTGATGAAGATTCTGGCGGCGGTTGAGTATGGGGACATGCTGGTGGCAGTGCGCAATCAGGTGCAGGCCTATGAAATTCATAAGGGCGATGCCGATGCGCTGCAACAGAAATGGCTGGAGCAGCTGGATCAGGATATCCGCCGCAACAAGCACTACCTGATTCCGAGCTTTGGCCATGTGTTCCACCAGATTGCCAGTTCCTTTGCCGGGATTCCTGTCAAGAAGGAGCCGAAGGTGAAGGTCGGCGTTGTCGGTGAGATCTATGTCAAGTTCTCTCCGACCGGCAATAACAATCTGCAGAAGATGCTGGAAAATGAGGGCTGTGAAGTCAACCTGCCGTCGCTGATGGGATATGCGAAGTACTGCATGGCCAACTGGGCGCTGGATACGGAATACTATGGCATTTCCAAGACGATGGGGAAGTGGTGCAGCTTCGGCCTGAAGTTTGTGGAATCCATTTCGAAGAAGATGGCGAAGGCGCTGAAGCAGTTCGGCTTTTATGCGGAAGGTTCGTTCTATGATCTGATGAAGAAGCCGGAAGGGATTCTGGGCCTTGGTACGAAGATGGGTGAAGGATGGCTGCTGACCGGAGAAATGTGTGAGCTGATCGAAAACGGTTATGCCAACATCGTGTGTGCGCAGCCGTTTGGATGTCTGCCGAACCATATTGCAGGCAAAGGTGCCATCAGCAAGCTTCGTCAGCGTTATCCGGAAGCCAACATTACGCCGGTGGACTATGATCCCAGTGCAACGATGGTCAACCAGGAGAACCGGATCAAGCTGATGCTGGCAGTGGCGCGTGAGAATCTGCAGAATGCGACGGAAGCGTCGCGGAAGACAGCAGAGGCTGCGGCCTGAGCACAGAATATAAAGTCAGCACAACGACAAAACCGGAGACGTGTATAGCGCTCCGGTTTTTTTGCGCCGCTACAATAATGGCATGGCAACGACACAGAAATTTCTTGATGTTTACAGCGGTGTTTCCAAACTTCCGGCCGGTCATGCGCGGGATGTGATTGTCCCCGGGTGTATGGTGCTGGAAGGCGGCGCATGGCGTGGCATCTATACGCAGGGCGCGCTTGATTTCTATATGCAGAACGACATCAACATGGCGGCAACCATCGGCGTTTCGGCCGGCGCGATGAGCGGGCTCAGCTATGTTTCGGGACAGATCGGCCGCAGTGCGCGGATCAATCTTTCCTACCGCCATGATCCGAACTACTACGGTGTTCCGGCTGTGCTGCAGAATCACGGGATTACGGGCTTCCAGTTTGTGTTTGAAAATGTGAACAGGGAGGATCCGCTGGACAAAGCTGCATTCAATGATCCGCGCCGCCGCTTCATTGCCCCGGCGACGAATATTGAAACCGGTGAAGCAGAATACTTTGAAAACGGGAAATGCAGCGACATATTTCAGGGGATCCGGGCAAGCGCAACGGTTCCGTTCCTTTCGGAGCCGGTCGAAATCGACGGGAAGAAATATCTGGATGGCGGCATTGCCTGCAAGATTCCAGTGGAGTGGGCGCTGCAGGAAGGCTATGAGAAGATCATCGTCATCAAGACGCAGGATTCTTCCTACCGCAAGACGTCGAATATGCCGGAAGGGCTCATCCGCTCCTTCTATCACAGGTATCCCCGTCTGATGGAGGACATGCTGAGGGAGATGGAGAGCTACAATGCGCTGTGCGATCGGATCGATGCGCTGGCGGAAGAAGGGCGGATCTTTGTTCTGGCACCTTCAAGGCCGATCCGGATTGACCGCTTTGAAAAGAACATGGAACGCCTGGGAGAACTGTACTGGCGCGGTTATCACGATGCAAGTGCCTCCTTCACAAAACTGCAGGAGTATCTGAAGAAGTAAATGAATATGCCGCAGCATTCAGACATAAAGATCGTGCCTGACTGCTGCAGCTTTTTTTGTCCCCCCCCCTGAATTTCAAAAACAGTGAATCTGCGGAAATCAGCCGATTTAAAATATGCAAATCTGCGGAAAAACATCATTTTAAAAACTGCAAATCTGCGGAAAAATGGGATTTGAAAACTTGCAAATCTGCATGTGCATATGTAATTGAATGGTGCAGGGGCTTATTCGTACTGTGGGGAGTAATGAACATGATATTTCAGCGGAAAATATATGATCGTCTTCTGGAATGGAAGAAAGAGACGGAAAAACCGCCCTGCTTGTGGAAGGCGCGCGGCGTGTAGGCAAGTCGACAATCGTTGAGGAATTTGCCAGGAATGAGTAAAAGATCAGAATCTGATCTGCCTTCCAATATACATGGCTCAATTTATTCGTTAAAAAAGCTTCCGTCAGCGGAAGCTCTTCCTGTCAAAAAAATTGTAGTCGGGATTGGGAATATCAACAGCTTCGCAGGCGGCGTGTGTAATCGGATTTTCCCAGGTGATACGGTCGGCCCATAAGCCCATGTGTGCAAACTGGCTGCTCGGGATGCCATAGAGCGGATCGTTGACAATCGGATGACGGTTGCCGGAGAGATGGACGCGGATCTGATGGGTGCGCCCTGTTTCCAGCTGGCAGCGGATCAGTTCATAGCTTCCCTTGCGGGCGATGATCTCTGCCTTCGTTTCGGCATCCTTGCCGGTTTCAGAAAAGCGGTATTTTCCCGCAACATGGCGGTCGCGGCCGATTTTCTGCTTATAGGTGAAGTGCTGGCCGACGCGGCTTCTGCCCGCCGTGATGGCGAGATATTCGCGGTGGATCTTTCGCTCCTCGAGCATGGCATCAAACCAGGGCTGAAAGAACGGAATCTTTACAAATAGAACAAGACCGGTCGTATCCCCGTCGAGGCGGTGAATGAAACGGACCGGCGACTGGATGCCATGGTCGTTCTGCCATGCGGCAGCCTGGCAGGCAAGACAGTCCGGATCGTTGGGATCGTGGACAATGGTTCCCGGATCCTTATGGGCGACATAGACGAAGTCGTCTTCATAAACGACGGTGCAGGGTGTCTCTGCAGGGGTGTAGTCGATCTCCTCCTTCGGCAGAAGAATGGTGACGATGTCCCTTGCCTTGAGGGGCTGATCTTCATTGTTGACCTTTGCCCGGTTGACGAGGATCTGGCCGTTCTGGATGGCGAGGTAGCGGTTCTTCTTTCCGACATGGAAGTAGTCGAGGAAGTCGCGGATCGTCTTTCCGTCAAATTCCTGCTGTGTATTGATATCGATGCGGCCGTATTTCAGTTCATACTGCATGATCGTTTCTCCTTTGAAAACTCGTATTTTCCATCGGGCATTTTACTCTTTTGCGGATGAGTATGCCATGAAATACGTATAAACTGATAGAAAGACAGAGGAAAAGGGAATACCAATGAACCTGAGAGAGACAATTGAAGCCTATCAACCGTATAACGAGCAGGAGGAGCGGGATCGTCAACAGATGCTGTATCTGCTGGATCATGAGAAGGACCTTCTGTTGAGGAAGAATACGTCCGCCCATTTTTCGGCAAGCGCATGGGTCGTGTCCCACGATCGGGAACATGTGCTTCTGTGCTGGCACAACATTTACCGCTCATGGTCCTGGCTTGGCGGACATGCGGACGGGGAGGAAGATCTTCTTTCTGTCGCGGTGCGGGAGGTCAGGGAGGAAAGCGGTCTGGTACATGTTGTTCCGGTTGTTCCGAATGTGTTTTCTCTGGAGACCCTGACGGTCGATGGTCATATCAAAAACGGAGCGTATGTGAGTTCGCATCTGCATCTGAATCTGACATATCTGCTGGAGGCGGATATGAAGGAGCCGGTTCATGGCAAGCCTGATGAAAACAGCGGGGTTCGCTGGTTTACGACTGAGGAGGCGCTGGCTGCCTGCAGTGAGCCGTGGATGGTGGAACGCGTTTACCGGAAGCTTGTTTCGAAAGTGAATGATCTTGAAAGAAATGAAAAACTTTCGTAAATTTTGGAAATTAATTACCATTTCCTGAACTTTTATGATTGCTTTTGAAATAGACCTCGATATACTGATTTCATAAGCGAAGAAGAGAAGAGTAGCTTGCGTCAGGCATTTCGAGAGAGTTCCAGTCTGGTGAAATGGAACAGTGATGATGTGAGTGAAGATGGTCTTGGAGCTTCAGTGCTGAACGTACAGTAGGCGCTGACGGGAGTTCCCGTTACTGGACTGGAGTATGATGGTACTCCGTGAGTCAGCTGCAGTGATGCATCTGAGAAACAAGGTGGTAACACGAGATTTCAGTCCCGTCCTTGGTGGAAGATATGCTTCCCGGGGGAAGGGACTTTTATTTGATTGGAGGAAAGGAGGACAAGCATGATTGAACTGAAGAATATTGTCAAGATATTCCCTACCAAGAAAGACGATATCCACGCTGTCAACGGCGTCAGCCTGCAGATTCAGGATGGCGAGATCTATGGCATCATCGGTTATTCCGGCGCGGGCAAGTCGACTCTGGTACGAATTATCAATCAGCTTGAAACGCAGAGTGCCGGCGATGTGATCATCGACGGCCGCACGATGCAGACGCTGAGTAAAAAGGAGCTGCGCCAGGAGCGGCAGAAGATCGGCATGATCTTCCAGCACTTCAACCTGCTGTGGTCACGGACAGTTCAGAAAAACATCGAACTGCCGCTGGAGTTCGCAGGGGTACCGAAAGAAGAGCGTGAGAAGAAGGCAAAGGAACTGATCCATCTGGTTGGCCTGGACGGGCGTGAAAACAGCTATCCAAGTGAGCTGTCCGGTGGCCAGAAGCAGCGTGTCGGCATTGCAAGAGCGCTGGCCAACGATCCTAAGATCCTGCTGTCGGATGAAGCGACATCGGCGCTGGATCCGGATACGACGGAACAGATTCTCGAGCTGCTGCGAAAGATCAATCAGGAGATGGGTATCACGATCGTCATGATTACCCATCAGATGGAAGTGGTGCAGAAGATCTGTTCCCGCATGGCCGTGATGAGCGATGGCGTCATCGTCGAAGAAGGAACGGTCAAGGAAATCTTCGAACATCCGCGTCATGAAGTGACCAAGCGCTTCGTACAGAACGTCAATGCGACGGAAAACATCGAGGAGCTGGCTGAGACGCTGAAGAAAAAGTATCCGGATGGATGCCTGCTGCGACTGATCTTCACTTCCGGAACGGATGAGCCGGTGATTGCGGATGCGATTCGTCAGGTATCCTTCCCGATCTCGATCGTGCAGTCGGATATCTCCGCGAGCAAGGATGGTTCCTTCGGTACAACCTATCTGCATCTGTTCCATGCCAAGGATGCGGAATACAACCGGTTCGTGGATTATCTGGTGGCCAGCGGCGTAAAGGTGGAGGTGCTGTAAATGATTGAGTCGACACTGAATGTGGAACAGCTTCTGCAGGCCGTATGGGAAACCGTATTCATGACCTTCGTGTCGCTGTTCTTTGCGACGATCTTCGGTCTTCTGATCGGCATTCTTCTCTACTGCACCCAGACGGGCGGACTGCTTCAGAACAAGATTCTCAACCGCATCGTTGA
The DNA here is from genome assembly GCF_900240265.1 of Galactobacillus timonensis. Classification (NCBI taxonomy): domain Bacteria; kingdom Bacillati; phylum Bacillota; class Erysipelotrichia; order Erysipelotrichales; family Erysipelotrichaceae; genus Galactobacillus; species Galactobacillus timonensis. Next base: position 1,246,332 of record NZ_LT964739.1, read on the forward strand.
TGTGATCGTCAACGTGCTGCGGGCGATTCCGTTTCTGATTCTATTGATCCTGCTGATTCCGCTGACACGGGCACTGGTCGGAACGATGCTGGGAGCCAGGGCTGCTCTTCCGCCGCTGATCTTTGCAAGTACACCGTTTTTTGCACGAATGTGTGTCATCGCGTTTCAGGATGTGGACAAGGGTACGATTGAGGCGGCCAAAGCGATGGGTGCTTCCAACAGCCAGATCATCTTCAAGGTTCTTCTGCCGGAATCGATGCCAGCCATCGTGTCTGGTGTTGCAGTAACAGGCATTTCCCTGGTCGGCTATACGGCAATGGCCGGTGCGATCGGGGCAGGCGGACTTGGCAACCTTGCGTACATGTATGGCTTTGCAAGGCGCAATGATGCCATTCTCTACTCGTCGACCGTCATTATTGTGCTGATCGTCTTCGTGATCCAGTGGATCGGCGATGCGATCGTCAAGAAGATCGACAAGCGTTAAACAGAACAACTGATTCCCGAAGAACGAACGGGAAAGAAAAAGGAAAGAGGAAAGAAAAATGAACATCAAGAAAATATCAAGTGTAGTAACATCCGGTATTCTGGCACTGTCTCTCGCCGCATGCGGCAGCTCTTCGTCCGCAGCCGCAACGGCAGCTGCCAGCACAGAAGCAGCGGCAGCCGCAGAGCCGCAGACACTGTCCGTCATTGCGACAGCCAATCCACATGAAGTCATTCTGAATGCGGCGGCACCGATTCTGCTTGAGAAGTACAACATTAAGCTCGACATCATTGAGACGGAAGATTATTACACACCGAACCGCGCCGTCAATGATGGTGATGCGGATGCCAACTTCTTCCAGCATGTTCCGTTCTTTGACAATGAAGTTGCGGAAAACGGCTACGATCTGGTCAATGTCTGCGGCGTAGAAATTGAGCCGTTTGGATTCTATTCCAAGAAGTACAAGTCCCTCGATGAGCTGCCGGATGGTGCGCATATCGTTACGTCCAACTCGGTTGCGGACCATGGCCGTATCCTTTCGATCCTTGCCAAGGCCGGTCTGATCACGCTGAAAGACGGCGTTGATGAACTGACCGCTACGAAGGAAGACATCGTTGACAATCCTCATAACTATGATTTCTCGATCGAAGTCAACCCGGAACAGCTGACCAACACGCTCGATGACGATCAGGCGGACCTCGTTGCGATCAACGGAAACTATGCAATCGCTGCCGGACTCAAGCCTTCCACCGATGCGCTGCTTCTGGAGCAGGCTGATTCCACGAACCCGTATGTCAACATTCTCGTTACCCGTTCGGATCTCAAGGATGATCCCCGCATCCAGGCTCTGGCAGAAGTGCTGAAGTCCGATGAAATCAAGAACTTCATTACCTCCACATGGTCTGATGGTTCCGTTATCCCGGCAGAATAATGGTGATACAAAAGGGGCTGTAACAGTTGAATGACTGTTATGGCTCCTTTTTCGGCGGTCTGATGTTAAAGAAGTTCAAGAAAGTTGAAATCCATGTTGATTAAATACATGCTTGCATGTATAATTAAGGTATGAAAAATGCTGATCTTGTTTTCGAAGGACCCGATCAGCGCACTTATTATAACGCTGTTCAGCTGGCCCTGCCTCTTAATCTCTTTATCAAAGTGCCTCAGGATGACACCCTTTATTCGTTTCTCGGTGCGGTGAAAGGAGTGAACTTCAGCCGTTATGTGAAACCAATCCGTTCGAATAACTCCCGCAGTCATGACAGAGGTATGCTCGTTAAAGTCATTCTCTTTGCCTACATGAATCGCATTTATTCCCTGGAAGATATCGTCCAGCACTGTCGGACCGATATCCGGTTCATCTATCTCTCTAATCAGGAAATGCCCAGTAAAATGGCCTTTTCGCGTGTGATGAATCAGCTCACTGAATCCATTGACAGCCTCATGAAGGATCTCAACCTGGATATTATCAACGAGACTGGAATTGATCCGAACACTCAGTTCGTAGATGGCACGAAGATCGAGGCGAATGCGTACAAGAATTCCTTTGTTTATAAGAAACGAATTCTGAATGCACGTGCAGATCTCTTCCGCGATATTACCAAAGCGGTCACCTCACTGAATCTCGCTTATGGGTACTATTACGAAACCAAAGTGAGATACTCTGCTTTGGAAATATGGTTCATCGTTCAGTATCTGATGGATGTCATGGTTCATGAAAACATTCAAATTCAGTACGGAAAAGGAAAGCGCAAGTCAGACATTCAGAAGCGGTATGATCTTCTGCTTGGCTACGCAATACGGCTCAGCGGCTATGAGACCTGGCTTTCTATCATTGGTGACAGGAACAGCTGCTCAAAGACGGATCATGATGCGACCTTCATGGCTACCAAATGGGATTATTACAACCGTTCCGGTGTAACACGCCCCTGCTATAACTGCCAGATCGCCGTTTCAGAGGGATTCATTGTAAACAGCGATATCTATCAGACGCCTGGAGATACGGTCACCTGGGAACCATTTATGGAGCGATTCCACAGCTTATACGGTTATTATCCCAGGGATCCGACGGCTGATGCCGGATATGGAGGTTATGACAATTATCTGTATAACATCCGGCATGGAATAAATCTGGTTCAGAAGTTCCCGATGTACGGCAAGGAACACGACAGAATGTTCAGGAAGAATCACCCATTTAATACATTCAACTGGGGTGTTGATAAAGATGGCTATCGGATCTGTCCGAATGGAAGAAAGTTCGCTCATTATGCCGGAGACAGCAGTTCAATTTCACGGGCAGGACATCTGACCATTCCGCAGCATTATTCAGAGCCAAAACATTGCGAAGGCTGTCCACTGAGAGACAAATGTATACCGAAGTACAACAAGCGTGGATATCGTCAGAACAGCGTGAATGTTGTGGGTGAAGAGCTGAAAGCGGAAGCCAGAAAACAGCTGGATTCAGAGAAAGGAATCGAACTGAAAACCAAGCGCAGCGAGCAGGCGGAAGGTGCCTTCGGAGTGATTAAGGAAGACATGAGATTTACCCGATTCCATAGAAGAGGAATGAAAAACGTAAAAATGGAATTTCTTCTGGTAATCATGGGATACAATCTCCGCAAATATCACCACTGGCGTCTGACTGTGAAGAAGCCAGAGCAGAATTCACTGATGAACTAAAGCGAAAGACAGTAAGAAATTTTCATGGAACTAACAAAGATGTTTTTAATGCGTGCTGATTTGATACCGTCAGCCGCTTTTTCATATTGCCGGAGAATGAATGCTCGAGCACTATCATTCACCATGCAAGAAAAGGGGCCGTAGCAGCCTGAGCAGATTCTAAATATGCTCAAACTGTTACAGTCCCTTTTTGAATGGGAATGTTTTTGCCTTTTTTCGTTACCGGTTCTTTTCGTCCCTGAGCAGCTGCTTCATGCCCTCAATCTGTTCATCCGTTGTTGCCCAGCTGGTGCAGATGCGGACGATAGTGTGGTCGGCATCGGGCTTTTCCATGAAGCCGAGGCGGGCATGTTCGCAAAGACGGTGATACATGTCATCAGGGATGGTGAAGAATACCTGGTTAGTAGGATTGGGAAGATAAAGCGTATAGCCGTCGTCCTGCAGTTCCTTGCGGATTGCGTCAGCCGCTCTGACGCCTGCCCTGCCGCAGCTGAGATACAGCAGTTCTCCGTTTTCGTCTGTATTAAAGAGTGTATCGAACTGAATGGCGGCGATCCATCCCTTGGCAAGCAGAGCACCGTGCTGCTTGATGTGTGTCACAAGATGCGTGATCGTATCGTGTCTCGGGATGACTACTGCTTCGCCGATCATGGCGCCGCATTTCGTTCCGCCGATGTAGAAGACATCGCTTAGGCGGGCAAGGTCGGCCAGAGTAACGTCATTCGGCTTTGCGGCAAGGGCATACGCAAGACGGGCACCGTCTACGTAGAGATAGATGTGATGCGATCTGCATGTGCTGTGGATCGCTTCGAGCTCGGCTCTGGAATAGAGGGTGCCGTACTCCGTCGGCTGCGAGATATAGACCATGCCGGGACGGACCATGTGGGTATTGTTTTCGTCACTCTCAAACATCTGCATGAAGCCGTCAATCTGTCCGGCGGTAATCTTGCCGTTGTTCATGGGCAGGGGCATGACCTTATGGCCGGTGAATTCGATGGCGCCGGCCTCATGTACATTGACGTGACCGGTGGAGGCACAGATGACGCCTTCAAAGCTTTCAAGCAGGGTATCGATCACAAAGGCATTTGCCTGTGTACCGCCGGCAAGAAAGCAGATGTCGGCTTCCGGTGCATTGCAGAGGCGGCGGATCTTTTCCTTGGCGCTCTCACTGATTTCATCGCTGCCATAGCCTGTATATTCTTTGCCCTGGGTGCTGGCAAGGGCGGTTAGAATTTCGGGGCGGCAGGTATCCATATAGTCTGATGCGAAATTGAGTAATTCCTTCATCGTCTTCCTTCTCCTGTTTGTATTCCCCCTATCCTAGCATGCGGTGCTAGAATGGGGCAGAAAAATGAGGAACGAATATGAAACGTTACAGGGAAACAGAAACCGCTGAACTGGCGGAGATATTGAAAAAGGATGGCGTCATTGCGGTACCGACGGATACGGTGTACGGCGTGTGTGCACGCATGTCAACGAGGGAGGCGCAGGAACATCTCAGAGATGTGAAGCACCGTCCGCTTACAAAGGCGTTTCCAGTCATGTGCAGCGACGAGGATCAGATCCGTACGATCGCTGTTGTGGATGAGAGGGCAGAGAAGCTGATCCGTGCCTTCATGCCGGGACCCGTAACCCTGATTCTGGAGAAGAAGGCTGATGTTCCGGAGTATGTCAATGGCGGAATGGCTACGCTTGCCATCCGGATGGCTACCAGCGCTGCGCTGAAGAAGCTGATTGAAGAGACGGGCTGCCCTGTCTTCATGACGAGTGCCAACCAGTCGGGTCAGCCGACCTGCAGGACGCTTGATGAGATCGAAGCCGCGTGCCCGACACTCGATGGAATGATGGAAGGCAATGTGACATTCGGCGAAGCTTCGACGATCATTGACTGTACGAAGGATGAAGTGGCGATTCTTCGTCAGGGTCCGGTGACGATGGATCAGATTCAGAAAGCACTTGCCTGAAGAAGCGGAATCGACTAGTATTCTTCTGGAAAGAAAGAGAGGGACGCGATGAAGATTGACTGAACAAAATCTATGGCTTGATGCCTTCATTTGTCCAGTGGTCGGAATACGTTTTTCTTTGATTGATATTCTTTGTCTGTATTGTTGAGTTGAGTTTCTTCTGAATTGAAGTCTGTTCCTGGGTAAATGGGGGACAGACTTTTTTGATGAAAGGAGGAACAGATCTATGTTACAGATTGATCATTTGACGATGAGGGCGATTGGCAGCGGCCGCGTCTTTCTCGATGATTTCAGCTATACCGTACGCGGCAATGAGCGTACCGTCATCATTGGCGAAGAGGGCAACGGCAAATCGTCGCTGCTCAAATACATGTATGACCCTTCCCTGGTGGAAGGCTTCATGGATTGTGAAGGGAGACGTACCGTTTCGCGCGAGATTCTGGGCTACCTTCCCCAGAGCATCAATGAGGAGGACAAGGATATTCCTGTCTATGCATGGTTCGGGGCACAGGATGGTTTCTATGATATGGACGCTTCGTCACTCGGCTCCTTGGCGGCAGAGATGGGACTTTCCGCAGACTTCTGGTATCAGGACCGTGCCTTTGGAACACTGTCCGGCGGCGAGCAGATCAAGGCGGAGCTGGCGGCGCTAAAAATGAAGAAGCCGACGGTTTATCTTCTGGATGAGCCGTCGAACAACCTCGATCTTGATATTCTTGCATGGCTTGAAAAGGAGATTGTACGTCTTCCGGGTGCGGTGCTGTTTGTGTCGCATGATGTGCATCTGATCGATGCCTGTGCGACGGGCGTCATTCATATGGAACAACTTCACCGTAAAAACAAGCCGCGGATCACGGTGGCGGATGTGGATTATGAAACCTATCGACAGCAGCGTTATGCGGCGATGGAAAATCAGCGGGAAAAGGCGGTCAGCGACCAGAAGAAGGAGAAGCTGCGTCAGCAGAAGCTGCAGCGGCAGTATTCTGCCGTTGACTATGCGCTGAATCATATTTCGCGCCAGGATCCGCACGGAGCCAAGCTGCTGAAAAAGAAGATGAAGTCAGTGAAATCGGCGGAAAAACGCTATGCGCGCGAAAAGGAAGATATGGCGACGCTGCCGGAAGAGGAGGAGTCGATTGCCATCGAATTATCGGGAACCGTCATTGCGCCAGGTCGCAGGGTGCTGGAGCTGAAGGACTACTGCCTGGAGACGGCGGACGGCAGGGTACTCTGTGCGGCTTTGAACTTCTCTGTATACGGGCCAAAGAAGGTCGCCATCATCGGCTCCAACGGTGCGGGAAAGTCGACACTGCTGCGGCAGCTGCTTGTATTGCTGCGTCAGGCAGGCTTCCGGGTTGGCTATATGCCGCAGAACTATGCAGAGGTGCTGAAGCCGGATATGACGCCGATTGACTTTCTGGCGCCGCACGGGGATCGTGAGAGTGTGACCGTGGCACGCAGCTGGCTTGGGTCTCTTCGTTATACGAGCGAAGAGATGACGCATACGGTAAAGGAACTGTCCGGCGGTCAGCAGGGGAAGCTGCTGTTTCTGAAGATGGCACTCGAGAATGAGGAAGTGCTGGTGCTGGATGAGCCGACGCGCAACTTTTCGCCGCTGTCGCAGCCGGTGATCGATGCGGCAATCAGGAACTTTCCAGGTGTTGTGATCAGTGTTTCACATGACCGGGAATATTTGAGCATTGTTCCGGATGTGATTTATCAGCTGGATGAAACGGGACTGGTGGAGTACAGTGGTTTCATTGAAGAAGAGAGATAAACATGCTTGATGTGCTGAAAAGGCAGAAACATAAGTTTCTGTATTACATTCTTGTGCTTGGCGTTCTGATCGGCGTGGTGGTGATCGCTACTTTGATCCGGAATGATACGCTGGCGGTGGTCGGGGCGATTGTGCTTCTGATTGATCTCTATGTGTTCATCAATGCGCTGGATCATTATCTGAAGAATGCCGGTTCGCTGCGCCTGATTGAGAAAGCCGGGGCACAGGCATCTCTGGATGATCTTGGCGACCATGCGTTGAGTGATTATGACTTTCAGAATGCGCCGGCGGGACTGAAAGGTTTCTCGACGTCGCGGATCATCTGCGGCAGGAAAGCCTTTGTCAGTGATACGCGCGGTCTGACCGTTCTTCCGTATCAGCTGATCGGCTGGGTCTATCCGCAGCACAGCCGTGTTTATGGCAGTAGGAAGCTTGCGAATCTTCTGATGATACGGACGGTGGACGGTCAGAGCTTTGACATCGGCATCGACAGTAAGGAAGAGGGGGAGTTCCTTGAGGTCCTGCGTGCGAACAATCCGGATCTTCTGGATGGCTATTCCAAAGAAAACCGGCAGAGGTACAGAGACATCTGCCGGCAATGGAAAACCAGACGGAAATGATCAGAAGTGATGGTCCGGATTTCTGGCGCCGTAATAGATCAGTATGCACAGGAAGGCAAAGATGCCTCCGGCAAGGAAGCCGCTGGCGTCAATGACCATGTCGCTGAACTGGCTGGAGCGGCCGGCATAGAAGCGCTGGATCGTTTCATCTGCGAACGGCACCGCAAACAGAAAGAGCAGGAATGTAATCGTCTTATTTCGAAGCAGCGGAGCCATGTGACAGGCGATGGCAACCAGGATGCCGAGGCCGGCAAACTCACTGAAGTGGGCGAGCTTGCGGATGTAGTGATGAAACAGAGGAAAGCTGGTGGCTCCGATGCCGAAATGTTCCAGGTGGCGGGCAATAAAGAGGGCGACCTTGTAGCTGAGGGCGCTGGAAGCGGTGGCGATCATCGCCGAGTTATGGAAAATGAATACGATATAGGCGCCGACGAGGATCCAGATCCAGTAGCGGCGCTTTTTCTTTGGCTGTTTGTCAGTTCTAAGGGTCATGGTTCGTATTGTAGTGGCCAGAGTGGTTTTCGACAACTTCTGAATCATTCGGTTTCCTTCTTATGTCAGTCAAACTTCAGATGGTATTCACATTGCATAGCTATAACATCTGTGTCAGTCGGGAGGGACTGTGATTATGAAAATGATGAAGAAGATAGCAGCAGTTGTACTTGGATCGGCGATGTCGTTTGCGATTGTTGAATCGAATGCGGCTGTATTTGCAGAAGGAAATGATGGCGGTATCCCACCGTCACCACCTTCCTCAGGAAATGACAGCAGCGGTGGAACGCCGCCCGAGATGCCGGACGGCAGTGCCCCCTCCGGAAATGCCCCGGACAGGGCACTGGGCGGAGGCGGAAGCGGATCCTCTGCTGTAACATCCTGGGATGCGGCGACAGAATTCTCTTCCGATACGGAAGAGAGTGACGGTACCTATTCCTCGGCGGGTACGGATGAGAATGCTGTCCATGTGTCCGGAGGTTCCGTTGTATTGAATAATCCGACGGTGACGCGCAGCTCCAGTGAATCGTCGGGCGGCGATAATTCGAGCTTCTATGGAGTCGGTGCAGCCGTATTGACAACCGGTGGCACGAGCTATATCAATGGCGGCACGATTACGACGGACGCGGATGGTGCGGCAGGTGCCTTCTCCTATGGCGATGGCGTTACCTATATTGCCAATACCGTAATCAATACGTCGGGCAATACGGCCGGCGGCATCCATGTGGCAGGCGGCGGAACACTGTACGCCTACAATGTGATGGCAACGACGCAGGGTGAATCTTCGGCAGCGATTCGTTCGGACCGCGGCGGCGGTACGATGGTCGTTGACGGGGGCACCTATACGTCGAACGGTACCGGTTCACCGGCCGTGTATGTGACGGCAGACATTTCGATCAATGATGCGGATCTGGTTGCGAACGGTTCGGAGGCACTGTGCCTGGAAGGTCTCAATACGGTGCGACTGTTCAATTCGAATCTTACGGGCAATATGGCGGATCTGGATCAGAATGGTACGACGTGGACCGTGATTCTGTATCAGTCGATGTCCGGTGACTCCGAGGTAGGTGAAGGTTCGTTCTACATGGTCGATGGTACATTGACCTCGAAGAACGGCGGCATCTTCTATACGACCAATACCGATTCTGTCTTCTATCTTGAAAATGTAGATATTACAGAGGCGGATGACTGTGACTACTTCCTGCGGGTGACGGGCAACTCGAACCAGCGCGGCTGGGGTACGTCGGGTGCCAATGGCGCCAATGCGACGTTTACCGCAAACCAGCAGGAGATGAAGGGCGACATCATCTGGGATTCGATTTCGACGCTGAAGTTCTATATGGAGAGCGGTTCGGTACTGACCGGTGCTGTTGTCGATGATGAAAGCGACGCAGGCAGCGGCGGCAGCGGCTATGCGGATCTCTACATTGATTCTTCGTCGAAGTGGGTTGTGACCGGTGATTCGACAGTAACCAATCTCTACAATGCCGGCACGATCGTTGATGCGGACGGCAAGACGGTTTCGATCGTCGGCAGCGATGGTACGGTGTATGTGAGCGGTGACAGTGACTATACGATCACGGTCAGCGGGACCTACAGCACGGAAGCGGACTTTTCTGGGGCAGTAAACGGTGTTTCCTGGACTGATTACGCAGTCGCTGCACCGGAACAACTGGATGTGACGACGACAACTGCAGAAGTAAGCACGTCGACTGCAGAAGCTGAAACCACAGCATCTGCTGAAACAACGACAGAGACGCAAGACAGCAATTCTTCGACAGGCGTCGTGATTGCGATCGTTGCGATCGTGGCAGCGTGTGCAGTGATTCTCATGTCGCGGCGCAGGAAGTCATCTAACAGTGCAAAGAATGGAAACAACCCCGCAGCGAAAAAGTGAATAAGGAAGACAGGCGCTATCGGACATTCAATCCGGGCGCCTGCTTTCGTAATGATTCATAGATAATGTTTCATTGATTTGCATTAACATTGTGGTAAATTCGGATTTGTATATGATTGGAAAAATAAAGCTGATCGCAATGGATCTTGATGGTACCACTCTGCAGAAGGATCATGAATCTTTTTCTCCTCGTCTTCTGCATGTTCTGGATGAAGCTGAGAGGGAAGGCATTCATATTCTTCCTGTCACGGGCAGACCCTGGGAAATGAGGCCGAAGGTTCTGCAAAACAGATATCCATGGAGTGAGCGGATCGTATGTGCCAATGGCGCAGAGGAAAGAGATCTTCGTGACGGGACCGTGCTGCGGCAGTATGCAATCGATGCGGCAACGGTAGAAAGATTGATTCAGTCTGCCAGAGACATTGGTGCCCTTGAGATTCATCAGAACGGGCATCAATATATCTCTGCCGGTGATTATCAGAAGGAAGCTGCTGCTCATCCAGGGCCCTGGTATCATGGGGACCGGGTTTTGAAGGACTTCGGCATCATTGTTCAGGATCTTGAAGAACAGATTCGGAAAGACCCTGCCGGTATCGTCAAGGCGAGCTGGTTCTGTTTCGATGACAATTCATGCCGGCGGGCGCGAGAGATTCTTGCTCCGCTTCCTGTTTCCGCTGCCGAAACGGCTCCGGGAGGCTTTGAAATCGGATGTCCTGAGGCGAATAAGTATCTTGGCATTCAGCGTGTGTGCAGAGAACTAGGCCTGGATCCGGCAGAGGCCGCATATCTAGGCGACAGTGAAAACGATCGCTCCGTATTCGGCCGCGTGGGAATCAGCGTCGCTATGGGCAATGCGCCTCAAGGGCTGAAGAAGATTGCGGATCTCGTGGCTGATAACTATGACGATGACGGGGCTGCAAAGGCCATCGAACAGCTGATGAAGCAGTAACATGCATTTATATCTGCCCGAAAAAAAGAGCTGCAGATGTACAGCCTGGCCGGCACTGCAATTCTAACTGTGTGCCCGGCATGGGCGATAGCTAGGTGGTGAAAGACCATTACGAACTTGGCATTCCTGAGAAGCACGCATTCATGGCGGCGAACACCCGAAAAGGTACATGCAGGGCAGTGCATTTAACGACTGTCAAGCGCGCGCTGTCAAATAGAAAACTCGAAGAATGGGGATGCCCATCTGCATCCAGATACTTCGAGTCTGTTCATCCTAAATATTCTGCAGTTCAACTGCAACTTGTGTTCTAAGTACTGAAACCGCCGTATGCCGAACGGCACGTACGGTGGTGTGAGAGGACGGCGGTTAATCACCGCTTCCTACTCGATTCTTTCTTTGGTCAGTGATTTTGTTCATGCAGCGGAATCAGGTGTGTATCCAGATAGTCGCCGACACCGTTGTGATAGACGTCGAGGCGTGTGACATCGTCGGTCGCCTGCTTGACGGCGTCCATGGCATTGGCCATGGCGACGGACCAACCTGCCTCCCGTAACATGGGCATGTCGTTTTCGGAGTCACCGAAGGCGATGACCTGATCAAGCGGGATGCTGTGGGCGTCGCAATATGCCTTGAGACCGGTGCCCTTGTTTACCAGCGGAGACTGGAACTCAAGATTTTCAGGCGTCGTCATGAAGCTGGAAATGGTTTCATCATTGATGTGTGCCCTGGCGTATGTTTCCATTTCTTTCATGCGTGCAGGATCAGCCTGGCGGTAGAGAACTTTTGCCGTGGGATTCTGCCATAGGTCAGAGAGTTCTTTCGCCTCAACGAGTTTCGTATGGTGCTTAGCGGCGCGGCTGATCATGACCTCATCCGGTTTATATGCCAGTTCGTACCCGCTGCAGTAGATCATCGGTGCATCGGACAGCGGCTCCATGCCGGTGATGATCCTTTTGATCTGGTCCGTTGTCAGCTGGTGGAAGTGCTTCGTTGTGCCGTCGGCATTGTCATACATTTCGCCGCCGTTGAGGCCGATGATGGCATCGAACTGGAAGGGAAGATTCCAGTCAATATGGTGATGGCTCAGCTCCTGCCACAGCGGGCGTCCGCTAGCAATAGCGAGCAGAATGCCGTGATTATGGAGCTCGATGAATGTTTTTGTCAGTGCGGGGGCAATGGTCATTGAATTCTGTCCTTTGACGAAGAATTCTTCATGGATTCCCCGCAGTGTATTGTCCACGTCCGTGACGAAGAGACGGATCTGTTTATTCTTCATAAATATATTCCTCTGCCTTGATCATACCGCCATTGGCTTCGTTACTTGTAGAGACTGTTGATATTTTCAATTCCCTTGATCCATGTGAAGCGGTAGCTTCCATCGTCGTATATGAAGTCGGCAGCGTAGCCGTTGGCGATCGGATTGCCTTTATAACCGGAGGGGACAGTGATACGGCTGAGCAGTTTCTCTTTTGGTATATGGAATAGGTCCACACTCATCTGCAGAAAGAAGGTACCGTGCGAAACAATCAGAATACTGTCACCATCCTTGCATGTGCTGAGAATCTGATCGAAGGTGGTGAGGATACGTTCACGTACCTGTGCCCGGCTTTCGCCATGGACATCCGAGAAATCACCAGTCTGGCGATGAATTTTCAGACTGTCGAGGATGAGGCATTCCTTCTCGCCTTCCCAGTCGCCGAAGAAAGTTTCCTTGAGACTTTTAGCGGTTGTCAGGGGAACATTGCGATCCTTCAGGATGATGTTTGCCGTATCGACGCAGCGCTCGCTAGTGGAGCTGAAGGCACGGTTCAGCGGAACTGACAGCAGGCTGTCATGTGCCATTTCAGCCTGGCGGATGCCGCGTTCTGTCAGGGGACTGTCGCACCAGCCCTGCATGCGTCCAAGGACATTGAACAGCGTTTCGCCGTGGCGGACGTAGTGGAATGTGATTTTCATCAATCCAGGTCTCCGCCGTTGCTGGCGATGACCTTCTTGTACCAGTAGAAACTGTCCTTGCGGATGTGGGCACAGTTCTTCGGATCATTGTCGGTCCGATCAACATAGATAAGGCCATACCGCTTCTTAACGCCGTTGGAAGTGGAAAGAAGATCGACGGCAGACCAGGGATTGTAGGAAATGACTTTGACACCCTGGTCAATCGCTCGTCCCACCGCTGCGATGTGACTGCGTAGATAGTCAATGCGGTAAGAATCATGAACCCTGCCGTCATCGTTTAATGTGTCGTAAGCACCTAAGCCGTTTTCCGTGATCATCAGAGGCTTGTTATAGCGGTTGTACAGATCCCGCAGCATGTATTCCATGCCTATGGGGTCGATTGCCCAGTCCCAGTCCGTTGTATCAAGATTCGGGTTTCTGCACATCTGATAGAAGCCGGGATGCGTCTCGAAGCCGGAAATGTCGCCTTTCTTTCCGGACCGGTTGACGCCGGACCACTGGATCACGGTTTTGCCATCATCGGGACAGGCTTTTGCACATTCGCTTGCATAGTAGTTGAGGGCAAGGAAATCGGATTTCCCTGAGGCGATCAGATCCATGTCACCGTCTTCAATAACCGGGGCGAGACCGTGCTGTTCAAGATACGTTTTGGCAGCCTTGTTGTAGATGCCCTTGAAGTAGATATCGGTGTAATAGTCGTTGCGCAGGGCCTGTGCATTCTGCATTGCCATACAGTCTTCAGGCTTGCCGGTCAGGGGATAGATACATGAATATCCAAGGGCGGAACCGACGATTCCGTTGGGTACCAGTTTATGCACCAGATTGCAGGCAATGGCATGGCAGATGTTCATATAGTGATTGATCTGGTAGCGCAGCTGGTTGTGCTTTCCGTCAAGCAGTTCTTCTGGAATGTAGCATTTCTGTGTCCAGTACTGAACGATGATGGACTGTTCATTGATCGTCGTCCAGATCCGCACTTCGCTGCCATATTCGCGGACAATGAACTCAGCATAATGGGTGAAGTCATCAATGATCTGCCGGCTCAGCCATCCGCCGTACTTTTCGACCAGTGCCCAGGGGCAGTCGTAGTGATACATGGTCACAATCGGTTCGATACCTGCCTGTTTCAGGGCGTGGATCAGGTTGTGATAGTACTGGACACCTTTCGGGTTGGGCTCTCCGTTACCATCCGGGAATATGCGGGACCATGCAATGGAGAAGCGATAGGAGGAGAAGCCCATCTCCTTCATGAGGGCGACATCTTCCTTGTAGTGATGGTATTCGTCGCTGGCAATTTCGGCAGTGGCGAAGCCGAATTTCCTATAGCTGTCCTGGTTGATGATGTCCTGCTGCGAGGCTTTCTTGCCGTCTTCAAATGCGGCTCCCTCTACCTGGTAGGCGGAAGTGGATGCGCCCCAGAGAAATCCTTTTGGAAACATAGTTATTCTCCTGTCTGTTTATTCAGTTTTACGCGGAAAATGCAAAGAAGGAGCAGCCGTATGACTGCTCCCCTGTGAGAATGAATGGAAATTCAGTTGCCCTGCTTGGAGAGTTCACGCTTGCCAAGGAGATAGGTAGCTGCGAAGGCGACCACGACGGCAATCACCATGACAACGATCATACCGATCATATTGGTCATCGTTCCATCCGGGTTGATGTAGGCAGGAATTGAAATGAAGCCAGGCGTCGAAATAACATACTGCGTGAAGCCGAAGGCACCGGCAATTGCGCCGCCGATACCGCCGCCGATCATGGCACCAACCAGCGGGAACTTCTTGGTAAACAGGACACCGTAGACACCCGGCTCCGTAATACCGCAGAGAGCCGTGATGCCGGCGCCGATCGCAACCGACTCGTCTTCCGCCTTCTTTTCAATCAGGGCAGCCGCAAGGCAGGCGCCGCCGACAGCTACGTTTGCCGGAGCCATGCCGGTGCAGATCAGCGGGTCCGAGTTAACTTCTGCAAGCAGTTCGAAGACGATCGGATAGGTAGCATTGTTCATGCCGAAGAATACAAGCCATGGTGTGAAAGCACCAATGATCGCAACGGCAAGAGCAGGAACGGCGCGGTAGATTGCAAGGACACCATTGGCGAGCCATGTGCCGACTGTGTTGCCGATCGGGCCGAGAACAATGAGCGTAACCGGAACCGTAATCAGCATCGTGATGAGCGGGACGAAGATCGTGCGCAGATAAACAGGCATGACCTTCTGCAGCCAGCGGTAGATGAGGCTCATGAACAGGACTCCGAGGATGATCGGGAATACGGTGGAGTTATAGGTTACACTGGCGACCGGAATGCCGATGAAGGTAAGTGAAACGGGCTCAGCAGCTCCGGAGAAGTTCATGGTATAGAACAACAGAACTGCGCCGAGGAACGCTCCGAGATAGCCGTTGGACTTGAGGCGGTTTGCGGCCGAGAAACCAATGAAGATCGGCAGGAACCAGAAGGTTGCCTGATTCAGGCAGTAGAACACCTGATAGACGCCGTCGGAAGACGATACTCCGAAGAAGGCCGTGAGCACTGTCAGAACGGCACCGGTAAGACCTCCGGCAACGAGAACAGGAATGACCGGCGAGAAGGTGCCGCCAATGAAGCTCATGACAGCTTCCATCTTTGAGCCCTTCTGGGGCTGGGTATCCTGCTTGGCTGCCTCGGCATCTTCGACCGAGCCGCCAGCCTTGATGCCGTCGATCTTGGTGATTTCTTCATAGACGGACGGAACATCCTGGCCGATGACGAACTGGTATTCGCCATTCTGGATGACAAGGTTCAGGACGCCTGGAATCTTCTTTGCCTCATCCTTGTTGAGTTTGGATCCGTCTTTCAGCTGAAGACGGAGACGTGTCATGCAGTGGGTGGCGTTTGCGATGTTTTCGGCGCCGCCGCTGACCTTGACAATGTCGGATGCGATTGCTGCGTAGTCTTTCTTTGCCATAATTCTCCCCTTAATTGTTTGGCTGTTATTCCTTTACTTTGTCCTTCATGTCGGAAGCGACAGGACTTGTCTTGGTGAAATCTCTCCATGCGGACATGTCCTTGCCCCATTCGCGGCCGTTGGACTTGATGAGTTTGCTGTACCAGTAGAAGCTGTCCTTCTTGTAGCGCTTCAGATCGCGGACATCGTCATCGGTCGTGTTGACAAAGACGAGACCGTAACGCTTAGCCATGCCGTTGCCGGTTGAGAGAAGGTCGGTGAAGCTCCAGGGATTGAAGCCCCACACTTCGGCACCGTCTTCGATGGCAAGACCAACGTTATAGATATAGTCGCGCAGATAGTCGATGCGGTAGTCGTCGTGGATCTTCCCATCGGGGCCGAGATCTTCATGAGCGCCATAGCCGGCTTCCGTAATCAGCATCGGCAGATGGTAGTGGTCCCACATGTAACGCAGTGAGTAGCGCATGCAGACGGGGTCGATGTGCCAGTCCCAGTCGGTTGTTTCTACATACGGATTGCGGTCCAGTGCATATTCGCCGGGCAGGTTGGTGTAGATGAATTCGCCCTTGCGGCCGTACTTGTTGAGGCCGATCTCCTGTGTATAGGAGGGATCCGGATATTTGCCGACATCGGAACGGTAGCAGTTGACGGCGAAGAAGTCGATCTTTGCCCGTGCAATCAGCTCCATGTCACCCGGTTGAATCAACGGGTCAATGTTGTGCTCTTTCCAGTAGTTTTTGATGAAGGTGTTGTATTCACGATATGCATAGAGGTCGTCCCAGATCTTCTGGGTCAGTTCTTCTGCGTTCATTGCCGCAATCTGATCTTCGGGACGGCAGGACTTCGGGTAAATCGGAACGTAGCCCGGAACCGGACCGATCTTTCCGCCTTCTACCAGCTCGTGGCAGGCGATGACAGCCTTGGCGTGGCACAGGTTCATGATGTGGTTGATCTGCCACTTCTGAACTTCCCATTCTTCGTCGCTCAGGCCCTTGGCGACACCGAGCCACTTGCCATACACAATCTGCATATTCTGCTCGTTGATGGAGAGCCAGTATTTGACTCGGTCCCCAAACTCTTTGAAGCAGGTTCTGACATAGAAATCGAATTCGTCGATGATGCCGCGATCATGCCAGCCGCCGAACTTTTCGTCAACCCATACAGGCATGTCATAGTGATAAAGGGTGATGATCGGAGTGATGCCTGCCGCAATCAGCTCGTTGATCAGGTTGTTATAGAAGGCGATGCCTTCCGGATTGACCTTGCGGTCAGCAGCCGGAATGATTCTGCTCCAGGAGATGGAGAAGCGGTAGGATGTGAAGCCGCATTCCTTCATGAGGGCGACATCTTCCTTGTAGTGGTGATAGTGATCTGCCGTGATGCTGTTATCGGCAAACGGCTTCTTTGTCTTCGAGTTCAGATCGATGATGGAAGGTGTTCTGCCTCCCTCGGCAACGGCTCCTTCTACCTGCCAGGCGGCGGAAGAAGCGCCCCAGAAAAAGTTCTTTGGAAATACGGGATCTGCAATATGTCTCATCGTTTTCTTCCTTTCTTTGTTCTCTCTTTTCAGATTACTGAATGAATCCGCTTTCATGGTTTCGTGGTTTGATACCAGATGGCCTGCGTGGTATCAGATCCTGATACCGGTCACATAACCGGTTGAAGATATTTGTTAAGCGCATGGAAGGAAACATTGTGACGTATATCGGCAAAAAATAAGATGATTGCCGAAGTGCTCTTACATATGAAAGGAGCCCGCCATGCGCTGGTATGATCGTGTTGAAGAAAAGCTTGAATCTGGCGAACGATGCTCGCACAAAGATCAGATTGATGTGGTGAAAACAATCGCACCGGCGGTGGACAGTACCTGTCACCGGACGATCAGCCGGCTTGTCAAAGAAGGGAAAATTGTGAGGACCGGCTATGATTCTTCTGCGTTTCCTGATGATTCTGTGAAACCGGAATACCGGCCGATGTATTCTGATCTGCGGAAGGGCTGAAGCGGACACTTAATAAACAGTAGCCTCTTGTTTCATTTACGGATCTGATTTCCGAAGCTCCTTTAAGAGGGGATGATCCATATAGCATTACGCTTGAAAAAATGCTGGTAGATATGATTGCGGAAAAATAAATTTCAACTACCTATAGTAGAGCAGAGCTGCCGGAGGTGATTACACTTATGCAGAAGTGGTACAGTCTTGATATGGTCCGTCTTTTCAGGTATGCAGGAAGACGCAACCGGAAAAATGAATTGGAGCAATATCTTAATTCATAATCGTTCGATGAGTGTTCATTCCGGCAGGATTCCGTTGTTTTCTTCTATAATGGAACGGGGTAAGATAATGTCTTCTCACAGCATTGTTAAGTTCAATATTATGACGTCGCTGCTTACGGTTGTGAACCGGAACGATACGAGGTCGACAGACTATGTAATTGCAGAATATCTGCTTCGGCATCTGCGGGATCTTGGAAAGCTTTCGATCTATAAGGTGGCGGATGACTGCTTTGTGTCGCGCAGCAGTGTTCAGCGCTTTATCAAGGCGCTTGGCTATGACAGCTTTACGGAGTTCAAGGATGGCGCCAGAGAGCTGGAAGTCCATAAGAAAGCGTTCATTGATTATACGGATCATCCGGATTATGCAGCATATCTGGAAGAGCAGCTTAATCACATGGCCCGCAGTATTTCGCAGGCGGCGAGTCAGCAGAAGCTGACGATGCTTGCCCGGAAGATTCATGATAGCCAAACGGTTGTGATGATGGCATCGGAAAGTTCGGCGGGGCCGTTGAATACGTTTCAGGAGTCGCTGGCGGTATTTGGGAAGGTGATCCGTATTCTGACCAGTTCCTCATCTTCGGTGCAGTTTCTCGAGGATCTGGGCGATAAGGATCTGGTGATCAACTGTTCCGTTTCGGGAAACTATGCTCTTGCGATCAATGATGATATTCAGAAGATCCATTGTGAGAAGGTACTTGTTACGCTGAACCGTACGGTGCTGCTGGCGAACAACTATGACTGCGTTTTTTATCTGAGCTCGGAAGTGACGCCGAGCGTGCGGAATATCAGTGCGAGCCGCAATGTGTATACGCGCTATAGTCTGACATTCTTCCTTGATCTTCTCTACCATACGTACTATTCGATGTATGCGACGGAACTGTCGTGAAATTATGCTTGACACGGATTGCGCGAAAGGGCTATCATCACGGTGTCAACTGAATCGGACTGTTACTCTTCGGAGGCATTTCCAAAACTGTGTTTGAGCAGTTTTTAATGTTTCCGGAGAGTTTTTATTTGGAAAGGGGGCCGAATGAAAGTCATACGGAAGATTAACAATAATGCCGTCATCTGCATCGACGGAAACGGCAACGAGGTTGTCGCCTTCGGCAAGGGCATCGGTTTTCCCAGTGTTCCTTATGATCTGAAGGATCTTGGAAAGATTGAGCGTACGTTCTATGGCATCGATCCGCGGTATCTCGGTCTGCTGAAGGAGATCCCGTCCGATGTGTTTGACACGGCAGTGAAGATTGTTGACTATGCGGTGAATCATCTGGATCACGAGATGAATCCGAACATTGTGTTTACGATTGCGGATCATATTAACTTTGCGATCACGCGTTATCGCCAGGGCATCAATGTGCGTCCGCCCTACCTTGGTGATCTTGCCTACCTTCATGCAAAGGAGTATGCGGTCGGGGAAAAGGCGGTTGCCTATATCAACATGCACTTTCACGTTCATCTGATCAAGGAGGAGGCTTCGTCCATTGCACTTCACTTCATCAATGCGGAAGTGGTGACGGCCGGCGATACATCAAAGAACCCGGACACTGTCATCTATGAGGTGACGAAACTGATTGAAAAGGATCTGAACGTAACGATTCAGAAAAACGGCTTCAATTACAACCGCTTCGTGACGCATTTGCAGTATTTGATGAAGCGCCTCGAGAATCACGAGGCGGTGGATAGCGGCAATGCGGAATTGATGCCGCAACTGAAGGAAAACTATCCGGCGGTCTATGCATGTGCAGAAAAGATCGCCACCTATATGAAGGCTCGTTATGGACAGCAGCTTTCGGAAGAAGAGATCGTCTATCTGATGATCCATATCAACCGGCTGATGTCACGGGAAGAGAAACACTAAGGCTGGAACATGGATGCGCACCATGTGAAGCATACAGGAACAGAAAAGTAAGTGGAAAGGAAAAAACATGGCTCAGAAATATGAACAGCTTGCCAGTGAAATCGTTGATGATATTGGTGGCAGGGACAACATTACATTCTTTACGCACTGCGTTACACGTCTTCGCTTCAATGTGAAGGATCAGTCGAAGGTTAATATGGACGCTGTCAAGAAGCTGCCGGGAGCTCTTGGTGCTCAGTGGCAAAACGGGCAGCTGCAGGTCATCATCGGTCAGGATGTGGCTGATGCCTATGAACTTGTATGCAGGAAGAATGATCTCAAGATGGAGGAAGCGGTCAAGGAAAACCTCGATGCAAAGCCGGAAGGAAAGAAAGGCTTCAAGGGTGTTCTCGACACGTTCTTTGATGGAATTTCCGGCTCTCTGACGCCGCTGATTCCGGCTCTGATCGGCTGCGGCATGATCAAGGTCATTCTGATTTTTATGGATATGGCCGGTGTATCTGCAGACAGCGGAACCTATCAGCTGCTTACCTTTGCAGGTGATGCGGGCTTCTATTTTCTGCCGATCATGGTCGGTGCCTTTGCGGCCAAGAAGTTCGGCATGAACATGGCTGTAGGAATGGTCCTTGGAGGAATGCTCATCTATCCTGCGTTTGCCTCGGGTGTCAGTGCCGGTACTGCCTATGATTTTCTTGGCATTCCGGTGTATGGCGTCAGCTATTCGAGCACGATCTTCCCGGTTATTCTTGCATGTGCTGTTGCGGCTCCGATTGAGCGTTTCTTCGGAAAGCATTCGCCGGCGATTCTTCGTTCGGTTCTTGAACCGCTGCTGACGATTCTTGTCATGATTCCGCTGACGTATTGCGCTCTGGGTCCGATCGGTTCGTTCCTTGGCCAGTATCTGAGTGCATTCATTCTGTGGCTGTACAACACAATCGGATTCATCGGTGTCGCAATTCTCGCTGCCTTTATGCCGTTCATCATTATGACTGGCATGCATGGCGCCTTTGTTCCGTATCTCATGCAGATGCTGACGGTGAGCCCGCTTTATGAGCCGATCTTCTTCCCGGCGCTGATCATCTCCAACATTGATCAGGGTATCGCGGCTCTTGCAGTTGCACTCAAGACAAAGAATGAAGACATCAAGTCGACTGGTTTCTCTACGGCTGTGACGGCAGTTGTTGCAGGTGTTACGGAGCCGGCTATGTATGGTATCAACCTGAAGTACAAGACGCCGATGTACGGTGCCATGATTGGTTCGGCAATCGGCGGTGCTGTTGCCGGTATTCTGAAGACGGCGATCTATGCGTTTGCCGGTGCTTCTTCCGTTATTGCTCTGCCGCTGTTTGTCAGTGCCGATAAGCCGAATAACCTTGTGTTTATGCTGATTGCGGTTGCAGTCGGTGCTGTGGCTACGTTTGTGGCTACGTGGTTCCTTTATAAGGACGAGCAGAGATAATCATGCCGTTTCCGAAGGACTTTCTCTGGGGAGGAGCGACGGCTGCCAATCAGTTTGAGGGCGGCTATGACTGTGATGGCAAGGGATTGAGCGATGCCGATATGCTGACCAACGGCACGCATCTCAGCCCGCGGCGAATCACGAAGACGACGGAAGAGAACTGCTACTATCCGAATCGTACAGCTTCTGACTTCTATCATCATTACAAGGAAGATATTGCATTGATGGCGGAGATGGGCTTCAAGGTGTACCGGATGTCGATTGCCTGGAGCCGCATCTTCCCGACCGGGGAAGAAAGTGAACCTAATGAGGCGGGGCTGGCTTTCTATGATGCGGTGTTTGATGAGCTGCATAAGTACGGGATTGAGCCTCTGGTGACGCTGTCCCATTATGAGATGCCGCTGCATCTGACGGAAAAATATAATGGCTGGGCCGATCGTCATGTGATTGATCTGTTTGGGAAGTATGTCCGTACGGTTGTTACCCGTTACAGGGGCAAGGTAAAGTACTGGCTCACATTCAATGAGATCAACTGCGGGACACTGCCGCTTGGCAACTATATGTCGCTTGGTATTCGCAATGCCGGAACCAGCAATTTTCTGAAGCAGGTGGATGATCCGCAACTTCGCTATCAGGCGCTGCATCATCAGCTGGTTGCCAGCGCCAAAGCGGTGCTGGCGGCGCATGAAATTGATCCAAAGTGCAGCGTCGGAAACATGATTGCAATGATGCCGGTCTATGCATTGACACCGGATCCTAAGGACCAGTTGAAGGCACAGAATGACTGGCGCATGCATCAATGGTATTGTTCCGATGTGCAGTGTCGCGGCACTTATGGTAGTTATTGTGTACCGTTCTGGAAAAAGCAGGGCATTCAACTGAATATTACCGATGAGGATCGTAAAGTGCTGAAAGCGGGGACAGTTGATTTCTTCTCTCTTTCGTACTATCAGACCAACTGTGTGACGGTTCATGATGAGGCACAGGTTTCCGGCAATCTTCTTGGCGGAGCGAAAAACCCGTATCTTGAAACTTCCCAGTGGGGCTGGCAGATTGATCCGGAAGGGCTGCGGTTTACGCTGAATGAGGTGTATGACCGCTACCAGCTGCCGATCATCATTGTTGAAAACGGGCTTGGAGCGAAGGACCATCTGGAAGCGGATGGAACGGTACATGATCCGTATCGGATCGACTATCTGCGCCGGCATGTTCAGGCGATGCGCGATACGATCGAGCAGGACAATGTTCCTTTATTTGGCTATACATGGTGGGGCTGCATCGATCTGGTATCGGCTTCGACCGGTGAGATGGCAAAGCGTTATGGCTTTGTATACGTAGATTGCGATGATTATGGTAAAGGCAGCTTCCGGCGGTACCGGAAGGACTCTTTCTACTGGTACCAGAAGGCAATCCAGTCCAATGGGGAGGATCTTGACTGATGGGACTGTTTGGAAATCTTTTTAAGAAGCAGCCGGAACTGGAGCCGGTGAATGTTGGTGATGATGCAATTGTGGCAATCGCAGACGGGAAGCTGATCGATATTACGACGGTTCCGGATCCTGTGTTTGCCCAGAAGATGATGGGGGATGGAGTTGCCTTCAAATTTGATGCGGATTCGATGACGATCTGTGCACCGGCCAATGGGAACCTGACGGTACTGTTTCCGACGGGACATGCGTTCGGTGTGACGATGAAGAACGGTGTAGAGCNGCCGGTGAATGTTGGTGATGATGCAATTGTGGCAATCGCAGACGGGAAGCTGATCGATATTACGACGGTTCCGGATCCTGTGTTTGCCCAGAAGATGATGGGGGATGGAGTTGCCTTCAAATTTGATGCGGATTCGATGACGATCTGTGCACCGGCCAATGGGAACCTGACGGTACTGTTTCCGACGGGACATGCGTTCGGTGTGACGATGAAGAACGGTGTAGAGCTGCTGGTGCATATCGGTATCAATACGGTGGAAGCCAATGGCGACGGCTTCAAGGTTCTGAACTTTAAGCAGGGCGATGAAGTTAAGGCCGGTGATCCGATTGTGACGGTTGACTTCAAGAAGCTCGGGGCGAAGTACGATATGTCCACGATGCTGATTGTGACCAATGCTAATGGACAGACGATTACGTTCCGCAAACCGTGCGATGTAAAGCGCGGCGACTCGGTTGTCGCCTGATTTGATGGCTGTCGATCTGCCGCTTTTGGTATTCCGGTCAACTATTTTTTGTGAAAACGCTTGCATCTGAATAGAATATCGGGTATAAATACTCTCGGAAGTGTTACTGTTCAATCAGGCAAGTCCGGCGGCTGCGAATCTTTTTGCGTTTCGCACAGTTGGGCCTGCCTTTTATTTCTCCCGAAGGCTTTGGGGTGGATCATGAAGATTGAGAAGATTTTGAATACGAATGCGGTCATTGCGCAAAATGAACATCATGAATCAATTCTCCTCCTTGGCAGTGGTCTGGGATTTAAAAAGAAGCCGAAAGAGAATGTGGATGAGGACCGGGTTGAGAAGTGGTTTGTGCTGAAGGAAAAGAGTTCGGTTGCTCAGTTTGAGAAGATTGTCGAGTCGATCCCTGAGGATTACATTATGGCGGCCGAGGAAATTATCGAGTTCGGCAAGCGGCTGAATCCTGATTTGAAATTCAGCGAGCATATCCATCTTTCTCTGGTGGACCATCTGTACAATGCGGCGGAAAATCTGAAGGAAGGCATCGTCATTCCGAATACGATGCTGGAGGACATTGCCAATTTTTATCCAAGGGAGTATTCCATCGGTATTGAGGGATTGAAGATCGCAAAGCTTCGGCTGGGTGTTGAGTTTCCGGAGGATGAAGCCGGCTTTGTTGCGATGCACTTTGTGATGGCGCAGCAGGGAAATGAGCATACAAATATACGGAAAATGCTGCAGCTGGTTCATGAGCTGGATCAAATGATTCGCGAAGATCTGGATGTGGACACCAACCCGGAGTCATTGGCTTACTTCCGGTATATGACGCATCTCAAGTTCTTTGCCCAAAGAGTGGTACAAAATGTGCACTACAATGAGCAGAACTTAAGCGACTCGGTGGTAAACGTGCTGGCGATGCAGTATCCAGAAGAATACCGCGTCAGCAAAAAGGTACTCAGATTCGTGGAACAAAAATACGGATACAGCGGCGGTAAGGAAGAGAATCTCTACCTGGCCGTGCATCTGGCAAGGATTCGTAAACACTGAAGTGAAGCAGGCAATGTTATGATCAGGTTCAGCAAGGCCCGGATTTCAGGAAGAAACGTTTTACGCGTGAACGTTTTTTCAGGAAAACCGGGCTTTCTATATATCTGCCTGAAAAGGGGCAGGCTGAAAGAAAAGGGAAAACGATTATGAAGGATTACAAGAATTTAGCTAAGGCCATTATGGCTAACATCGGCGGCGAAGCAAACGTTGAATCACTGACGCATTGCGTAACAAGACTTCGCTTTAAGCTGAAGGACACAAACAAGGTGAACGAGGCGGAACTGAAGAAGGTTCCCGGCGTCTTAAAGACCATGGTTTCCGGCGGACAGTATCAGGTTGTTATCGGCCAGGATGTTGCGGATGTGTATGATGCAATTCTCGCCGATTACCATGTAAATGCCGAAGGAGAAGTGGCTGCAGATCCGGCCGAAACAGAAGCGGATAAAAAGACTGGAAAGCACGATATCGTTGGAATCATTGCGGATCTTGTTTCCGCGATCTTCATGCCGTTCATGGGCGCTTTCATGGGCGCAGGACTGTTAAAGGGTTTCCTGGTGCTATTCACAACGCTGGGCCTGATCGATAAAACAGGAACAACTTATACCATTCTTTATGCGGCTGCGGACGGTGTCTTCTTCTTCCTGCCGATCTTCCTTGCGTATACAGCGGGAAAGAAATTCGGTGCCAAGCCGTTTCTTACGATGGCAATTGCGGCAGCGATGCTGTATCCGAATTTCCTTGCACTGAAGGGTGCAGAAAATCCAGTGACCTTCTTCGGACTTCCGGTTACGATGATTTCGTATTCTTCGACGGTGTTCCCGATTATTATTGCGGCATGGGTACAGGCGAAGCTGGAGAAATTCTTTGACCGCGTACTTCCGACGGTGATCAAGAACGTGTTTGGACCGGTTCTGGTGATGCTCATCTGCTTCCCGCTGATCGTTCTGGTTGTTGGTCCGGTGACGGATGTTCTGGGCAGATGGATCGCTGCAGGCATTGCCTGGTTCCTGAATACGATGCCGCTGGTTGGCGGCTTCCTGCTGGCTTCCCTGTGGCCGGTCATGATCATCTTTGGCCTGCACTGGGGTCTGGTTCCCATCGTTATGAACAATCTTGCGGTGACGGGCGTCGATTCCATTCTGCCGCTGACGGTTGGTACAAACTTCGGTATCTCTGCTGCCTGCCTTGCAATTTCTCTGAAGTCAAAGAATAAGCCGTTCAAGGAACTGGCTGGTGCCGCGGGTGTCACAGGTCTGGTTGGCGGTGTAACGGAACCGGCGATCTATGGTGTTTTGATGAAGTGCAAGAAGATTTTTGCGGCTGTTATTCTGATCAACGGTATTGGCGGCGCTGTTGCCGGTTTCTTCCATGTGACCCGTGACACGATGATTTCGGTCAATGCCCTGACGCTGCCGGCGATCGCTGCGATCTATGGTAAGTGGGGTATTGTGGCAATCGTCATTTCTGTGGTCGGCGCATTCGCGGCTGCGTATGTCATGTACAGTGACAAGATGATTGAGGAAAATAACTAAGTTGCCTGGTTTTGTTCTTGATTGAAACGGAGGTTGATCACATGGGTGTTTCTGAGCTGTATCCAGTCGTTAATTCGACACGTAGTTTCTTTGCGCTGGACGGAATGTGGGATTTCCGTTTTGATCCTGAATCAATTGGGAAGAAGGAGGGATGGGCAGTTGCCCTTCCTTCCCCGATCCCGATGCCTGTGCCCGCAAGCTTTGCGGATTTTTTCACGGATGCGGTGGATCGTGATTATTGCGGCGACTTCTGGTACGCAAAGGATTTCTTCCTGAATCAATATGAGGAAGGTAAACGTATCATTCTGCGCTTTGGCAGTGTGACGCACCGGTGCACCGTCTATGTTAACGGTGTGGAAGCCGGCAGCCATGAAGGTGGATTTTTGCCCGTTGTTCTGGATGTGACGGATTTGGTGAAGTATGGCGAACGTAATCATATTGCGGTATGGGCGAACAATGAATTGTCCGAAACAACACTTCCCTGCGGTACGGTGAAAGTACGCAAGGATGGCCGTAAGATTGCGAAACCGTACTTTGATTTCTTTAACTATTCCGGTATCCACCGGAGTGTGCATGTACTCTCAATTCCGAAGGAATCGATCCTCGATTTTGATACGCGTTATGAGCTGAAAGGGGACGATGCCGTTGTCCACTATTCGATCCGGACCAACGGAACGAATCCGGTGACGGTGAAGCTGTTGGATCGTGAAGGGAACCAGGTGGCTTACTCGGAAGGAAATGAGGGCAGCTTATTTGTTGCCAATGCACATCTTTGGAAGGTGCGCAACGCCTATCTTTATCGTCTGGTGATGACCATCCATGGGGATGCAGGAATCATTGACAGCTATGAAAGCCGGATCGGGATCCGTACCGTAAGGATTGAAGGAACTCAGATTCTGATCAATGAGGAACCTGTCTATCTGAAGGGGTATGGGAAACATGAGGATTTTGACATCCTTGGCCGTGGCTTCAGCTGGGCGGTTGCGAAGCGTGACTTTGAATGTATGAAGTGGACGAACGCTAACTGTTTCCGAACCAGCCATTATCCGTATGCTGAAGAGTGGTATCAGATGGCTGACGAAGAGGGTTTTTTGATCATCGACGAAGTTCCCGCCGTAGGCATGATGCGCTCGACGCACAACTTTATTGCGGCAGGCATGGGCGGCTATACAAGCTTCTTTGAGACGCCGACGGTGCCTCAGCTGCTTGCCAACCATAAGGCACAGGTTGAAGAGATGATTATACGAGACAAGAATCATCCTTCGGTTATTACGTTCAGTCTGTTCAATGAACCGGAAACGATCAGTGAATATGCCTACAACTATTTTAAGGAAGTGTTTGAGTGGGCAAGGACTCTGGATCCGCAGCATCGCCCTTTGACGGGTGCGTTTGAAAAGAATTCGAAGCCGGAGCTTTGCCAGGTATATCCGCTGGTGGATATTGTTTGTATGAACCGCTATTACGGATGGTATATCAATGGCGGGGCATCGGAAATGGATGAAGCCGAAGAACTGTTCCGTGATGAGATGGACCGCTGGGCAGCCAAGGGGCTGAATAAACCATTTGTCTTTACGGAGTTTGGCACCGATACGCTGGGGAGTGAGCATAAGCTTCCAAGCGTCATGTGGACCCAGGAGTATCAGAACGAGTACTATGCGATGAACTTCCGGGTATTTGACAGCTATCCCTTTGTTCAGGGGGAATTGACGTGGAATTTCGCCGACTTCCAGACATCGGAAGGCGTTTTCCGTGTTAATGGAAATAAGAAAGGTGTCTTTACGCGTCAGCGTCAGCCAAAGGATGCGGCCTTCACTCTGAAAAAGAGATGGGAAACAAAGTGAAATCTAAAGTGGGACAGAAAGGAGCAGTGCGGTAATGGCTGAATTCAGAAAGGGTTTTCTTTGGGGAGGCGCAGTCGCGGCAAACCAGCTTGAAGGCGCATGGAATGTGGATGGGAAAGGACCTTCTGTTCCGGATATGTGCACCGGGGGCAGTTTTAAGGAGCCGCGGCGCATAACCTTATCGATTGAGCAGAAGACGTATTATCCTTCGCATGAGGCAATTGACTTTTATCATCACTACAAGGAAGATATTGCTCTGTTTGCCGAGATGGGCTTTAAGGTGTTTCGTACATCCATCAACTGGACACGTATTTTCCCAACAGGTGAAGAAGATGAGCCTAACGAGAAGGGACTGCAGTTCTATGAGGATGTATTTAAGGAGTGCCATAAGTACAACATTGAGCCGTTAGTGACACTGTCACACTATGAGATGCCCTATGCGCTTGTTGAAAAATACAATGGATGGGCATCCAGAGAACTGATTGGACTGTTTGAAAAGTATTGCCATGTTGTGTTTGAGCGGTACAAAGATCTGGTCAAGTACTGGCTGACATTCAATGAAATCAATACGGGTACGCTGCCGATGGGAACCTTTTTGTCTCTGGGGACGATTCAGGGATTCCATGGGCCGGTTACCCGGCTGCCGGATGATCCGCAGGTGCGGTTTCAGGCGCTTCATCATCAGTTTGTGGCTAGTGCGAAGGTTGTCAGCTATGCGCATGCGAACTATCCGCAGTTTCAGCTTGGCAATATGATTTGTTTTATCACTTCGTATCCGCTGACCTGCAACCCGTCAGATATTCTCGCTAACCAGGCGGCGATGCGGCGAATGAACTGGTACTGCTCCGATGTGATGGTGCGTGGAGAGTATCCTTCCTATGCAAAGGCATTATGGGAGAAGGAAGGCATCAAAATAAATATGGAGCCTGGTGATCTGGATATATTGAAGGAAGGCACGGTTGATTTCTATACGCTGTCCTACTATATGTCAACCTGTGTCGGCCTGGATCCGCATGCAGAATCCACAGCGGGAAATATGTCGATGGGATTAAAAAATCCGTACCTGAAGGCGAGCGACTGGGGGTGGCAGATTGATCCGCAGGGGCTGCACTGGACACTGAATGAGATTTATGATCGATATGGTCTGCCGATCATGGTTGTTGAAAACGGACTGGGGGCACGTGACAGGCTTGAGGATGGTACGGTTCATGATACATACCGGATTGACTATCTTCGCCAGCACATCATCGAAATGGGCAAAGCGGTTGAGGATGGTGTTGATCTGCTTGGCTATACGCCCTGGGGCTGCATTGATCTGGTATCGGCTTCAACCGGGGAGATGGCGAAGCGGTATGGCTTTATCTATGTCGATAAATACGATGATGGTACAGGGACGCTGCAGCGGTTTCGCAAGGATTCCTTCTACTGGTATAAGAAGGTCATTGCGTCCAACGGAAGTGATTTAAGTGATTGATAGGCGAATATTCCATCAAGCGCAGTGAGGCGATGCGTGTTAGGATTGATCAGGTGATCGAAGGTGACTTACTTCGCCAAGGAGGAAATAGAGAGATGGGACTGTTTGGAAATCTTTTTAAGAAGCAGCCGGAACTGGAACCGGTGAATGTTGGTGATGATGCAATTGTGGCAATCGCAGACGGGAAGCTGATCGATATTACGACGGTTCCGGATCCTGTCTTTGCCCAGAAGATGATGGGGGATGGCGTTGCCTTCAAATTTGATGCAGATTCGATGACGATCTGTGCACCTGCAAATGGCAATCTGACGGTACTGTTTCCGACAGGACATGCTTTTGGTGTGACGATGAAGAATGGTGTAGAGCTGCTGGTGCATATCGGTATCAATACGGTGGAAGCCAATGGCGACGGCTTCAAGGTTCTGAACTTTAAGCAGGGCGATGAAGTTAAGGCCGGTGATCCGATTGTGACGGTTGACTTCAAGAAGCTCGGGGCGAAGTACGATATGTCCACGATGCTGATTGTGACCAATGCCAACGGTCAGACAATCACATTCCGTCAGCCGGGCGATGTGAAGCGCGGCGAGTCGGTGCTTGCCTGATCAGGGCAGCTTTCGTTGATTGTTTCAGAAACCGGGGATGAGAGTCTCCGGTTTTTATGGTTTCACAGGGGAATGCCGCTAGAATAGTGAATAGAGACGATAGCGGTATCTGACAATTATTTACCGGGGAGAGAATGAATGTTTGCGGACGATCATGTACATACCACCTTCAGCGATGATGGAAAAGCGGAGATGGAACAGCAGATTCTTCAGGCACTTCAGCTTGGGCTGAGTGAGATCTGCTTCACGGAACATGTTGACTATGGCGTGAAGAAAGACTGGAGTGAGGGGAACATTGAATGGCGTGTGGAGAACGGTATCCGTGAGCCTCTTGCCAACGTGGATTATCCCGCCTATTTTGCCAGAATCGATGAGATGCGTGAAAAGTACAGTGATCGGATTGCGATTCATGCAGGTCTGGAATTCGGCGTACAGACGCATACGATTGGAAAATATGAAGATCTGCTGAAACGGTGGAAGGACTCGATGGACGGTGCTCTTTTGAGCATCCATGAAATCGATGATCAGGAGTTCTGGACCCAGGACTTTCAGAGCGGAAAGAGTCAGCTGGAATATAACCGCGCCTACTATGAAGCGATGAAAAAGGTCATGGAGGGTTTTGACGGTTATTCTGTTCTGGCGCATTTGGATTTGATTGTTCGCTATGATCTGGCCGGTGTTCTTCCGTTTGAGCAGGTCGAAGACCTGGTGGCAGAGATTCTGAAGCTTGCCATCAGGAATGGAAAGGGAATCGAGCTCAATACTTCTTCATGGCGCTATGGTCTGAGTGATACGCAGCCTTCCCGTGCCATTCTGAAGTTGTACCATGACCTTGGAGGAAGGATTCTGACAATCGGTTCGGATGCTCACTCGACGGTGCAGCTCGCTGCCCATCTTGATGATGCGCACGAAATCCTGAAGAGCTTTGGCTACAGCGAGTTCTGCACCATCGAACACTGGCAGCCCGTGTTCCACCGGCTGTAGGCTGGGATTTGTATTGATCAAAGATCAGGCTTCCCTGTCATGTACTGCAGTAAATGACGGGGAGGCTTCCTAAGGATATTCGTTACAATCAGAAGTGTTATTTATCTGCTGGGAGGCACACATGATCAGAGAAGTATATCTTGCCGGGGGATGCTATTGGGGGACGCAGAAGTTTCTGGACAATATTCAGGGAGTTGTGCATACGGAAGTCGGCTTTGCGAATGGAAATACGCCATCGCCGACCTATGATCAGGTGAAACATTCGGATACGGGCTACACAGAAACCGTGCATGTGCAGTATGACAATGCGGTGATTTCTCTGAAGACGCTGCTGGAGCTGTTCTTCAACATCATTGACCCGACTTCGCTGAACAGGCAGGGTGGTGATATCGGAACAAACTATCGGACCGGCATCTATACCGTGAGTGAAGAAGACCGTGCCATCGCGCGCGAATGTCTGTCTACGCTGCAGATTCGTTATACGCGTCCCATCGTTGTGGAATGTGAGCCGCTGCAGTGTTTCTATACGGCTCATGAGGCACACCAGAAGTATCTGGATAAGAATCCGGGCGGCTATTGCCATGTGTCGCTGGGAATGATTCAAAAGGCGAAAAACTGGAAACCGGGAGAACCCACACAACTATAATAAGCGTAGAGGAAAGAGGCGCTTGCTATGAAACAATACACAATTGCCGTGATCCCTGGAGATGGGATCGGCCCGGAAGTAATCAATGAAAGTTTAAAGGTGTTGAACCGTATTTCGCAGCTGGATGGTACATTCTCCTTCCGCTTCGATACGTATCCATGGGGATGCGAATACTATCAGAAGACGGGGGAGATGATGCCTGCCAACGGTATTGATATTCTGCGGCCGTATGATGCGATTCTGCTCGGCGCGATCGGCGCGCCGGGCGTCCCGGATCATATTTCGCTGCGGGATCTGCTGCTGAAGATCCGCCATGATTTTGACGAGTATGTCAACCTCAGGCCGGTGAAGCTGCTGAGCGGTGCACCGTGCCCGCTGAAGAACGCAAAGCCAGGCGATATCGATATGGTGTTCATCCGTGAAAACAGCGAAGGTGAGTACAGCGGCCAGGGAGCCTGGCTCTATCCGGATTCGCCCCAGGAAGTAGTGATTCAGGACAGCGTCTTTTCCCGCAAGGGAACGGAGCGTATCATTCGCTATGCCTATGAAATGGCACGCTCACAGCATAAGACGCTGACCAGCATTTCCAAGGGAAATGCGCTCAATTATTCCATGGTGTTCTGGGATCAGATCTTCAAGGAAGTCGGAAAGGAATATCCGGATGTGGAGACCCATTCATTGCTCGTGGATGCGGCGGCGATGTTCATGGTACGCAATCCGTCGCGCTTCCAGATTGTTGTGACGTCGAACCTGTTCGGTGACATTCTGACGGACCTTGGCGCAGCCATCTCTGGCGGTATGGGCCTTGCGGCAGGAGCAAATCTGAATCCGGAACGGAAGTACCCATCGATGTTTGAACCGATCCACGGGTCTGCACCGGATATTGCGGGGAAGGGAATTTCCAATCCACTGGCGGCTGTCTGGTCCGCGGCGCAGCTGCTGGAGTTCCTCGGCTATCCACAATGGAGTGCTCGGATTCTCAATGTGATCGAAACGATGCTCGTAGAGAAGAAGGGACTGACCGCAGATCTTGGCGGCAGTGCATCAACGGTCGAATGCGGTGATATGGTGGTATCGCTGCTTGGCTGATCGCATTTCTCTTTTGCAATGGCATACAATGGTGCCGGGAGTACTTCGGCGATGAAAACACTGACAGATTTCTTTCAGGAAGACTGTGAAGCCTTTTCTTCACAGCTTTTGGCGTGTGAAAGTGAACGGGAAGCAGAGACAATATGCGAAGAGGAGCTGAGCCGCCTGCTTTCTGCATACAATGATCAGAATCTTTCAGAACCGATGCGGCGCAGTGCGAATGAACAGATCAGTGCGCTGCGGGCTGCGCTTCCTTTAATGTGTGCCCATGGTGATGTGCGGATCATTCAGGAACCTTCCTCTGGTCATAAGAGGAACGGCAATGCGCTCTTTCGTATTCTTGCTTGGATCTTCGCTGCAGCGGCACTTGTTCTTTCTCTTTTGGAAATGCAATCCCTCACCCGCGCATCTCTTCTTGCCTTCGCCTGCGCAGCAGGCGCCTGTGTCTTTTTCTGGCTTTATGGAAAAAGCTTCCATGAAGTTCATTCGTCAGAGGATCTTGTGCATGGAGAAGTGGCCATTGATCCGGAGGCAATTGTCCATGCGATCAAAGGGATGCTCGCGGTTGTGGATCATGCGCTGCAGGATCTGGCTGCCGAAGAAAAGTCGCAGCAGCGTATTCTTCTGAAAAAAGAATCCGGCAGCTCAGAAGACAGCAGCCTGGATGTTTACCAGAGGCTGCTGGAGTGTGCCTTTGCGGAGCGGGACAGCGATCTTTCAAAGGAGGTCGTTTCCGAGATCCATTATGCACTGCATATGAAGGGTATTTCGATTGTGGAAGATGATCGGAGACATCCGGAATACTTTGACCATATCCCCGGCTCTGGCGGTATTGTGCGTCCTGCTCTGGTAAAGGACGGCTATGTGATGCGCCACGGCCTTGCGGCAGGAGGCGGTCGATGACGGTATTTTTCGGCTTTGACCTGGGCGATGCGGAAAGTGCAGTTGCAACGATAGATCCGGTTTCCTCGTCAGCGCCGCAGATTCAGGAGCTTGCCGGCACCAAGAGCATCGTGACAGCGTATGCCTATACAAAGGACGGGCAGCTGCTGATTGGTGAAAAAGCATGTTATGCGCCCGACTGTGTGACGCGCCGGGACCGGTTTAAGAGCCGGTTTTTGACGGATCCGGAAGCCGCAAAGGATGTGGCGGCCTTTGCCTCGGGAGTATTAGCGGATCTCAAGCGCTCCGGAACCTTAAAAAACACGGATGAGGATGCGGTATTCTACATCGGCTGTCCGGCTGGCTGGGATCGGAATGTCCGGGAAGAATACCGGCAGATTTTTGCAAAGTGCGGCTATCCGCCGGTGCGGATCGTTTCGGAGTCACGGGCGGCCCTAGTCAGTGCCTGTCAGTCACGGCATCTGCAGATTGGCTACGATATTCTGCATCAGCCGGTGCTGGTCATCGATATCGGCTCTTCGACGACGGACTTTGCCTACATCAACGGCGGAAAGGAAGAGGAACTGAAGACGGGTGGCGAAGTCTTTCTGGGCGGCGGCATCATGGATGAAATTCTTCTCGAGGAGGCATTGAACAGTTCGCCGAACCGGAAGCGGATCCAGAATGCCTTCGAGCAAAGTCCGGCATGGTCCAGCTATTGCGACTTTGCGGCGCGGCGATTAAAGGAGCGGTACTTCTCGGATGAAGAATACTGGGCGGATCATGAATGTGTGCAGTCGGTCTCCATCCACTGGGGCATGGTTCCGATAAAACTGACGCTGCGCATGAATGGTGAAACTGCCGATCACCTGCTGAATAAAAAGGTGAAGCGCCTCAATGACCGCAGCTTTCATGAGGTGTTTATGGAAAGCCTGCGGCAGGCGAAGGAAAGTACATCGTCCCAGCCGCCGCGGCTGATCTTTCTGACCGGCGGCGTTTCGCGGATGAGTGTGATTCGCTCGTGGTGCCGTGAGGTGTTTCCAGAGGCGGTTGTTATCTGCGGCATGGAACCGGAATTCTCAGTTGCCAGGGGTCTTGCTTATTGTGCAAAAATTGATGATGAGCTGCGCCAGTTCAAGGTGGATGTGGACCATCTGATCGCTTCCAGTGCAGTTGAAACAATTGTTCATGACAATATTGATACGCTGTACAAAAGCTGCGTCGAAACAATGGTGGATCCGATTCTGGAGCAGGTGGTGGAACCGGTCACAGAGCGCTGGCGCAATGGTGAAATTGAGCGTCTGTCGGATATTGATTCTGTGCTGCAGAAGGAAGTTGAAAATTATCTACATACGGATGATGCCCGAAAGCGGATGGCAAAGCCTGCTTCAGCCTGGCTGCGGAAGGTATCATACCAGCTGGAAGATTTGACAATGCCGATCTGTGTGCGGCACCATGTACCTTATGCCGCCTTGTCACTCAATACGTATTTGTCCGCATCGGATGTGACGGTACGGGTGCCGGCCCAGGATTTGTTTGCGGTAAAAGAAATCACGTGGCTGATTGATGGGACGATTTCCATTCTGGTCGGCATGTTATGCGGCGGTGCGGGGACGGCAGTGATTTCTTCCGGACCTAACGGCATTGTTGCCGGAGCACTGTTATCGATGCTGGTGCTGGCCTTGGGCAAGGATCAGATGCAGACGGCCGTGCTGAATGCAAAAATTCCGAAGGCGGTGCGCAAACTGATTCCCCTCAGCTATATGCATGCACGGATGGGAACAGTGTCAAAGCAGGTAAAGGGACAGATGCTGAAGATGCTGGAAGAGGAAAAAAACGATGAGATAACCGATCGTTTAGTCCGCGAGCTTTCGCAGCAGATTGAGGCTTGCCTGGTTCATATGGCAGAAGTAGTTGAAATTCCGCTTGGCTGATAGCTTCTAACGACAATATAGACGTAACGGGACACGGGCTGCTGACAGGGCGGTCTGTGTCTTTTTTCGGCTGCGTTTGATTTTCAGACAGGAACATATAATTTTGTCAAAAATAAGCAAAAATAAAGAAAAAATAGGATGCGTTCACTGCGCGATCGGTGTATCATTACGCATATTGTTTTTGGCATAACAGTCGTCGTCACGATGATGAAGCGGATCGCTGAAAGCAATGGAAGAAAATGAAGGAGAAAAACAGGATGACTGATATATTAGTTTCTTATTTTTCTGCAACCGGAGAAACAAAAAAGGATGCAGAATCGATTTCCAAAGCTTGTGGAGCCGATTTATTTGCGATTGAACCGGCGCATGCCTACAGTGAAGCAGATCTTGATTGGATGAATACCAACAGCCGTTCATCAAAGGAAGAAGCGGATCCTGATTTCAGGCCGACAATGAAGGGAAAGGTTTCGAATCTGGATCAGTATTCGACAGTGTTTGTCGGGTTCCCCATCTGGTGGTATCGGGAGCCGAACATTATTCGTACATTTCTGGAAAGCGGCGACTTCAGCGGCAAGAAGCTGATCGTCTTTGCGACATCCGGCGGATCGGGATTGAAAGACTGTGCGAAGCATGTTCAGTCCTTTGCTCCGGGCGCAAAAGTCGTTGAAGGAAGAGTCGTAAACAGCCCCATGGATGCCGTGAAGATGGCGGCGGAACTCCTGCGGGCATAAGAAGGATTCGGACGGAAAACAGATGGTGGCTGTCGGCACTGACAGCTGCTTTTCTTTTGCCTGAAAATAGATGTAACTAAATAATTGATAATAAGAAAAGGAATGGGTAAAGTGAGCGTGCATTAAAGCGAAGGCCCGGGGTAGTGTGACGCGTATGACGATGGAAGAGAATGTATCAATCCTGAAAGAGCAGCTGGATGCGGCAGATGCGATCGTGATCGGGGCTGGAGCAGGGCTGTAGACGGCGGCAGGCTATTCGTATGAAGGGAAACGGTTTGACCGTTATTTCTCTGATTTTGAAGAGAAATATCATTTTCAGAATATGTATTATGGCGGTTTGTATCCTTATTCTTCGATGGAGGAGTACTGGGGTTTCTGGCGCCGGTATATCTGGATCAACCGCTATGCGCCGATTCCTTCAGGTCTTTATGAGAGACTGTTCAGTCTCATAAAGGATAAGGACTACTTTGTACTTACAACGAACGTAGATCACTGTTTCCAGAGGAGCGGGTTCGATAAAAAACGTCTGTTCTATATGCAGGGAGATTACGGCCTGTTTCAAAGCAGTTCACCAAGTCGCGTAACAAGACGCCGGACATATGATAATTATGAAGTGGTCCGGGAGATGGTTCTTTCAGAAGGGTGGAATATTCAAGAAAATGGCGTGTTGTCTTCTCCTGAATGTGGTGCGGTACATATGACAATTCCCTCAAATCTTGTCCTGATATGCCCGGAAGACGGACAGTTGATGACGATGAATCTTCGCTGCGATGATACGTTTGTGCAGGATGATGGCTGGTATGCGGCTGCGCACCGGTATCGCGATTTTCTGCAGCGTCATGAGGGAAAGCGGGTTTTGTATCTGGAGCTGGGCGTCGGCGACAATACGCCGGTGTTTTGTATATCGCGCGCCACAGGAAAGCCCCGTAAAACCGGGAAAAATCAACAGATTCAGATACATTCGTACAACAACAGATATCAGATATTGGCAGAAATGGAGTGTGCAGCATGATTTTGGCAAAAAAGACGAATACGGAAAATGGAATTGAGGTGCTGCGCAATGCTCTTCAGGAAGCAGATGCCGTGGTGATCGGCGCCGGGGCAGGATTATCAACGTCTGCTGGCTTTACTTACTCAGGAGAGCGATTTGAAAAGTACTTTAAGGATTTCGAAGAGAAGTATGGCTATCACGACATGTATTCTCTTGGGTTTTATCCTTACGACTCCATGGAGGAGTTCTGGGGATACTGGTGCCGAAACATCTGGGTCAATCGGTACATGCCGATTCCCTCACAGGTCTATCAGGACCTTCTTGAGCTTGTGAAGGACAAGGATTACTTTGTTTTGACCACCAATGTAGATCATTGCTTTCAGAAGAGTGGATTCGATAAGAAACGGCTTTTCTATACGCAGGGGGACTACGGATTATTCCAAAGCAGTTCACCAAGCGGAGCAGCTAAGACCAAGACATATGACAACTATGAAACGATACGCAAGATGATCCTCTCAGAGGGGTATCAGATTGCGGATGACGGCGAGCTGATCATTCCGGAGAATACTGCACTCAAGATGACGATACCCTCTGAGCTTGTACCGGTGTGTCTGGATGATGGAAATCTGATGACCACCAATCTTCGCTGTGATGACACATTTGTACAGGATGATGGCTGGTATGCAGCACAGAACAGGTATCATGATTTCCTCAGAAGGCATCAGGGAATGAAAACATTGTTCCTTGAGGCAGGGGTCGGGGGCAATACGCCAGGCATAGTGAAATACAGTTTCTGGAAAATGACATATGAATGGCCGGATGCTACCTATGCATGTCTGAATCTCGGAGAGGCTGTTACACCCAAGGAGATCGAGAAAAAATCCATTTGTATCAATGATGATATTGGAGCAACTCTGAAGAAACTCAAAGAAAAGGAAGAGTAAGACCAACTGCTTCCAAGAACATTGAGATAACGTAATATTTTTACATAACGAGACGTTTATTTACCGCTTTGGCGGCAGATAAGCGTCTTTTTTCGGGTATCCTAAATAAGTGGTGGAAATCTGAAGCTATGCCTTTATGACGAATATCGGAGTCTGGTGGAAAGCCAGGCTCTTTTCTTTTGCTCTGCCAGATACATGAAAATGTGCCACTGGTGGAAATTGATGGTTGCATGGAGAACAGTCAAAAACAAGTGACTGGCGGAAATGACAATTTGGCACAATAAAAGCCACATGGCTGCATCACTGCAAACCATGTGGCCTATGAGCGTCTGTTACTGTCCCTCAGACGTAGAGAATCCATAGTATTCCGCGGCGTATCTGTTCCGGTCTTCTGCCGTCATTCCTTTGGTGTGTTCCTCGATGTATTCCTCGTCACGATACACTTCCAGAAACTCAACCGTATGGAAACTGTCTTTCCATAGTCCCATCGGATTGTCATAAGGACAGTTGCCATCCATGACCCATTCTTTTAGTGCATACCGTTCCTTATCAGTCATAGTTGTCTTCTCTGTGTATTCCTTGTACTGCTTCTCAAGGTAATCCTGCTCTGAAGCAGCCAACTTAACGTTGAATTTCATATCGTCTGTCCATCCTGTACTGAGCATAATATATCCGCAGCAAGAAATCTATACTTTTGTGTGCTTGATTAAATAGCTGGTTGAAACGGCACTAATAACTCCTATAATATAGGTAGGTAAATATATTCTGAGGGGTGTAGATATGTCTGAAACATCAACGATTGAAAGCATGATATGGAACATTGCGGACTACGCAAGGGATGCGATTGACCGCAAGGATTACAACAAGATTGTACTGCCGTTCTCCCTTCTGAGAAGGCTGGAATGTGCATTGGAGCCAACCAGGGATGCGGTAGTTGCCAAGTATGAAGAGAAAAAGAACGAATGGGGCGATGAGGATGACAAGTACTGCACTGTCTCCGGCTACTCCTTCTACAATATCTCGCCAATCCGTCTGAAGACCATCGGCAACCAGACTCTGGCTGCCATGAAAACCTATGTGGAGTCTTTCAGCCCGAACGTCCGTGAGATCTTCCAGGCATTTGACTTTGAAAGCGTCTGCTCCAAGCTGGACAACAAGAACCTGCTCTATGAAGTCTGCAAGAAGTTCAGTGCCATTGACCTTGGAACAGACGTTGTTTCAGACAGAGACATGACCAACATCTATGAACACCTCATCCAGAAGTTCGGTGATGAGATTGCAGAGGATGCCGAAGATTTCATGACCCCTCGTGACATCGTAAGGCTTTCCGTCAATATGCTGTTTGCCAATGAAGAAGACATTCTGGAAGCCGACAAAGGCAATGTCAGGACGCTGTATGACCAGACCTGCGGTACATGCGGCTTTATTTCCGATGCCCTTGACCAGATTGAAGAATGGAAGACCTCCAACAGGCTGAAACACCCGACAGTCATTGTCCCGTATGGTCAGGAAATCAACGATACAACATGGGCAATGGGCAAGGCAGCGCTCCTTCTGCGTAATGTTTCCAATGATGATAATGACATCTATGACCAGACCAAAGACCTCTCAGAGCATATTCTGAAGGGTGATACGCTGAACGATGACCAGTTCAGCGAGCAGACGTTTGATTTCCAGTTGTCCAATCCCCCTTACGGGAAAAAGTTTGAGGTGGAGTATAAGGATGTCATGGATGAGCATGACCGCTATGGATACATGGGCAGATTCGGTGCAGGTGTGCCGTCCGTGGATGATGGTTCCATGCTTTTCCTGCAGAATGCGATCTCCAAGATGCGTCCGGCAGAGGAAGGCGGCGGCAAGATTGGCATTATCCTGTCTGCATCACCTCTCTTTACAGGCAAGCCTGGCAGCGCTCCCTCTAATATCCGCAGATGGATTCTGCAGAATGACTACCTTGACTGCGTAGTGAAGCTCAGCACGGGAGAGTTCTACCGTACTGGCATCAATACCTATCTTTGGGTGCTGACGAACAAGAAGCCGGAGGAACGCAAGGGCTTTGTGCAGCTGATTGACGCAACAGAGCACTATCATTCCATGCGCTCCAATATCGGTAACAAGAACCGTGAAATGAATGATGAAGACATTGCGTGGGTGGTCAAGACCTATGTGGATGGGCACAACGGCGGCAAGTCCGTCATGGTTCCTTATACAGACTTCATGTTCCGCAGAGTAACCACGCAGAGGCCGCTCCGTGAAATGATCCAGCTCAGTGTAGACAAACTGGATGAGTTCAAGGCTGATCCGAAGCTTTCCAAGCTGACCGCCGACAACATGAATGTGCTGGTAAATGGACTTACAGAAGCGGATAGCGGCGAATTGAAGCCTTATTCCTGGGCTGGTGAGTTTGCCAAGAGTATCCGCAAGAAGATGGAGAAGCCCAATGTGGCAGCATCCGCCATTGAAAAGGAAATCATCAGCATCTTCGGTGTAGAGGACAGCTCATACGCGCCTGTTACCGATAAGAACGGTGAAGTTGTACCAGATCCAGAGCTGAAGGACACGGAAGACATTCCGTGGGGTATGGATTTCAATGACTACATGGCAAAAGAAGTCCTGCCTTTTGCGCCGGATGCATGGATTGACAAAACTGTGACCGATACAGGCAATCTCAGTGACCATGAGGTTGGCGTTGTCGGCACGAACATTTCTTTCAACAGGTACTTCTACCACTATGAAGAGCCAAGGAAGCCGGAAGACATTGCCAAGGAAATCGTAGAGCTTGAGAAAGGTCTCGGCTCCTTTGAGGAGGAGTTCCTGAAATGAGCAGAGAAATGAAGAATAGCGGTGTTCCATGGATAGGAGATATACCGAATTATTGGAGTGCAGTCAGAATAAAAGACCTTGCCGATAACTCAAAAAATGATTCATTTACAGATGGTGATTGGATTGAATCTCAATATATAACAGACAACGGTATTAGATATTACACAAGCGGAAATGTTGGTGACGGAGCATTTAAGCCACAAGGAAATGGTTACATATCCGAAGAAACATTTGCGGCCTTAAAGTGTAAGTATGCTTATCCTGGCGATCTTGTAATTGCTCGTCTTAATGCGCCATTTGGACGTTCCTGCATTTTACCTTCTGAATCCGATAAATATGTGCTTGCCGTAGATATTGCTATTCTCCGGACAGCATATTGCAAAGAATATCTCAACTACGCCATGCAGTGTCAAAGGTATCATCACGCTGTTGAAGAGCAGGCAAGCGGCACCGCTATGCAGAGGATCAGTCGTTCAAACCTCGGAAAGATTAAACTTCCAATACCGCCTATGGCGGAGCAGAAATCAATAGTACATTATCTTGACTCTCATTGCTCTACCATTGATTCTGCTATTTCCAAGCATCAGCAGATCATTGAGAAGCTGGAAGAATACCGCAAGGCTGTCATCACACAGGCTGTAACAAAGGGACTGAATCTGAATGTTGAAATGAAAGATAGCGGAAACATGATCATTGGCACTATACCGTCATCATGGCAATGCCCTCCGTTAAAAATGTTACTAAGCGACAATGAAAACAATATGCGTGTTGGACCATTTGGCTCATCATTGCCAAGCAGAATATTTCAAGATGATGGCCCATGGGTTTATAACCAGCGTTGCGTTCTGGATAATAACTTTGAAGCAACAGATGTCCATATTCCTGAATGGAAATTCGAGGAAATGAAAAGCTTTGCAGTATATCCAGGAGATATGCTCATTACAACAAGAGGAACAATTGGAAAGGTCGCAATAGTTCCACATGATGCAAAAAAAGGCATTCTGCATCCTTGCCTTATCAGATTTCGGCTGGACAACGCAAAGATTCTCAACGAATACGTTCAATATGTCTTTAATGGAACGGATATTGTGATGAACCAGATTAAGCAAGCCAGTGGCTCTACAACTATTGAGGCATTGTATTCTGGCCCTCTGAGAAGCATTAAACTACCGAACCCGTCAGTTGAAGAGCAGCATTACATCGTTTCTTGGCTGAATATCAAATGCAAAAAAATCGCAA
The DNA here is from genome assembly GCF_900240265.1 of Galactobacillus timonensis. Taxonomy (NCBI): domain Bacteria; kingdom Bacillati; phylum Bacillota; class Erysipelotrichia; order Erysipelotrichales; family Erysipelotrichaceae; genus Galactobacillus; species Galactobacillus timonensis. The sequence goes on from NZ_LT964739.1 coordinate 1,288,606, forward strand.
AAACGATAGAAGCACACAACCAGCTTATTTCCAAGCTGCAGGAATACAGGCAGTCCCTTATCTACAATGCAGTTATAGGCAAGATTGACTGCACTACGGAGGCGAGCGCATGAGCAGGAATAATGGCATATCGGGATATACACATACACAGGCGCAGATAGACAACTATGCCAACCAGAATAACCCGAATAACAGCGCATATCAGGCAAATAATGATAACCATGCGAATCAGTGCAATCCGAATAATTCGGAATATGCAGGTCATGGGAAGTAAGAGGTACAGATATGGACGATACATTACATCTTGAAACAGAGTTTGAACAGTACATCACCCGCAAGCTGAAAGGACTCAGCGACAGTGGCGAATGGATGGTCAGCGACAATGATGCTGGCTATGACCGTGAGCATGCCCTCTACTTCCCCGATTTCGTGGAGTTCCAGCGCAGGCTCGACCCGGACAAGCTGGCAAAGATGCAGGAACGGCTCGGTTCTACCTTTGAACTGAACGTTGTAAAACGGCTGGTTGCCTCCCTGGAAGCCAATGGAACGGTTCAGACGCTCCGCAAGGGCTTTCCGTATGCCGGATTCCAGACGATTACCTGCTGTGCTGAATGCCCCGACAACCCGCTGATTCGCGGCGCAGATGAGGCTTACAAGGCCAATATCCTGCGTGTCATGCGTCAGGTACATTACCAGACTGCCGGAGAGAAGTCCCTGGATCTCGTGTTCTTCATCAACGGTATTCCTGTGGCTACGGCTGAAATCAAGACTGAAATGACACAGACCGTCCGCGATGCCGTTGAAGAATACCAGAACGAACGCAAGCCGATTGAGCCCAAGACTGGCAGGAAGAACTATCTGCTCATGTTCAAGCGCGGTGCAGTCGTTCATTTTGCTATTTCCGAGAATGAAATCTGGATGTGCACCAACCTTGAAGGCAGAAAGCCGAAGTTCCTGCCGTTCAACCGTGGTACGGAAGACGGCCACGCAGGCAATCCGCCGATGAAGGCTGGAGACAAGGACTACCCGACAGGCTACTTCTGGAATGACATCTGCCAGCGTGACCACTGGCTCAGAATCTTCCTGCACTATATCTTTGTCAGAACAGACAAGAAGGAAGACGCTACAGGCAGGCTCAAGGATGTCACCACACAGTATTTCCCCCGTTTCCATCAGTGGGACTGTGTAACGAAGATCATCGCAGACGTGAAGGACAAGGGTGTTGGCAAGTCCTACCTTGTGGAGCACAGCGCAGGTTCCGGCAAGACCAATACGATTTCGTGGCTGGCAGACCAGCTGATCCGCCTCAGACAGCCGAATGGGGACAAGACGTTTGACTCCGTGGTCATCATTTCTGACAGAAACAGCCTGGACACCAACATCAAGGGAACTATCGGTCAGGTTGAGAAGACCACCGGAATTGTTGAAATGATCGGCGGTACAGCGGATAAGCGTACCAACGGTGCCAAGAACAAGGCTCTGGTGCAGGCATTGCATGACAAGCGGGAGATCATCGTAGTTACGCTGCAGACCTTTCCTTATGCCTTTGAAGCGATTGCCAATGACAAGGAACTGATCGGCTCCCACTATGCCGTCATCATTGATGAGGCGCACTCTTCACAGACAGGCATCGACGCTGCCAAGTTGAAAGGCGCACTGAAGCTGGCACATGATGAGAAGAAGCTCGAAGGCGATGAGAACGGTGAAATCACCGATGAAGAGATCATCAATGCCTATATTAAGCAGGAACAGGCAGGGCGTGCAAACCCTGAGAATGTGTCATTCTTTGCCTTCACTGCTACGCCAAAGGCTGAAACAATGACGCTGTTCGGCACGCCAAGCGACAGGATTGACGAGAAGACAGGCGAACCTGTACCTGTATCCTTTCACAAGTATCCGATGCGCCAGGCCATTGAGGAAGGCTATATTCTGGACGTTCTAGAAGGATACATGCCTTACAAGACAGCATATCAGATCAGCCAGACCAATAAGGCTGAAGACCACAAGCTCTATGATTCCCGCAAGGCCAAGAAGACCATCGCACAGTGGATGTCTCTGCATCCTACCAACGTGAAGCAGAAGGCAAAGTTCATTGTGGATCACTTCGTGAAGAACGTAGCCCCGCTGCTTGACGGCGATGCCAAAGCCATGGTTGTCACGGATTCAAGAGCCGCTGTTGTCCGCTACAAATACGCCATTTCCGCATACCTTGACGCTCACCCTGAATACAATCAGAACCGTGTTCTGAGCAATCTGCGCTTCAAGGTGCTTGGTGAGCCATTGGTTGCCTTCTCCGGCAAGCTGAACGGTGAAAAGGCAGTTCATCCCGATGACGGTGAGTTCGAGACGGATGCGGACTATCTGCAGAATCCGTTTGCCATGATCAAGAAGGATTACGACTACACCGAAGACAACATGAACAACATTGATGTCTCCATTGAGAGTGCCTTCAATGAGAAGATGTACCGCATGCTTATCGTGGCAAACAAGTACCAGACAGGCTTTGACCAGCCGAAGCTGTGCGCCATGTATGTTGATAAGCCTATGCAGAACGATATTGAAATTGTACAGACGTATTCCAGGCTCAACAGGACGCATTCCGGCAAGGATAAGGTATTTATCGTCGATTTCGTAAATGACCCTGAAACCGTAATCAATGCGTTCAGGAAGTACGATACAGGCGCACAGATGGAGTCTGCACAGAACAAGGATATCGTGTATGAGATCAAGTCCAACCTTGATGATTCCAGCATCTATTCCACCATGGAATACACAACCTACAAGAACGTCCGCTATCAGAGCATTCTGAGCATGGGCGATGCCTCAAAGGATGATGAGAACCGCAAGAAGCTGTATGCCTGCCTTTCCGCTCCGGCAGAAAGATGGTCAGACCTCTACAAGGCACAGAGAAATGCCGTCATCACATGGCATGAAACATATCTGAAGGCCAAGGAAGCAGGCAACACAGACATGATGAAGCGTGCGGAAGACAAGATCGACGAAGCACAGAAGCAGATTGACGTTCTCTCTACCTTCCGCAAGAACCTCAGAAAGTACTGCAAGGCATATACCTACATCAGCCAGATTGTGGATCTCGATGACCCGGAGCTGGAAATCTTCTACGGCTTCTGCACACTGCTGAGCCACAGGATCAACGGCGATGATGGTTCTGAGGTGGATATCAACAGTCTTGTCATGTCCGACTACCGCATCAACAAGCTGGATGTACCGGATGACCCGGACGATCATCACACTCTGAGACCGATGACCGCCGGGCACATGACAAGCGGCGGCAAGCAGGAAGAGCTGGATGACATCATCCGTCAGATCAACCTCATCTGGGGCGAGGATACACCTGCCGAGGAAGGCGCTGAAGTCCTCAACGCCATCGCAGACAAGGTGTCTGCCGACGAAGTATCCCGCACACAGATCCGCAACAGCAGCAATTCCAAGGATGCCATCATCCAGGATGGAAGGCTGGCACGCATTGTTACAATGGCAGCCATGCAGTTAAAGGGCGAGGAATTCACGGCTATGGTCAATAAGATTCTGAATGACCCGCAGTCCTTCAATGCCCTTCTGCCTATCATTTACGATCTCGTGAATAACAAGCAGCGTTTCGATGTTGAAGCTGTCCAGAAGGCTGACAGAGACAGCAGGAAGAAGAAGTAACCGACAGCCGGGAAGGAGGTTTGCGGATGCCAAGGAAACCAAAAGGCAGCGGTGAAATCACTGTCACTGACCCGGAATTAGTCAAAGAGCTGTTCGGCGTTTATCCGGCAAATGCTCGGTTTATTCATGAAGCCCATGAAACCGGAACTCGCACGATAAACGGGGTGGAAACAACGGTTGAGCAGACAATCCGGGAATTTGAGCTGGCATATGCCGGAGAAGTACCGGATATCTGCCCGAAATGCGGAGCGAAGATGTCTAAGCACGACAACCGGACTGTTACGGTCAGTGATACACCGAATGGCGGAAAACCAACACGGCTATATGTGACAGTGCCCCGGAAGCGCTGCAGCAATCCTGACTGCCGGTACATCTGGAAGGCGGAAATGGAAGGTATTGATGGCAAACGGAAGATCACGACACGGGCAGAATGCTCAATTGTAGAACAGTGCGTTCGGAACACTTTTGAAGAAGTCGGACGCAACTACCCGATGACAAGCGTATCAATACTGAATATCTTTTCGGACTTCATAGGCAGCCACGGGGAGATCATGCAGTTCCGTATGCCGGAATACCTGGGCATTGATGAAATCAAGGTCAATGGCAGGTTCATCACCGTCATGACCAACCTTGAGAAACACACCATGTACGACCTGCTGGAAAAACGCACACAGGACTTCCTGGAAGATCATTTCGCATCACTGCCGTTATCAGAGCGTGAGAAAGTCCGGTGGGTGTGCAGCGACATGTACAGGCCGTTCAAGAAACCGATTGGTGCATATCTGCCGAACGCAAAATGGGCGATTGACCACTTCCATGTGGTGATGAAGGCCAACCTTGCCGTGGATGAGATACGGAAGAATATTCAGTCAAAGTATCCTGGCAAGACTGGGCCGAAGTTCAAGCATGGCCCTGCATATACGCTCAGAAAGCGTCTGAAAGACCTTGACGCAGATGAGGCAGACGCAATCAGGTGGATGAGAGATGACCCAGACCTGAGCCCATTGGCAACCGCTTATGACATCAAGGAAGACTTCTTTAACATCTACGATGAGAACCAGGCTTCCAAGGAGAATGCAGAACAGGCGTTTGCGGACTGGGAGGCAAATCTGCCGCCTGCACCGGAAGATGAGCATGAAGAAGACATTTATGCCCCGTTCCGTGAGCTTGCGGCAACCGTGCATAACTTCTACGAGCCGATATTTGCCATATGGGACTGCGACATTGCCATATCCAACGGCTATACCGAGTGCAGCAACCGTTTGACAAGAGAAACACACCTCAGAGGGCGGGGATATTCATTTGATACGCTGCGTGCCAAGGTTCTGCTCCGCAATGTCAATATTGAGAAGGCAATCAGGGAAGGCTCTGCCGATTATGATGGTCCTGTGCTTACTGAGAACAACATGTCCAGCCTGCAGTATTACGAGCAGACGGCCAACGACGGGTATGACCTCACAGCCCAGGCTTATTCAGCCGATGGGCATACGTTCGATAGTGAAACAGGCGAACTGCTCGATGACAGCACTGAGCAGACAGACAGCAATAACCTTAATATAACGGATGACAAGGAATCGTTCTGAACAGGAACGGTTCTTTTCTTATCTTAAATAAGTGGTGGAAATGTGTTCATGACCAAGTAACTGCTGAATATGAGTAAGTGGAACCCCTGAAAGATATAAATCCATAGCACGTGTTTTCCTTAACATATGGCAATGGGAATCCTCAGGCATATTATTTCCTTTCATTGCACACTCAGCCGCATATTTTTTAATGAGTTTTTCTAAAGTATCTGATGATAATGCGTGTTTCTGTCCGTGTAATCTGGAATAAAACAACGGACTTTCAGATTTCATATCCGAATTATGGAACTCCTTAAGGTATCGTCTAAGATGGAGAACTGTTTTCTCCATAAGCGGAATATTACGATATTTGCGTCCTTTCCCCAACAATGTCACATAAGGGACTTTCGCATCAAGATGAAGATCACATAGTCTTACATGTAGAACCTCCGCCACCCTGGCTGCTGTGTCATACATGAAAATAAAAATCATTTTATTGCGACGCCCCGTTCTGCTATTTTGAGGAGGCGCATTCAATAGTGCTTTTGTTTCTTCTGGCTCGAAATATTCTATGGGTTTGTTCTCTACTGTTACTCCAACGATTTTACATGCGTCTGTATAAATTGGCATAATCCACAGATAATTCTGAGATGCATATTCCAATAAGGATCGTATCGCTGTCATGCGAAGATTACATGTCTTTGGAGCTAATTTGCGCTCTTTAATCATCCATGCTTGATAGCCCGTCAGTGTCTCTTTGTCAAAATGATTGAAAGTGATTGCATTGCGTTTGATATTGATTTCGTTTTCAAGATAATCAATAAAACAGTTCAAACAATTGCGATAGCTCTCAACCGTATTCATGCTTACTTGCCGAATTTCTTTTAAATGATGATCCAAATAGGTACGTGCTGTATTCCAGAATATTGCGGTCTCTTTTTTACTCATCAGATACCTCCGGGATACGATCGTTCAAAGACATTGCAAGATCTTGGTAATCATTATAGAAATCCGGAACGAATCTGAAATAATACAAAGTATGTTTGATACAGTTATGTCCCATATATCTCATCAGATATGGAAGCATTGCGTTAACATCGACGCCTTCTCTAACCCAGCTATTAATCGTTGCCCACGCAAAGTGATGCCTGAAATCGTATAAACGTGGATATTTCCCGATCCATTCAGGGAATGCGGTCTTCCACACGATTTGGAAGTGATAAACAATAGCGCTAACCGAATAATGCCGGTCAATATCACTTGGAAAGAAATACTTTCGGTTTGGAAACATGGCACGTATATGTCGATCATACTGAGTCAGGTAATCAGCTAGTTCATTACTGATAAATAATCTGCGGCTGACTGGTCCTTTTGACTGAAGAATATCAATATAGTTTTCCTCCAGATTGACATTTTTCGAAAGAAGTATTCTTCCTTCTTTCGGTCTGACACCACAACAGTATAGAAATCGGAAGAATGCGGGAATTACGAGTTTGCTTGGATATTTTCCGGAGGCGTTATAATAGCTGTCACATTCATTAAAGAAAAGAGATATTTCTTCTTCTGATAGAAAGTACGGAGGATCCGGATTCAGTTTTGGCATCTGTTTTGCAGGGATAATATACGCATCTTTCAACCCCAGATTATAAAGATACCGAGAGAATTCTCGCAGAGGTGCCATCGCGTTATGAAGGCCACCTGACTGGCCTTGATAAAGATTCAGAAAAGAATCTGTACTGTCTTTGTCAGGTACCAAAACATCCGGATAATTTTCTGACATATAGGAGCGGTATTTATTGAGATACCGTTCAGCTGTTTTGTAGTCGTAACCCAGGCTTCGTTTGTAAACAATGAAGTCATTAAGCCGCAAATTTAAACTGGTCTCCTTCATACTTTATCACCAGCTTTAGGCACCCGCAGTGTTAAAGATGCCATAGTCTTCTGGTCAGTCGCAATATACACCATTGTAGAATCCGGGTTATTATGACCAAGACCATCTGAAATTACAGGCAAAGGTACGCCTTTACGAACCATTCTTGATGCGGCGTTATGTCGAAACATACGGGTTCCTGTAAGACGATTGTTAATTTCAACTCCGGAAGCACATACAACATTTCTGACAATGTGCCAAGTATTGTTCAATTTGATATGCGGAGCGTTCTTGGAAAGAAAAAAGTATTTTTCATCGCAAATAGGACGCTCTTTCAAAAGGTAATCAACCATGGCATTGCCGAAAGATGAACGAATCGGCAAATTTAAAGATCTTCGTGTTTTGGACTGAACAATAGATATAACACTATGTTTCCAGTCAACATCAGAAAGCTTAAGATTACAGATATCACAGCCTCTGATTCCCGTTTCAAATGAAAGCAGGCAAATGGCTTTATCACGGAATGAAATATCCGAAGAGATCAAGTGATTTTTAATCAGGTCACATTCTTCATCAGTATAAACATCAATGATATCTCGCTTGCGCCGCATTCTTGACGGAATCTCAAGTCTGTATTTTTGAATTTCGGGAAATATTTCATAAAATCGTCTCATCCCGGAAATTGCAGTCGTCAGGCTTGACGGATCATAATGTTTTTCAAGCATATCTTCGATTGCGTTGATGGTATCACCAGCCTGAATATCCGATAAGTTTTGATATCCGAGTGAAGACATGTATTCCAGAAGATATCTCATAGGTGCTCGATTTTTTATCAGCGAAGCTTTACTTAAGCCTAACGACTCTTCATACAAATCATATTGGTGTAAAACCTCTAACAGTCCCTCGGAGATGTGCTCTTCAATAGGAATACTGTATTTTTTAATCACTGCAGTTCCCGTCGCTAGATATGATTGAATGAAGCGAATACAGCGATTGTTTTCGAGATATCTTTCATGTCTATATTCACCGGTTCTTGAGTTTTTATCATCAGCCAAAAAATGATCGATAAGTTCTTGTGTAAGATGTGTAGTTTCAAGTTGATCTGCAAGTCTTAAGAGTCTATTGCAGGTATAGCGAAAATTTTTGATATATGAATCTGGATGTCCGTTCTCATGTTGGCATTTAATAACTCCATCAATAGCCTCCTGCAGAGTAATACTGTTATCATGCATATTGCAAAACCTCCTACTACAAGTTTGTAATAGGAATCTCAAATACTATAGAGCAAAAAAAACTATACCGAAGTTTCTTGAGCAAAGTATCCATAATTACTGGGTTTGGTCATAAATTTCGGTATAGTTTAAACTTCGGCATAATCTGCGCTATACCGAATTCGGTATAGTGCGGATGACTGCATTATCTGTGTAAGGAGTGAAGTGGCGGCCAACAGAGTGATGCATTCTGTCACGAACTGGCTGGAGAAACACCTCAGGGTTAAGGTCAATGCCACGAAGACAAAAGTGGCAAGACCGGACCAATGCAAGTATCTCGGATATACCTTCTACTGGAAAGACGGGAAATGGAGGCCAAAGCCTCATATCAAGTCAATTCAGAAGCTGAAGAGCAACCTTGAACCACTGCTCCGGAGAAACTGGGGCGTGTCGCTGAAATACCGGATTGAGAAGATCAATCAGGTTACTAGAGGCTGGCTGAACTACTTCAGGCTGGGAGAAGGTATGAAAGGGGTGCTGAGAGAACTGGATAAGAAGATCAGAATCCATTTGCGGATGATCCTATGGAAACAATGGAAGACGATCAGAAACAGAGCTAACCACCTCTATTATCTGAACCCCCGCCATCTTAGATTCAACAAGGTGGCGTTGAGGACAGAGTGCTGGAAATTGGCTAACTCACGCAAAGGCTACTACCGGATCGGAAGGATATTAAGTACATGGATACCGAATAGCCTGCTGAAACAGGAAGGGCTTGTTAACCTTGAGGAGTATCACAACAATCTAGCAATTCAGTTACATATGTCGATTTGTTGAACCGCCGGACGCCGAACGGCTCCTCCGGTGGTGTGGGAGGATCACAATCTGGGGACTATTCATGTCCTCAGATTCCTACCCGATCATTTTCAAAACAATGTATTCAGAGTATGATAGGAAAGCGGATTCAGTAAAGCCTCATTTCATACGGAAATCTGGGCTTTTCTGATTATCCGGTTCCGGGAGAATATTCATATGGTCAATACAATCTGCAACAAGTCTGTAAAGGATCTTGTAAACCGTGTCTGCGCTGAAACGGGACTGTCCCGCAAGAAAGCCCAGGAAGCGGTCGCTGCCGTATTTGCGGAGATCAGCGATATATTGGAGGAAAACGGTGCTGTCAACGTTCCGGGCTTCGGCAAGTTTGAGAATACGGAGCGCAAGGAAAGAACAGGCATCAATCCTGCAACAAGAGAGAAGATCCTGATTCCGGCAGCCAAGACACCGCGTTTCAAGCCGAGCTCCAAGCTGAAGGAAAAGATCAAGTAAGCTGCACAATGTGCAGTTTTATTCTGAAAAGAATGAAATCTGGACTTTCGTAGACAGACCTGCTGGCCTGTCCCGGAAATCCGGATATTTTTATGTCTTGAATGATTACTGAGAGTTCATCAGGTTCTCCACACGGGAGATGACCTGGTCTGCAGAAAGGGGTGAAAAGCCGTTCTGATCAAGGATGATGGCTCTCTGGTCATTGCTGTAGAGGATGATCAGGTGATCCGTGTACTGAACCCGGATCAGATCACGGTATTTCATGATTGTCTCTGAACCGTTGCTGTTTATGGCCAGGCAGTCCGTAAAGAACTGCGTTGTCCGCTGTGGTGTTCCCTGTCCTTCCCGCAGATCCTTGTATCTTGCTCTGGCTCTGGCTTTTGGATAGATGACCATCATCCAGACGAGGGTCATGGTGACGATCAGGATTTCACCAAACAGGAACAGCATGTTCATGTGCATCAATTCCATAATGGCTAAGGAAACGAGTATCAGGACAATACCGGCAATGCCAAGTTTCCTGACACTTTTCTGATAGGATTCCGGCTGGGCAGCACGGCTGGCTTCCTGGAAAAGCCTCTCAGTCAGTGTGAGATGATTTTCTGCGAATGGCTTCGGCATGTTCTTCACTCTCCTCTTTCTGCATTCTTTCGACCCATTCCTCATCCGTTTCATATTCCGGAATCTGTCCGGGGAATGCTTTCCTGATGCTGTCTTCAATATGGAACGAAGAATCCAGTGCAGGATACAGCAGATGCATTGCCACAAGATCCGGCCACCAGAATCCGATCACTGGAATCAGGAAGAAGGACCACGGCATAAGGACAATCACGATGATCCAGAAGGCAAACTTCACAAGTGCTGCAATCAGTATCTTTGTACGGTACTTCAACAGGAAAAGCAGGCTGTTCTGAAGACGGATGCTGTTCTTCTGATCGAAGAGCACCAGCTGCGGCCAGTAGGTCAGAAAGAACACCATGACAATAAAGACACCAAGGAGGTAGACAATCAGCGTCCCGGCGCTTGGTGTCCTGGAAGCCCAGGAAAACATACCGATCATGAACAGCTGCAGACCGGTAAGAAGGCAGAAGATCATTCCCGGTATCATTGCCTGGCGTGCATTCTGAATCCATGCATGCCTGTATTCTTCCGGAAATGTGCCTCCTGCATCCCGCAGGGAACGCAGGATGATGTCATACATGCAGGCAAGACCTGGGCCGGCAAGCAGTCCACTAAGGGCACAAAGCGGGATCAGAAGCAGTAACGAACTTGTGGAAACGGAAAGCAGGACGCTTATGGCAAAGGGAAGAAAGCACAAGGCTGTCATCAGGTTTGCCAGGAAGAATTTCCTGTGATCCCGGCCGATGACTTCCTTGTAGCGATCCAGCCCGCTCAGTCTTCCGCCATCACCTGCACTTGCATAATCCGGATGGAACATGTTCATAAGATTCACTCCTCAACCTTGCAGCGGTCCAGAACGTATGCCAGAGCCTCGCTTCCATCTTCAGCAAATGCATCTGTCATGGAAAGCTCAACAAGGACTGTGGCATGCTCAGCGGCAGTCAGTGCACTGATGCCATGAGCATAGGGGGTATCTTCACTCTTATAGGTATAGGTCAGGACTTTCCAGGTTCTGCCATTGTATGTCTTTTTCTCTTCATCGGATATTTCGTATGTGCTTTCTGCTCTTGCAAGAAGGTTGGCCATAATGTTTTCTGAGCTCTCTGCACTGTCAGCTTCCTGCACCAGCATGTAAAGCTGTGCATCATAGTAGTCCGTTTCCTTGTTCCCGATGATAATGGACTGCTGCTTGCCGGAAGTCCAGGCTGTATAGAACAGATTGTCTGAAGCCAGAGAATCATTCTGGTTCTGGATTTCAAATCCGTGCGGGACGTCTTCCACTTCAACATATGTACCGATTTTCCACGGCCCTGACTTCGAAGGCTCTGGTTTTTTTAATTCCGGCACACATCCGGCAGAAAGGAGTGCCAGGATGCTCAGGATGCCGATTGCTTTCTTAACTGATTCCATAACTGTTCACATTCCTCATCATATTGGCAGCGTTTGTCTGATTCATAGTACCTGTGTCCGATGGACAGACCGGCAAGATGCTCAATGCTGCAGTCCGGGTCTAGTGCTTTCCAGGAGATGACCTTGTCATCTGCGCGGAAGTCAGACGCGGAAGGGATGGAACCATCCATTCCGGCAAGGATCTGGTAGTCCGCCTGGACTTTGCCTGCATCTTCCATCAGGAAGAAGTAGCTCTGACAATCTTCCATATCTGCCATGATGGTGACATAGGAGGCATAGGAATAGGTCGGGGCTTCAATGGCACTGGCGTATTTACCACTCAGATACTGGTTGATCTGGATGATTGCCTTTCCATCATGATTGAAATCGGTATCGTATGCTTCAAGGACATTCTGAATCTCAGCGTGTTCTTCTTCATTCAACGGAAAATCGCCGGTATAGGCAATCTGTATATCCGGTTTTGGTGTGGAGAGCTTGCGGGCGAGCGTACGGATGATTCCACCGATCACAAGAGTGGCAACAATGACATACCACTTGTAGTAGTACCACCAGTTCTTCCACCAGGCTTTTGAATATCTTTTCATAATAATTTCCTGGTAGTGCCTCCTTCGGCAAATTCAACCGGCAGACAGATCAGCGGCGGGGTGATGCCTTCTCCGAACGCATTGGTGAGAAGAGCAACGGCAGTATCCGCAATCGCCTGAACGGGCTGAATGATGGTGGAGCATTTCAGATTTCCGATACCGAATTCACGGACACCATCAAAGCCGATCATCTGTACATCCTCCGGTACGGAGATATGCATATCCTTCAGCGTATCCATGACCTGTCTTACAATAAGGTCCGTGCAGCAGAAGATGCCATCGAAATCGAGCTTTCCATCATGGATATGCTGCTTCAGGAAATCGGTATAGAATCCATCCGGTCCATCCTGGACAACGATGGAATCAAATGGGATATTCATGAAACGGCAGGCATTCTCAAATCCCGAGTAGCGTTTGGCAGGCTCATTGGCAAGGGAAGAGACAGATCCGATATAGGCAAGACTTGTACAGCCATGATGGATCAGTTCCCTGACGGCAAGCTGACCTCCACCGTAATTGTCACTTGCAACTGTCGGGATGCCCTGGCCTAGAACACGGTCAATGGCAATGAATGTGTATGGATTGTGGATCTTCAGGTCAGGATCATAGGTCAGTGCGATGACACCGTCTGCCTTGTTCTGGTCGACCAGATCCAGGGCATACTGTTCCGCATCCGGGTTGCCGTCTGCGCAGCAGACCATCATATTGAGTCCTTTCTGGGAAAGGGAATGATTCAATGCATTGCCCAGAGCGGCAAAGTAGGGGCGGGCAAGATTAGGAAGCAGCACGGCTACCATGCCGGTACGGCTGGTGCGAAGCCCGCGTGCATAATTGTTAACACGGTAATTCAGTTTCTTGATTGCCCGTTCTACCTTGACACGGTATTCTTCACCGACCGGGATTCCCCGGACCACCTTTGAGACTGTGCCAAGGGCAACGCCTGCTTCGTTGGCAACATCCTTCATCGTTGGGTTCTTTTCTTCAGATGTCATGACATTTTCCTCTATCCATATGTATTATATGCCAAATACAGTGCTTTCACAGAGAAATTCATGAAATTTGATGAAACGTTACATAGCCACGCTCCAGAAAAAGAAAATTATTGCATTTCTGCATTTGTAAAAGCATACAATATTGCAGGTAAATAAAAAAACATGGCTTAATTATGCACAAAATATAGAATTTCACTGCCGTATGCCACCTGTGAAAGTACCTTTTTATATTTCCAAAAAAGAGAAAATAGTATTGACTGATAGCGCTTACAACGTTACGCTAAGGATGTATGTGGTGAAACGTTGCACGGTGTACACCGACAATGGTTCAGTTCCATCTGTATGCGCAGACAGACGGGCACTCCACATTTGGGAGGAAAAATGGCTGAACACAAGAAAACTGCATTAGCCACAGGTAAGCCTCTGAAGAACCAGATCAAGGAGAACTGGCAGCTGTATCTCATGCTGGCAATTCCATTGATTCTCACCTTGGTCTACAAGTACATTCCGATGTACGGAATTCAGATTGCCTTCCGTGACTACAAGGCCAGCAGAGGCTTTGCAGGGTCCAAATGGGTGGGAATGAAGTGGTTCTCAAGATTCTTCAACTCACCGAATGCAGGAAGAATGATCAAGAACACATTCCTGCTGAGCCTGTATTCGCTTCTGTGGGGCTTCCCTGTACCGATTATTCTCGCTCTGCTCCTGAATCAGCTGGCAAACAAGAAGCTGAAGAGAGTCACCCAGACTGTGCTCTATGCTCCACACTTCATCTCAATCATGATCGTGTGTGGTATGATCCGCATCTTCCTGTCTCCTTCAGGCGGTCTTCTCAACCTGCTCTTGGGAACGCAGACAGATTTCATGGCTGAAGCATCTGCCTTCCGTCCGGTGTACATCATCTCCGGAATCTGGCAGGATGCCGGCTGGGGCTGCATCATCTACCTGGCTACACTGGGCAACATCGACAGTGCACTGTATGAAGCAGCCAAGATCGATGGTGCTTCCCTTTGGCAGAGAGTCAAGAACATTGATATTCCACAGCTCATGCCTACCATCGTCCTGCAGCTGATCATGAGTGCAGGCGGCCTGATGAATGTCGGCTTCGAAAAGGTATGGCTCTTACAGACAGACCTGAACAAGGCAACATCCGATGTCATTGCCGTATATGTCTACCAGCAAGGTATCGAAAACGCCAAGTACAGCTATTCCACAGCTGTCGGTCTGTTCAATACCGTCGTCAACATCATTCTTCTTGTGATCGTCAACAAGGTCTCGAAGAAGCTGAATGATGAAGTGAGCTTCATCTGATGAAAGGGGCTGAGTGAACATATGAGTAAGAAAACAGCTTCACATGGTCAGGGTACAGCTTCCGGTATGTCAGAGAAGAGCGCACAGATACTTCTTATTATTCTGTGCATCGTCATCATCTTCATCGTTGCCTATCCGCTGTACTACGTGCTGATCGCTTCATTCTCCGATCCGTATGACGTCTATGCAGGCAAG